>SHXR01000076.1 GCA_009693235.1 Betaproteobacteria bacterium | reverse complement strand
GACATCTCCGGCAACGGGCAAACGGAGGCCGCGCATGGCCTGTGCACCGCCATCCGGGCCGCCGATCGGGAGCATTTTATGGTGCCCAATGTCGGCCACTACGGGATTTTCAGCGGGCGGCGCTGGCGTGAATCCATTTGTCCACGCATTCGGATGTTCATTCGCAGATACGAATAGGCAACGGGTGTAACCTTTCGGTGAGTAAAACGTTAGGAACGAACGAGCGAACGAGCGATCGTCGATCGCCGCGACACCGGAGGTAGCCGTGCAAACCCCTCGCATCGCATCGCTAATTGCGGTCCTCGCCGCGAGCCTCACCGCTTCGGTCCTGGCCCAGACACTGGCGCAGACAGTCAAGCGCGGCGGCATCGCGACCCCACCGCCACTCAACAATCAATTCAATTTGCCCGCTTACTCACCATCATTGATGCCTTATTCGCCGCCGCTTGGCGCGCCGATGCAAGGCAGTGCGGCCATGCATAGTCAGCAACTGCCACGCCCGGCCCATCCGCATGCGGTCACACCGGTTCACACCGCTTATTTCTGTCCGTCCGCAGGCGGCTATTTCCCCGCCGTTCAGCACTGCCTGACTGAATGGATAGCAATCAATCCGGCGCCAGGACAGCAACGGCGATGAAATTCACCAGGGCCATGCTGCTTGCGATTGCCCTGAGCGCGTTGAGTGCGACGCCGGCCCAGGCGCAAGCGGCTCGCGATATCGACTATCTCCTCACGCGAATTGAGCAATCCAGTTGCCAGTTTGTCCGCAACAGCAAAGTGCATCCACCGAGCGAAGCAGCCCTGCACTTGCGCAATAAAAGGGCAGCGGCAAGCCGTGAGCTGACGCCAGAGCAATTTATCGAAACCATCGCCTCGAAAAGCTCAATGTCGGGCGAACCGTACTTGATCCGCTGCAAAGGTCAGGCCGACGAGCAATCGGGGGTCTGGCTGCGTCGAGCACTCAAGGAGCGTACCGGGTAATCTTGGGTTCCAAGCATGGCATCCAGGATCTCCGATGAATCTGTTGATCACCGAACAAGCCGGCATCACCCGCATCACGCTCAACCGCCCGAACGAAGGCAATCTGCTCCAGCTTGACGATCTGCGCGAGCTCGCCGCGGCCGTCACCGCTGCGGGCGCCGGCGAAAACGCCAGAGCCATCGTGCTCGCCGCCACCGGACCCGATTTTTGTCGCGGACGCGGCGCCGGACCGGCCAGTGCGACCAAGCCCACCGCAGTGCAGATGCGCTCGCGCGTCATCGATCCGATCCTGGCCGCCTACCGGGCGATCTACGACTCGCCGGTGCCGGTCATCGCGGCGGTACAAGGTCCGGCACTGGGATTTGGTTGTGCCATCGCATCGGCGTGCGATGTGTTGATCGCTTCTGATCGCGCGCGCTTTTCGCTGCCCGAGATGGAGAAAAATCTCCCGCCAACGCTCGCCATGTCCGCCCATCTGCGTCGCGTCGCACCGAAGATGACCGCCTATCTGGTGCTGAGCCTCGCAGAAATCGATGCCAAGCGCGCCGCTGAGACCGGTTTGGCGAGCATGGTCGTTCCGCATGAATCGTTCGCGCAGGCCATCGACGAACTCACTGCCACCATTGCCAGCCGACAGCCGGTCGCGCTCCGTGCGATCAAGGAATACCTGCGCAGCGCACCCTATATGGAATCACGTGGCGCCGCCGATTTCGGCGCGAATCTGCTCGCCTCGGTGCTGTCGTCGCAGTGACGGCGCGTTTATCTTTCATCGGTAACAGGTAGGGTGGAAAAGCAGCGCGCATTCCACCGCCTGTTGTAATTAGATGCGATGCACGAATCCCTGGTGGAATGCGCTGCGCTTTTCCACCGTACGGTTTCTCGCCCGCGAAAGTGAAACGCCCTTTCCGTTGTCCAATTAGACAACGCGCACCGACGGCGGATTCTTTAACGTCTGATAAATCACGCAATAACGTTCCGTGAGCTTGTATAGCGATGCCAGCTGCTCGGCTGTGGCATCGGTGTCGAGATCAAAGCGCAGGCGAATGTCGCTAAAGCCGACCGGAGCGTCCTTCGCAACCCCAAGCGTGCCGCGGAAATCGAGATCGCCTTCGGCATGCACCGAACCTTGCCGAATCGTGATGCCCAATGCGGTCGCTACCGCTTTGAGTGTCACGCCCGCGCAGGCGACCAACACCTCCAGCAACATGTCACCCGAGCAGGCGGTCAGGCCATCGCCACCGGTCTTGGGATGGAGCCCGGCTTCAACCATCCCCTTGCCGGTTTCAATCTTGCAAGTAATGGATGCATCACCGAGCCGCCCATCGGCGCGGAGCGTGATGTGCGCCTTGTCCGGATCGTCACGAAAGCCCGCCTTCAATGGCGTCTGCAGGTCGCGTAGCTAGGCTGCGTTCATGCGTGCTCTCCCGATGAGTGAAGCGTCGATTGTAGCAATAGGCTCCCCGCCATCGTGCAACACCGCTTAGAGCACGCGGACAGCGCCGTTTCGGCTGCCCTGCAATAATTGGCCTATCGCACGCTCACCGGCACTTCCAAACCGCTGCGTGCCCTTCCCATCGCCCGTTCGAAGTTTGAGATGATTCTCGCCACTGCCGGACATATCGACCACGGCAAGACAACGCTGGTCCGCACGCTCACCGGCGTCGAAACCGATCGCCTCCCGGAGGAGAAGGCACGCGGCATCTCGATCGATCTTGGCTTCGCGCACTGGCATGATCCCAGTGGCCGCGCGGTATCGTTCATCGACGTGCCGGGCCATGAGCGATTCATCAAAAACATGCTGGCGGGCGTCTCCTGCATTGATGCCGCACTATTGGTGGTGGCCGCCGACGACGGGCCAATGCCGCAAACGCGCGAACATTTAGAAATCCTCCAACTGTTGGCCGTCGATCAAATTCTCATCGCGCTCACCAAAATAGATCGCGTAACACCCGCACGCATCGCCGAGGCCCAGGCAGAAGTCAGCGCGATGCTCGCACCGACGCGCTACGCCGGCGCGCGGATTCTGCCGATCGATGCACCGAACCGACTCGGACTCCACGCGCTGACTGAATCCATCGCCGCACTGTTGCCAACGCAATCGGCGCAGCGCGATCAGGGTTTGTTTCGGATGGCGATCGATCGCTCATTTATCGCGGCGGGGGAAGGCCTGGTCGTCACCGGTACGGTCAGCAGCGGTTCGCTGAGTGTCGGGCAAACGATTCACATCGCCCCGCGTGGCAAAGAAGCACGCGTGCGCGGCATTCGCGTGGCGGGGAAAAGCGCGGACCTCGCACCCTCTGGCGCACGCTGCGCCATTAATCTGACTGGCGCGTCCATCGATCGCACGAGCGCCGGTCGCGGTGATTGGCTGGTGGCGCCCGTCCTCGATCGACCGACGCCGACCCTCGATGTCGAACTCAGCCGGACCGTCGACGAGCAAGCCCTCCCACAGGATTCCGCCATCCACGCTTTTCTTGGCACCGCGGATGTGCCGGGCCGACTATTGCTCCTTGACGCACCCGGCACAGCGGGAAAACGCTGGGCCCGCTTGCGGCTGGATCATCCGGTGCACGCAGTGCGTGGTGATCGCATCGTGTTGCGGGATGCCTCGAACACCAGGACCATCGTTGGCGCAACGGTCCTCGATCCATTTCCGGACAGCGTACGCCTCAAGCGCGCTGAGCGGATCGCGTTGCTACAGACCCTTAGCGAGGCAACGCCGGCAACGAATATCGAGTGGATTGCCGGGCACTTTCCATTTGGCGCCGATGTCGCTGCGTTGCAGGCAGCCTGGAATCTCTCCGATGTGCAGATGTCGGCGCTGGTCGATGCCGCGAAGCTCACACGCGTTACGCATCAACATGCAACGCGGGCGATTCGGCAAGCCGATAGCGATGCGGTTGCGACTATCATCGAAGCGACCATCGATCATTATCACGCCACGCATCCGACGTTGTCGGGGCCGGATCGCAAGACTCTCCTTGGCGCACTGGGCGGCAAACATCGTCCGTTGGCCATTGAGCACGCCTTGCAGTCGCTCCTTGCAACCAAGTGGATCGTGCGCGAGGGCGCGACGTTTCGCCGCACGACCCATCGCGCCAAACTCGCACCGGCCGATGCCAAGATCTGGGAGCGCTTACGCCCGCTGATCAATGAAGGCGGCATCCTGCCGCCCCGCGTCGGCGAATTAGCGGAACAATTGAATCTGTCCGTGCCGGTGGTACAGGCCATCCTTGATCGTGTCTGTGCCGCGGGCGACGCTTATCGCGTGGCGCCGAACCGTTGCTTCTTGCGCCCGCACCTGCATGCGCTTGCTACCATCGCGCAACAACTCGCGACCGCCAGCGCCGATGCATCGTTTGGCGCGATTGCCTTCCGGGATAGCTCGGGTATCGGGCGCAATCTCACCATTGAAGTGCTCGAATTCTTCGACCGCGCCGGACTCACTAAACGCCACGGCAACAGCCGCTCGGTGATCGGCTCGGCAGACGACCTCTTCGGTACCACTTGACCTTCACACCATGAATCCCACCACGACCGATAGCCAAGACGTGCCGGAATCCGTATCCACCGGCACCGACCTCATCGAGTGGTACTACACCCAAGGCTTTTCTGATGGCCTGCCGGTCGTACCGCCAACTGTCGAGAAGGTCAGTGCGATGCTCGACGCCTTAGGTGGCGGCCCCGCATCGGTGGAATGCCGCGTGCCGCCGCGTTGGGGCAACCTCACCCGCGAGGTGCTCGCCATCAACGCAGTCATGGCGGGCTGTCTCCCAAAATACGCGACCGTAGTCCGCGCAGCAATCCTCGCTCTCTGCGCCCCGCATTTCAATTTGAACGGCGTGCAGGCCACCACCCATATGTGCGCGCCGCTATTGGTCGTCAACGGCCCCATCCGCAAACAGATCGGCATGAATGCAGGCGGCAATGTGTTCGGCTCTGGCAATCGCGCGAATGCGACGATTGGACGTGCCATTCGCCTGATCCTATTGAATGTCGGTGGCGGATGGCCAGGCAAGCTCGACAAGGCCACGCTCGGACATCCCGGCAAATACACCTATTGCATCGCGGAAAACGAAGAAGAGAGTCCGCTTGCACCGTATCATGTCGAGCAGGGCTATCAGGCCGATACGTCGACCGTCTTTCTCCTCGCCGCGGAACCACCGCATAGCGTCACCAACCATGTCGCCGACGACCCGGAAGGCATTCTCGATTCCATCTGCTCGGCCATGAGCACCTTCGCGCACAACAATGCGGTGTCGGCCGGTCATTGCGCAGTAGTATTGGGCCCGGAGCATGCCCGCACGATCGCCAAACGTGGCTGGAAACGCCAGGATATTCGCTACTATCTATGGCACAACTCTGGCAACCGCTGGCGCGATGTGACGTTCGGCGATCGCTACGGCAAGGTCTACAACCGCAGCCTGCCGGTCTGGTACAAGCGCGAACCCGATGCGCGCATACCGGCCGTTCCCTATCCGGAGAATATTCATCTGTTCGTCGCAGGCGGTGAGGCCGGACGCTTCTCGGCCTTCATTCCCGGCTGGGGCCGGATGTCATCACCCGTGCTACGCTCGATCGACGGTGGCGCGCCGCAGGCCTCGTCCGCATCCGCGCGCTGCGTAGACGGCACCTGCTACCTATGACCATTTCTACCGGAGTCTTCACCATGCAATCTGGTTCTTCTGGTATGCGTGTATTCGATCCGCGCGGCGGCGTCGTGGCCGCCGCGATGCACTGCGCGCCACGCGCCAAGGAACTCGCGGGCAAGCGTCTCGCGATTCTCGACAACACAAAATGGAACGCCAATAAACTGCTACGCGGCACCCGCGACAAGCTCGTTGCACAAGAGCAGTTCGGTTCGGTCACGTACTACCGAAAGGAAAGCTTCTCGTCGAATGCCGCGCCGGCGCTAATCGATGAGATCGTCGCGAACAACGATGTCGTCCTCACAGCGATCGGCGATTGAGGCTCCTGCACGTCGTGCTGTATGCATGACGCAGTGACCCTGGAATCAAAAGGCATTCCGACCGCCGTAATCATTACCACTGAATTCATCCTGGAGGCGCAAACGCAACGAGACGCGCTTGGTATGCAAGAATTGCACTGGGTGGTGATTCAACATCCGCTCAGCATCCTGACGGAAGCCGAGATCGGACAACGAATCGACGAAGCGGTGCCGCAAATCATCAGCATTTGGACAAGCGGAAAACCGCAAAGCAATTAGGCAGCACGGAAGAGAATCATCCCCGGTGGGGTGCACGGTCTTCAAAACCGGTGAGGGGTATCCAAGATGTCCCTGGTAAGTTCGACTCTTGCCTCTTCCGCCAGTAGACTATGCACGCACAGTGATCCTGTACCCCCGCGGTTAAGAAAACAACCATATCCGCTGGTTCAGTCGCAAAGATATAGTGGGGTTGTTGGGGGGTAGATGTATTATTTTTATCTGATCCATAGGTGAACTGGCGGAGGCGGTGAGATTCGAACTCACGAAAGGTTTCCCTTTGCCGGTTTTCAAGACCGGTGCAATCGACCACTCTGCCACACCTCCGAGCACTGCCTGCCAACGCACCCCTGACCCAGCCTCTATGCGGGGCCTGCCAGAGCGTGCGGCCGGGATTATACGTGTATCACATCATCTATTCTGGAAATGGTGCACCGCAATATCCCTTGCAGGATTCGATGGCGCCCCCATATCATGGTAGGGTACTCGATGGGCACACCGGTCGCGTGCGGCTGCGCGGAGACAATGTGGCAATCAATGCGGTAATGATTGATCGATCATCCCACCGTTGATTTTTGTGCCGATCTTTCGGAAACTTTCCCGGCTGTAGAGAGTCTTATCTGGGTCATCCGCTTCACTAGGAGAGGGTAGATGGACGAACGATTGCAACCTGTTTCAAGCTCACCGTACGCGCAGGCTGGCGGTATTGCCGCACAACAGCAACGCGTGCTCCGCAACACCTACTTCCTGCTCGCATTGACGCTGATTCCCACCGTCATCGGTGCGGCGATCGGCACGAACATCGACTTGTCGTTCATGCGCGCAAGCCCGATTCTCTCGTTCTTCGCAGTGCTGGCGATTTTCTATGGCTGGGTCTACGCGATCGAGCGCAATAAGGAATCCGCACTTGGCGTGGGACTGCTGCTTGGGTTCACCTTGTTCCTGGGTTTGCTGCTTGGACCCTTGCTCCAACGCACCCTTGGGCTTAGCAACGGCGTACAACTGGTGATGATGGCGGCTGGCGGCACGGCTGCGGTGTTCTTCTCGCTGTCAGCGGTGGCGGCCACCACCAAGCGCGATTTCTCGAAGCTTGGCTCTTTCTTGATGGTGGGCGCCATCGTCATCATGCTGGCGGTTGTCGCCAACGTGTTCTTGCAAAGTCCGGTGATGCATCTGGTGCTGCTGGTTGGCTTTGTCATCCTCTCTTCCGTGATGATCCTGTATTACGTGAACAGCATCGTGCATGGCGGTGAGACGAACTATGTGTCCGCAACGCTCTCGCTTTACATCGCGATCTACAACCTGTTTTCCAGTCTGCTTCAGCTGCTTGGCATCACCAGCAACAACGACTGAGACGGGTTAGTACAGAAGAAAAAGGCGGCTTGCGCCGCCTTTTTTATCGTCCACGCGCATCGCTACCTACTGAAACAGGCAATGGATTCCACGTGCGAGGTATGCGGGAACATATTGGCGATGCCGGCTGCCAGCAGGCGGTAGCCGCCGATCCCAACGAGAATGCCCGCGTCACGAGCTAGGGTGGCGGGGTCACAAGACACATACACAATGCGTCGCGGCCCACGATCCGGTGCGATGGCCTTCACGATATCGAGCGCCCCTTCGCGCGGCGGATCGATGAGCAACTTGTCCACCGTCGAAAGATCCGGGATCGCGCTTGGCTGAAATAAATTTGCCACGCGAAATTCCGTCTCCAACCCATTGCGCCGTGCGTTCTCGCGCGCCCGTTTGACGAGTCCGACACTGCCTTCATAGCCCACCACCCGCGCGCCGAGCCGCGCCATCGGCAACGAAAAATTTCCTAGGCCGCAGAATAGATCGTAGATGAGTTCGCCTGCCTGCGGATCAATGAGACCCATTGCCCTTCGTACCAGTGACGCGTTGATCGCATGGTTCACTTGGGTAAAGTCAGTCGGTAGGAACCCGATGCGAACGCCGTATTCCGGTAACGTGTAGTCAAGCGGTGGACTGTCCAACGGATGAAACGGATGGGCCGTCTCCGGACCTTGCGGCTGCAACCAAACGGCAATTTTGTGCGTCTCGCTGAACGCACGCAGCAGACGCTTATCTTCATCGACGAGTGGCACCAGCGTCCGAAATACCAGGACAGTGACGTCGGCACCCACCGACACTTCGATCTGCGGAATGCGGTCGGGGCAAGACAAGCTTTCCACCAGACGTCGCAACGGCACGAGCAAGACAGATAGCGGCGCTGGCAGCACTTCGCAACTCGTCATATCGGCCACGAAGGTGGATTTTCGCTCGTGAAACCCGACCAGCACGACGCCCTTCTTCGCGACAAAACGCGACGTTAGCCGCGCCCGATGCCGGTAGCCCCAAGACGGACCCTCGATCGGCCGCAACATCGTCTCCGGACGGACACGCCCCACATGCCAAAGTGCGTTCTCCAGCGCACGCTGTTTCGCTGCAATCTGCAGCGCAGCATCCGCATGCTGCATGGCGCAACCCCCACATACGCCGAAATGGGGACACTGTGGAGTCGTTCGGCTCGGGCTCGCTCGCAGCACCTGGGTGGTGCGAGCGACTTCGTAATTGGGTTTGCGTCGCAAGGTTTCGTATTCGACCACCTCGAACGGCAACGCGCCTTCGATGAAGATCGCCTTGCCTTCCACATGCGCAACGCCGCGACCTTCGGCGTTCAACGATTCGACGGTTGCAATCCCCATCAGCTTGCGCGCGGCCCCCAAGCGGCGAGGAATTCACGCCAGTGCTCACCTTTTAGTTTGCCAAGTGCCGAGCGAACCAAGGCGGTCTCGGCGGCAAATTGAGTCTCGTCGAAGACACCGCGCATTTTTTGAAATTGGACGAAAGCAAGGTGGGTGTTGACGACATCGGTCTCGCAATAGTCGCGAATCGAACCGATCGCGCCTTGGCGGTAGGCTTCCCATACTTTGGATCCGTCCATGCCGAGTTTGCCTGGCAATCCAAGTAATTTGGCGAGCTGATCAAGCGGCATATTGTTGCGCGGCTGATAGAGGGCAAGGAGATCCATCAGGTCGAGATGCCTCGAGTGATAGCGGCTGATGTAGTTGTTGTATTTGAAATCGCGGTCGTCTTCGCCCATGTCCCAGTACTTGGCCGCCACCACGCCATGGATGAGTCCACGATAGTGCAGTACCGGCAGATCGAAGCCACCGCCATTCCACGACACCAATTGCGGCGTAAATTTCTCAACGCCGTCGAAGAACCGTTGAATCAGCGTGCGCTCGTCATCCTCTGGCATACCGATCGACCAGACGCGAAACGTCGCGCCCTCCCGCATGGCGCACGAAATCGCCACCACGCGCTGCAAATGGACCTGCAGAAAATCAGAACCTGTCTGCGCACGCCGACGCTGAAAGGCGATTTCGGCGACGTCGTTGTCCGAGAGGCCCGGATCCAAATCGAGTATGACGCGAAGGCCCGCCACATCGGGCACTGTTTCGATATCGAAGACTAGCGTCGGAGTCATGGATCAACCTGGGAATACACCGGTGGAAAGGTAACGATCACCACGATCGCACACAATCGCAACGATGGTTGCCCCGCTGAGATCTTCCGCAACGCGAAGCGCTATGTGAACCGCACCACCGGATGAAATACCGGCGAATACGCCCTCTACCACCGCAATGCGGCGGGTCATCTCTTCCGCTTCGGCCTGGCTCACACCTTCGATCCGATCGACGCGACTGCGATCGAATATCTTTGGCAGGTACGCTGCCGGCCATTTGCGAATGCCAGGGATATTGGAGCCATCGGTCGGCTGGGCACCCACTACTTGGATCGCCGGATTCTTTTCTTTCAAAAAACGTGAGACGCCCATGATGGTGCCGGTCGTCCCCATGCTCGATACAAAGTGGGTGAGGCTGCCTTGGGTATCACGCCATATTTCGGGGCCGGTGGTCTCGTAATGCGCGAGCGGATTGTCGGGATTGGCGAACTGATCGAGCATCACGCCTTTCCCTTCGGCCGCCATGCGATCGGCCAAATCGCGCGCGCCTTCCATGCCGCCCTCCTTTGACGTGAGAATCAACTCGGCACCATAGGCACGCATCGACTGCCTGCGCTCCACCGACAAATGCTCGGGCATGATGAGCACCATCCGGTAGCCGCGAATCGCCGCTGTCATGGCCAATGCGATGCCGGTATTGCCGCTGGTCGCTTCAACAAGGGTGTCGCCGGGTCGAATGCTCCCGCGTTCCTCGGCTTTCTTGATCATCCACATAGCCGGACGATCCTTCACTGAGCCGGCAGGATTATTGCCTTCCAGCTTGACGAGAATCGCATTGCGTTCCGTACCCGGCAACCGGCGCAACCGTACCAGCGGCGTGTTGCCAATGGTCTGCTCGATCGTCGAATAGCGAGCGAAATCCATTACGTGGCGGCGGCCAAGCGTGCAACGTAACGGCTCACGCCCGTCGCAACATCGAGAAACGGCTGCTCATAGCCCGCCCCGCGCAGGTTACGCAAATCAGCCTGCGTGTAGCTTTGATATTTGCCCTTGAGCGCCTCGGGAAACGCGATGTATTCGACCAGGCCGCCCGCCTGCATCTCGCCCAATGTGAGCGGACCTTCCCCTTTTAACTGCCGGCAGGCGTTCACCGTTGCACAAGCGACGTCGTTGAATGTGCCGGCGCTACCGGTACCAACATTGAAGATGCCCGAATCGAGATCCTGCTCCAGAAATTGCAGGTTGACCTTCACCACATCTTCGACCGACACAAAATCGCGCCGCTGTTCGCCGTTCGCAAATCCACCGGATCCCTCGAACAGCTTCACCCGCCCATTGACCTGAAACTGATTGAAGAAATGCCAGGCAACCGATGCCATACGTCCCTTGTGTGCTTCATTGGGGCCGTAGACGTTGAAATAGCGCAGGCCAACGACGGGCGGATGGGCGTCCAACAAACGCTGCCGCACCACCTGATCAAACAAATACTTCGAGTATCCATAGACGTTAAGGGGCGCCTCATGCTCGGGGCCTTCGGTGAAGTTGCTGTTGCCGCCGTAGACCGCCGCCGACGATGCATAGATCAACGGGATATCTTCTTCGGTACAGAAATCAAGCAGCGACACCGAATAGCGATAGTTATTGTCCATCATGTACCGGCCGTTCGACTCCATCGTGTCGGAGCAAGCGCCCTGATGGAGCACGGCATCAACCCCATTCTCGAAATCACCGGCCGCGAGACGCTCGATGAACTCGCGCTTATCGAGGTAATCCTCGAATTGGCAGCCGATAAGATTGCGGAACTTGTCCGACCGCTCCAGATTGTCAACGACAATGATATTGCGCACGTCTCGTTCATTCAGCGCACGCAATAGATTGGAGCCGACAAATCCTGCACCGCCTGTCAAAACGTAATAAGTCGCCATATCAGCGCTTTCTTAATCTATTTTCGCAAGATGCGAGGCAAGTTCTTGCGCCGTCACGACCGCGGTGCCCAGCTTACCGACGACGATCCCGGCAGCATGATTGGCGACACGCACCGCCCCCATCATTTCCATGCCGGCGGCCAGCATGACCGCGAGGGTCGCGATGACGGTATCGCCTGCACCGCTCACATCGAATACCTCACGAGCGCGGGCCGGATCATGCATGACCGATCCCGACCGAAACAAGGTCATGCCCTCTTCGCTGCGCGTTACCAGCAAGGACTCCAGACCGAGTTCGGCGCGTAGCCGCTCGGCGCGTTGCGCCAGATCCGCTTCGTCTTTCCAACGACCGACTACTTCACGCAGTTCGGCTCTGTTCGGCGTAATGACGTGAGCACCCTGGTAACGGCTGTAATCGTCGCCTTTTGGATCAACCAGGACGCGCTTGCCCGTTTGCCTTGCCAATTCGATCATGCGTACGATATTCGTCAAGCCACCCTTACCGTAATCCGACAAGACAACAACGTCGCAATGGGCCAGCAACAATTCGAAATCGGAGAGCTTGTCAGACAGCGCTTCCCGGCTTGGCGTGTTCTCAAAATCAATACGAATCAGTTGCTGTTGGCGGCCGATTACACGGAGCTTAACGGTGGTGGACACCGATCCATCGCGATGCAATACCGCAGCAACGTTTTCCGCTGCAATGAGTCGTCGCAGGCTTTCGCCCGCTTCATCATTACCGACCACCGATAGCAGCGAGATCCGCGCACCAAGGGCCGCCGCGTTGCGTGCAACATTGGCGGCGCCGCCCGGTCGTTCTTCAGTGCGCCCCACTCGCACAACGGGCACGGGTGCCTCGGGTGAGATGCGCTCAACGTCGCCGAACCAATAGCGATCGAGCATGACATCGCCCACGACGAGAATACGGCCGGCGGTGAGGTTCGGTAGTTGCATCGTGTAAAGGGAACCGGTGCTAGTCAGTCGGCTACGCGGCGGCAACCCGCCGGCCGATCGGATAGTACTCAAGCCCGGCTTGCACCACATCGGCCGGATCGTAGAGATTGCGCCCGTCAAAGACCGCCGGAGACTTCAGCGCCGTCTTGATCGCATCGAAATCAGGGCTGCGAAATTCTTTCCACTCGGTGACGATCGCCAAGGCATCGGCACCCACCAACGCCCCCATCGGACTCTTCGCGAATTGGATGCGCGCTTCCCCACCAAAGACGCGGCGCGCCTCATCGATGGCGAACGGATCGTAAGCCGAGACGGTTGCACCGCGCTCAAGTAAATCACCGATCAATTCGCGACTGGGCGCCTCGCGCATATCATCGGTATTGGGTTTGAACGAGAGGCCCCAGACGGCAAAGTGGCGCTTGCTAAGATCATTGCCGAAGCGGGTCGTGATCTTGGTCGTGAGGACGTGTTTTTGGCGATCGTTGACCCGCTCGACGGCGGCGAGAATGTCAAGCGATAGGCCGGACTGCTGGCCGGTCTGCATCAGCGCTTTTACATCCTTCTGGAAACAGGATCCGCCGTACCCGGCCCCCGGATAAAGGAAGTGAAAACCGATCCGTGGATCAGAACCAATGCCGCGTCGCACATACTCGATATCGGCGCCGAGCCGCTCCGCCAGATTGGCAAGCTCATTCATGAAAGAGATGCGCGTGGCGAGCATCGCATTCGCCGCATACTTGGTGAGTTCAGCCGAACGCACGTCCATCACGTAAAGCTTTTCGTGATTGCGCTGGAACGGGCCGTACAGCGAATGCATATGGCGGGTGGCGTCCGGATCATCGCTGCCGATCACGATGCGATCCGGCCGCATGAAATCATCGACGGCCGCGCCTTCCTTCAGAAACTCAGGATTCGACACGACCGCAAACCGATGATTGGCCTTGCGCTTTGCGAGTTCGTCGCTGATCGCTGCGCGCACCGCATCGGCGGTACCCACCGGCACCGTGGATTTATCAACGACGACCCGGTAGCCATCCATATGACGTCCGATGTTGCGTGCCGCCGCGACCACATGGCGCAAGTCTGCCGAACCATCTTCATCGGGCGGCGTGCCCACGGCAATGAATTGCAAAAGGCCATGTGCGACGCCGGCGGCGACATCAGTGGTGAAACGCAGGCGCCCAGCGGCGCGGTTGCGCGCCACCATGGTATCCAGCCCCGGCTCATGGATCGGAATGCCGCCACTGTTCAGCATGTCGATCTTGCGCTGATCGAGGTCGAGACACAGCACATCGTTGCCGACTTCCGCAAAACAAGCACCGGTTACCAGACCCACATAGCCGGTGCCAATCATCGTTATCTTCAAGTGCGAACCCTCTCAATAGGAAAAAGCCGTTACGGCCCCAACTCGAACTCTTCGGTGCGGCGCGGTGGATAGGTTTCCCATCCGGAACAGGCCGGACACTGCCAATAAAACTGCCTTGCCTTGAATCCACAACTCACGCAGCGATAGCGTGACAGCCGGCGCGTCTGACCATGCACCAGATTCTTCACGAGTTCCAGTTCCTGACGCCGCTCGGCCGATGCGCTGATCAATTGCGCTTCGAGCAGGCGATCCAGTCCAAGCAGCGTCGGATTGCGGCGTAATTCGTCGCGCACGAGCCGGTACGCGACTTCGGGCCCTTCGGCGTCCAAAGTGGATTGAAAAGCCACATCCAACATGTCAAGCGAGGGGGCCTTCTCAAGGAATTCTTTTAATAGCGCAAGCCCTTCGGCGTTTCGCCCTAAGGCCCGGAAGCTTGCCAGCAATCGCTGCGCGACCAGTGCGAGAAAGTTTGCATCCTGCTGCTCAATGCTGCGCCAGGCCTCGATCGCCGCGGCGTGATTGCCTTCGCGGACCGCGAGATCGCCGGAAATCAGATTGGCGCGCACACACCGTTTGTTGGCAAGCAGCGCCTCGGCGAGCGCGGCGCGGGCGGTGACCGGATCGGGCTTGTTCATCTTCGCGATGGCGATCTCGCACCAGTAGTTGGCGATCTCCTTGCTCCAGGATTGCCCGGAATCCTGCGCGGACTCCTGAGCAATCTTGATCGCCTTACGCCAATCCTTTTCGATCTGGTAGATCTCGAGCAGACTCTTCAATGCACGCGCCCGATTCGGACCGTTGCGCAATTGGGTATAAGACTCCTCCGCGCGATCGAGGAGCCCTGCTTTCATATAGTCCTCGCCCAATTCGACCAAGGCGTGTTGGCGCTGATCCGGGGCGAGATCGGACCGTTCCAGCAGGTTGCGATGCATACGAATGGCCCGGTCCGTTTCACCGCGCCGACGGAACAGGCTGCCAAGAGCGAAATGGAGGTCGATCGTTTCGGGTTCGACTTTGACCACTTCGATAAACGCCTCGATAGCCTGGTCCGGCTGTTCATTCAAAAGAAAATTGAGCCCCTTGAAATAGGAGCGCGGCAAGGCACGCGACTCGGAAATCAGGTGTTTGAGGTCAATCCGGGCGGCAATCCACCCCAGTCCGAAAAAAATAGGAAAGCCGATCAACCACCAGAATTCGAATTCCATGGTGTGCCGTGGGATCCCGTCCGCGCCTAGTTGCCGACGCGTCGATTTGTTTTAGACATGACCAAGCGGAGCATCCGGAACCGGACGCACCGGTTCATCGGTCGCGGCACCCGGTGGTGCCAGTCGTGTGTCTCCCGTTGATCGCATACGCAGTTCACGTTTGAGATTGATGATCTCGCGCCGCTGCGCCACCACACGCTCGAGGCCCGCAGCCAAACCGAGCAACACACCGGCCGCCAAGGCGAGAAAAAGCACCAGGGCAAGCGGCGCGGTCCACGCATGATCAAGATAGAAGCGCAGGGTCACAGGATCGGTATTCTTCATGGCAGAGAGCAGGATGAAGACAAACACAAATCCACGAATCAACCAGGTCAGAATCTTTATCAGCGCTGGCACGGCGCTTCTCCCTATGGGAACTATAGCGATGTTGGGGGCGACGATAAGGCGATCAGCACGGCGTGCCCTACTGGGTTTCTACGTTTGACTTACCGTCGACCCGTTCGCGGAGTTCCTTGCCCGCCTTGAAATGCGGCACCAGCTTTTCCGGCACGAGCACCTTCTCGCCCGATTTGGGATTACGCCCGATGCGGGCTGGCCGTTGGTTCAGGCCGAAGCTGCCGAAGCCGCGAATTTCAATGCGCTCGCCGTTCACCAGACTATTGGTCATGGCGTCGAGCACCATCTTCACCGCGAATTCGGCATCTTTTGCCACCAGTTGCGGATAGCGGGACGTGAGCCTTGCAATCAGCTCGGACTTCGTCATCCCGTCGTGGTCGGTCGTACCGTCGTTCATTGCGGGGTGCCGCGATCAAGCCTTGCTTTCAACAGCGCGCCAAGATTGGTGCTACCGGTCGCTGCCGCGCTTTCGCTCTGCGCCTTCGCCATTACCTCGTTATCTTCCGAGAAGCCTTTTGCCTTCACCGACAGATTGATATTTCGGTTCTTGCGATCGACATTGATGATCATGGTGGTCACCACATCGCCCTCTTTCAAGAGCGTACGGGCATCCTCGACGCGGTCGCGCGAGATTTCCGAGGCCCGCAGGTAGCCCTCGACTTCGGCTTCCAGCTGAATCACCGCGCCCTTGGCATCGACCGATTTCACTGTGCCAGACACGATTGCGCCCTTGTCGTTCATGGCCACGAAGTTGTTGTACGGATCGCCTTCCAGCTGCTTGACACCAAGCGAAATGCGTTCGCGCTCGACATCGATCGACAGCACAGCGGCTTCCACTTCATCGCCTTTCTTGAAGTTGCGAACGGCCCCTTCGCCGGTGAGGCTCCAGGAGAGGTCAGACAGATGCACCAGACCATCGATGTTGCCCGGCAGACCAACGAAAATGCCAAAGTCGGTGATCGATTTGATCTGACCGCGGACCTTCTCGCCCTTCTTGTGATTGATCGAGAACTCTTCCCAAGGATTGGGCAGGCATTGCTTCATGCCAAGGGAAATCCGGCGGCGATCTTCGTCGATTTCGAGAATCATCACTTCGGTTTCATCACCGACCTGCACGACCTTCGAAGGATGAATGTTCTTGTTGGTCCAATCCATCTCCGAAACATGCACCAATCCTTCGATGCCGCTCTCGACTTCGACGAAAGCGCCGTAGTCGGTGATGTTGGTGACCTTACCGAACAGCCGCGTGCCGGTCGGATAGCGGCGGGCAATACCCACCCACGGATCTTCGCCCAGCTGTTTGAGGCCAAGCGATACGCGATTTTTCTCGGCATCGAACTTGAGAATCTTGGCGGTGATTTCATCGCCCACATTGACGACTTCGGTCGGATGCTTCACACGACGCCATGCCAGATCGGTGATATGCAACAGACCATCGATGCCGCCCAGATCGACGAACGCACCGTAATCGGTGATGTTCTTGACGACACCTTTGACGATGGCGCCCTCTTGCAAGGTCGAGAGCAGCACGGCGCGTTCGGCGCCGACGGTTGCTTCCAGCACAGCGCGACGTGAGACCACGACGTTGTTGCGCTTACGATCGAGCTTGATCACTTTGAAATCAAGCGTTTTGCCTTCGTACGACGTGGTGTCTTTCACCGGGCGCATATCGACCAGCGAGCCAGGCAGGAACGCGCGGATGCCGTTGCACATGACAGTGAGACCGCCCTTTACTTTGCCGCTGATCACACCACTCACCAATTCGCCGGATTCGAGAGCTTTCTCGAGATCGAGCCATGCTGCGAGGCGCTTCGCCTTGTCGCGCGACAGCCGCGTTTCGCCGAAGCCGTCTTCCAGCGCTTCGATGCATACCGCAACGAAATCGCCCGCTTTGACCGTCAGCTCACCGCGATCGTTCTTGAATTCATCGACCGAAATCACACTCTCTGATTTAAGGCCGGCATTGACGATCACCACGTTCTGATCGACACGAACAACTTCGGCGGTAATGATCTCGCCGATCCGCATTTCCTTGAGGCTTAGGCTTTCCTCGAATAGCGCGGCGAAGCTCTCCATCCCTGGAGGCATCGATGCGGGGGCGGCAACTGCGACGGATGGATTTGCCATGAATTGATTGACCTGATTGACCCGGTACGAACGATTAGGGGAGTCGCGCAATGCGCGGGATGAGGCGTCCGCCGGGGTTGGGTTGATAAAAATGGCAGCTAGGCTGCCATCGCTCGGTAGTACGGTAGTACGGTAGTACGGTAGTACGGTAGTACGGTAGTACGGTAGTACGGTAGTACGGTAGTACGGTAGTACGGTAGTACGGTAGTACGG
>SHXR01000075.1 GCA_009693235.1 Betaproteobacteria bacterium | reverse complement strand
GCCCCGCCGTCCATCCTTGGTAGGCCTCTTCGAATCTCATCTTCCGGTTCTCCTGTCGGTAGCCAGACCGGCTTATGGGCAGCAATATCGCTCCTCAATAAACCGGACAGGTTACTTACTAAAACCGGACAACTAATTTACTTTCGACATACCAATGCTACCGGGCTTGGCAACCAGAAGCGGCAACCTGTAACCTTCGGGCATGATTGCATCCATCACAGCAGAAGAAATCGCCGCGCTGGTGACGCCTGAGCGCGTGCACCGGCGCGTCTATACCGACCCCGCCATTTTTGATCTGGAGATGACCCGCATTTTCGGCCGCTGCTGGGTGTTTCTTGCCCATGAGAGTCAGATCGCCCGGCCGGGCGATTTCTTTCGCACCAGGCTCGGCCGCGAAGAGGTCATCGTTACCCGTGACGCAGAGGGCGCCATCCATGCGGTGGTGAATCGTTGCGCGCATCGTGGCGCCGAAGTCTGTTCCAACCATACCGGCAACACGGCGAGCTTCGTGTGTCCCTATCACGCTTGGCAGTATCGACTGGACGGCACGCTGATCAATCTGCCGCATCGTGCGAGCCTGCCCGCTTCCTTTGACATGAAGGACCCGCGCTTCAGTCTCGCGCGCGTGCCGCGCATTGCCTCCTATCGCGGCTTCATATTCGGTTGCATGGCGGCGGAGACGCCATCGCTCGAAGCATTCCTTGGTCCGATGACCGAAACGCTCGATAACATCGTCGACCGCTCGCCGACCGGAGCAATCGAGCAGGCCGGCGGCATCTTTCGCCAGGAATATCGCGGCAACTGGAAGCTCCATCACGAAAACGCCAACGACATCATGCATGCCGGTTTCGTCCATGAGTCGTCGGTGGCCGCGGCGCGGGGCGATCGACGCGACTATGCAACGCCCGCCTACGACCTGCACCAAACCCATACGCAACTGCTCTCCAACGGGTTCGCCCTGAAGGATTGGCTGGCCACCGGACTTTGGGGAACCGAAGGCGGCCACACCTACATGGGTGGTTTCTACAAGAGCGGCGTGTTGTCACCGGAACGGAGCGACCCCACCTGGCTCGCTTACCGGGCAAAACTCGTGGCAAGCCATGGTGAAGAGAAGACCAAGGCGATCATCGGTCTTGACCGCTTCAACAATCTCATCTATCCGAATATCAGCGTGAATGCGCAGTATCAGCAGGTCCGCGTCGTGCAGCCCCTGGCGCCCGATCGCACCCGCATCGTGGCGATGTGCTTTCGATTGAAGGACGCGCCGGATGAAATGTACCAGCGCGCCGTCCGTTTTCTCACCAATCTCAACTCACCCGCCTCGATGATTTTTTGCGACGACATGGAAATATTCGAGCGCTGCCAGCGCGGATTTGCGAGCGAGGAGCGTGATTGGATCGATTTGTCGCGCGGCATGGGAAAGGAAAAGCAGTTGGCGGCCGGCACACTGGAAGCCGACGGCACCAGCGAGCTTGCCATGCGCGCGCAATATGCGGCGTGGAAGCGCTATATGGTGGAAGCGTGAACACAGGCCTCGCTTTTGAGGTCGAGCAATTTCTGTTTCATGAGGCACGCCTGCTCGATGAGGCGAAGCTCGCTGAGTGGCTGGCGCTCTTCGCGGGCGATGGGTTTTATTGGATTCCCGCGCGCGCCGACCAAACCGATCCGTTCAATCACATCTCCATTCTTTACGAAGATCGCAGCGTGTTGGCGCTCCGTATCGAGCGGCTGCGGCATCCGCGCGCTTATTCAAGCACCCCATTTCCACGCACCGCCCGCATGGTGGGCAATGTGATGGTGGCGGGCGAAGTCGAGGGCGGTCACAGTATCGTGGTCAAGTCCACCCTCTTCGTCGCCGAGTATCGCACGGGCGAACGATTGCTGCGGGCCTGCCTTGCCACCCATCATCTCAGACGCTCGATCGAGGGGCTGCGCATCGTACTGAAGCGGGTTGATCTGATCGATGCCGAGAGCCCGCCGGGGTTGATCACGGTGCCGCTGTGAATCGATGTTCGGCTTAATCCGCCGCAATCCGATACTGGCGGATGATTTGCCCATAGGTTTCATAGTCTGCCCGCATCATTTTCCCAAGCTGGTCGGGGCCTTCAGCGTTGACGATTAGTCCCAGATCGAGCAGCTTTGCGCTCACCTCTTCTGACTTCAGCGCGTTCACCAGCGCCATGCTTAGCGTCGACACCAGGGATGACGACAATCCGGCGGGCGCGACAAAGCAGAGCCACGTCGTGAGATCAAAGCCTGCGATCGTTTCGCCCAGCGTCGCGATGTCCGGCGCGCCGGCGAAGCGACGCGGTTCGCCAATCGCCACGACGCGCAGCTTCTTGTCGGCGACGAATTGCTTGATGGTGGAATAAGTGACGATGCCCGCCCGGATATGCCCGGCGACGAGATCGGTCACCATCGGCGCGCCGCCTTTGTAGGGGATGTGCGTCATCTGATACTGGCCCCGCTGCGCCAGCATGACCGCGCCGATATGTTGCGGCGAGCCGTTACCCGCGCTGCCAAATGTGAGCACACCCGGATTCTTTTTCCCGTAGTCCATCAACTCCGCAAGCGTATTGGCCGGGACGGACGGATGCACCGTCACCGCCAGCACCGCGTTCACCGCGTTGGTGAGGGGCGTCAATTCCTTCATCGGATCGAAGCCCATTTCCTTTTGCAGGTACGGACTGATCGCGAGGATCGGTTGCGTGGCAAGCAGGATCCGATATCCATCGGCGGGCGACTTCGCTACATAGGCCGCGCCGATGGTCCCAGCGGCGCCGGCACGATGCTCGATGATCACCGGCTGCCCGAGCAAGGCAGCAAACCTTGGTTGCACGAGGCGCGCAAGCTGATCGGTGGAGGCACCCGGCGGATACGGAACGACGATTGTTACCGGACGGTCGGGAAACGGCTGCGCGAACGCGAGCGACCCCGACAATCCGGTAACAATTGCGATCCAAATTTCGATGCAATGGCGAATCGTCATGGCTGCTCCCAGGTACCTTCTGAATGTCTGCAAAGTTGCGGGCGCAGGGCTATGATATTTGTATTATGCAAATGCGCGTCGAATGCTTGGTAGGCTTTCGGGGCGAGCAAGAACCGTTGGCGTTCTGGCTCGGTGAGCGGCGCATGGTCGTCAATGCCATTGTGGACCGCTGGCTGTCGCCCGATCTGCGCTATTTCAAATGCGCGGTCGACGGCGGCGATTCCTACATCCTTCGCTTCAATCGCGATTCGGGCGATTGGGATCTCGCGGCGTTCACCGACGCCAAGCGTCAAACGAGTTACGGTTGCGATCGGGGCGTAACGATCAACTGACGCCCACGCCGTGCCAGATGTTTGGCAGCACATCCATTACTGCGCGCGCGGCATATTCTTTCATGACGGTACGCATGCGCGTATGAATCGCCGGTGACGGCGGCTCGGCAACGAAGAGCATCTGCGCGAAATTGGACGCGAGGATTTCTTCGGCATGCACGATGTACTTGGTGTTGCGCCAGACCTGCTCTAAGAGCCCCACCAACACCTGATCGGTCTCATGCAAGACCGGCGGATCACTCAGCACAGTCCTGGTTGGCGGCGCATCACCCCGCCCTACTTCAAGCCAGAGCAGGTCCATCACCGAGAGAAAACTAAGTGGCGGCTCATTGCCGATCGCGCTGATTTTCGATTGCATGAATGGCACCACCCATACCGGACTACGGTCGCCGACGGACAAGCGAATCGCGCTATCCATGCGCGGCGCATCCGGATTGGTGATCTTGCGCGCGAGCAACGCGGCCGGAATCGCCACCTCAGGCACCGGCTGAAAGCCCACAATCGCATACATTGCATCACGCCAAGCACGGTCGTGGCGGCTCGCCACATGAAACAGCTCATGCGCCAGCAAAGCGCGCACGAAATCGAGCGGTCCGTCGCCTGCGACCATGCCGCCGGGAAAATAAATCTCATTGCCCCGGGTGTAAGCGACGCGATTACCAAACACCCGACCGTCCATACGCACAAGCGTTATCTGGGCCGGCAACGGCAGTTGCATTTGAGCGAGCGGTTCGCGCAGCGCTTCCAATGCGCGGGTGACGCGCTCCCGTTCGGCCTCCGACTAGGCGCGCACATCGAGGGCGAGCTCCTCCAGGTATTGCGCTTCATTCGGAGCGCGCGCCGTGCGCACCTTCAGTTGGCGCTCGAGGGCGTCGGTACGCTGGCTGTAGTCGTCCTTCATGCGGGCATAGCGCCTGCCTTCATCGATGGTCGCAAACACCACGCGGACGGCGGGTGTGATCGCGACGCTACCGCGCTCATCGAGCGTCTGCGTCAGGACCGCCGGCGCGGAGCACGCCGCAGTCAACATGACGGCGGCAAGCATGATGCAAGCGCAAAACGTCCGCCAGGATTTCATCAGCCGGCTCCCGAATTAGTGGGCGGCCATGCCCTATCAGCTGACCGATCTACCAGACGAACGGTATGAACCGTTTGGTGGTCTTCATGTAATCGGTATACGCCGCACCGAAGTGTTCGTCGCACTCAGCCTCCTCGCGCAATGCGGCGATGAAAAGAGCGATGCAGGTCCCACCCACCAAGATAATGCTCGGCATGGATATCCCTTTCAAAAAACACCCTATGCGAAAAAAGCAGTGCCGCATACATCGGGTGTCGGATGTACCGATAGATGCCCTTCGTGACGAGCACCGACGTTTTTTCGAACAAAAACAGCTCCGCGCCGCGCCTCGCTTAGCCGGCCAAATTTTTGCAGCTGATGAACCGCGTGCGCCACCAAGGCGAGCGTGATCAGCTGCAGCGCCCACGAAACGAGTTGCAGCGGACCGTACGGATCATCTCCCCACGTCGGCAGGTTGACCAGCACCAGCATGCATTCCCATGCAATGAACCGGTAGAAGCCATGCGAACGAGGATTGAGCAGCGAGCGCCGGGAGATCGAGACGAGAAACAATGTTCCGGCTAGAAATGCGATCGCTGCATTCACGTCACGAAGCCTTGATTCGCGTAACTTGCATAACACCCGGGCATGAAGTTGCAGCAAGACTTGCCTGGCATGCGTTGTGGCGAATTACGGCTTGCTCGTCATTCTGCAAAGTTCAGCTCGCAGGAATATCGGCGCGCGGTTCTCCGCGTACTTGACCATCACCGCCTTTCCTGCCATGTCTTTCGGGAAGCCATCGGGGATTCCAACTGTTACAGCATGGCCGCGTGCGCGCATCATCGACGCGAATTCTTCGGGAGAAGCGGGCGCTTTCACCAAGCGTTCCATCTTCACGAGCAGCTCAAGACTCGTGCAACCCGATTCGCGCGAAAGAAGCTGCCACGCCTCCTCTGCCGGGGCGGAAGCGCAAATCGAAATCAGCAATAAAACAATATGTGGCGCTTCATCCCTTCACCCTTCACCCGGCCGCAGGCCGTCACCCCACCTTGCACAACGCCCCGCCATCCACCGGCAGCGCAACACCGGTGATGAAACCCGCGTCATCCGATGCCAAGAACAATGCGGCATTGGCAACATCCCAGCCGGTGCCCATCTTGCCGCGCAGCGGGACACGCTTATCGCGTTCGGCAACGATTTCGGCGCGTGGCCGCTTCCACGTCCGCGCGCGGGTGTCAACGGCCATCGGCGTGTTCATGAGCCCCGGCATGATCACATTCGCACGCACGCCGTACTGCGCATTCTGGATCGCGATCTGCTTGGTGAATTCGACCATCGCCACTTTGCTCGCCTTGTACGTGACCCACGGATAGTTCTCATAGGCCGAAATCGAAGCGATGTTGATAATCACGCCGCTTTGCTGCTTGCGCATATGCGGCATGGCGTGCTTGCAGGCCATGACGGTGCCGCGCAGATTGACCGTCATGATGCGATCGAATGCGGCTTCGGTGATTTCGGTAAGCGCCGCATCGCCGCCTGACACGCTGATGCCGACGTTGTTGTGCATAATATCGATGCGCCCCCATCGATTGATGGTCTCGTCAATGGCGGCCTTCAGCATCGCTTCTTTGGCGACATCCGCCTCGAACGGCACCGCTTCACCGCCTTCGCCGCGAATGATGTCGGCCGTCTCCTTTGCCGCTGCAAGCGAAAAATCGACGCACAAGATTCGCGCGCCTTCCCGTGCAAAAACCATGGCAGTCGCCCGCCCGTTGCCGACGCCTTCGCCTGGGCTTTGGCCGGCACCGACGATGACAGCGATTTTTCCATCCAGTCGTTTGCTCATGCACAGCATCCTTGGAGATTGATCGGGCCCATCTTACGTGACGGCCGCGCGGGTGCGCCCGCTGGTCCGTAATGCCTCTTCTTCGCTGATCATCTGCTCGACGGTGTGGCGCAAGCGCACACTCCCGGCATCGACCGCCAGTTTCACCCGCGAGGTAACAAAGGGTTCGACCTCGGCATCCTCGATGGCTTCGAGGATTGCCTTGTCTTCCATGAAGGTCATCGTGACCTGCTCGATGAGGTCACTGGCTACCGCCCTGTCACCCAACGCAAAGTTGCGCAATACAAACCAGAAATAATGGGTGGTGGTGGCCGTTTCCGGCGTCATGAAATGCGCGGTAAACAAGCGAATCGCCGCATCGCGGCCGGCATTGCTCCGATCCATGCCGGGCAGCCCGGCGCCGAAATCGACCACCGCAATATGGGGTGGATACATCCAGTAGTACTGCCAGCGATCGACATTGCCCGCCCATTTGCCATAACGCTGCAGAATCGGCGAAGCAGGCGCATTGGGTGTCCAGCGTGAGACGAGCAAAGTGTCGCCTTGCTGGCTAGTTTCGATCGGAATGTTGGCCATCGCCGGACTACCTAGCGATCGCTTGTGCACATAGACGACGTGCGCGGGATCGACCAAATTTTCACTGAGCAGCAGGTAATTCGATTTGACGTAGGTGAGCGGGCCTTCCAGCAACGCCCATTGGGGATTGGGCCCACGGGCATTGGCCCATTGCGGCAATTGGTCGAACAGCTTGGACCGGTCGGCCAACGCGGGGTCGCCCGGCCAGATCCAGACCATGCCCATATGCTCGGCCACCGGATAGACCCGGACCGCCGTACCCAGCGGAACGCGCTCCTGGCCCGGTGCACGGATGCACTGGCCGGTGCTGTCAAAAGTGAGTCCGTGATAGCCGCATTCGATCGCGTCGCCCTGGAGCGTCCCCATGGAAAGCGGGAGCAGCCGATGCGGGCACCGATCGAGCAGCGCCACGGGTTGACCGGCCGCGGTGCGATAAAGCATCACCGGCTCACCGAGAATCTTGCGGGCGAGGCATTGGCGGCCCACTTCGCCGCTGCGCGCCGCCACATACCAAGTATTGCGAAGAAATGCCATGGTCGAACGGACCTCCTCGGGCGATTACCGCATAAGAACTCGGGACTGCTGCAAGTGTACCGCCCGCGGGCTCGGTTGCGATCGCCCGCGCCGAACACGGATTCGCCGCACCGCTCCCCAAAGTTGCGCTACGCTCTAATCCTTGGGAACTGTGCGAGGAAGCGCCATGAGCGAACTCTTTGATGTGGTACTGAAAGGTGGCCGGGTGATCGATCCGGCATCCGGAACCGATGGCGTGCGCGATGTGGCCATCAAGGGCGGTCGCATCGCCAATGTCGCGGAGAACGTGCTCGCCGGCGCCACCCGCGAGACGATCGATTGCCGCGGCAAGATCGTGCTCCCGGGGCTCATCGATACCCATGCGCACGTCTTCCAGTATGTAACCGGTCGCTTTGGACTCAATGCCGATATGTGCGGCGTGCAGTCGGGCGTCACCACCCTCATCGATCAGGGCGGCCCGAGTTGCATCACGATGCCGGCGTTTCGGCATCATGTGGTCGAGCCGGCGCAGTCGCGGGTAGTGGCATTTCTCTCGGCGTATATCGTCGGTGGCCTCGAAGGGCATTACTACCCCGAGTTGTATCGCCCTGAATGTCTGGATGTCGATGCGACTGTCCGTGCGGCGAAGGAAAACGCCGATCTCGTGCGCGGCATCAAGGCGCATGCGGAGATCGGCGGCTTCTCGCGCTGGGGCATGGAAGTCATGAAACTCGCCGCCGAGATCGGCCGGCAAACCAACCTTCCCGTCTACATCCATTTTGGGCAGCTCTGGCCGCCGATCGAGGGCAAGTCGTTGGATCCGAACCGTATCTTTACCGAGTGCCTCGAGTTCCTCAAACCAGGCGATGTGCTGGCGCATCCGTTCAGCCGGCATCCGGGTGGATTTGTGAATGTCGATGGCACCATGCATCCGTTGATCAAGGAAGCCATTGCGCGCGGCGCCAAGATCGACGTCGGCTACGGTTCTCATTTCAGCTATCGCGTGGCCCGCGATGTGCTGGACGCAGGCGTCATGCCGGACACGCTGGGCGCCGACATGCATGGCTACAACACGCATGTCCCCAAACCGCGCGGCACGCCGGATTCCCATCCGGATGACGAGATGCATATGTTTGGCGGCAACGCCCAGTTCAGCCTCGTGCAGGCGATGACCGGTCTCATGGCGCTTGGCGTACCGCTCGAGAAAATCGTGCCGATGGTGACCACCAATGCCGCCAAGATGGTGCGGATGGAAGGCGAAATCGGCACGCTGAAACCAGACGTCGTAGCCGATGTATCGGTGCTGTCGGACGAGCGCGGCCGCTGGACGCTCGAAGACAATGAAAAGAATCGAATAACCACCGAGCGGATGTTACGTCCCGCCTTCTGTATGCGTGCCGGCAAGCGGGTCAATGCGGATGCCCCCATCTTGCCGCTTGCGCAAGCCGCCTAATCGGTGAGCAACGTGGCCGGTAAAGGCGTTGGCGCGCGCCTGCGGCGCAAGGAAGATGCGCGCTTTCTGCATGGCCAGGGCGAATACGTCCCTAACATCGCGATGGTCGGGATGCAGAACGTCGCGTTCGTGCGCTCATCGGTCGCGCATGGCCGCATCAAATCGATCACCAAGCCTGCCGGCTTGGAAGACTTGGTATTCACGATCGATGATCTTATCGGGGTAAAGCCGATCGTGGCAAACTCGGCCCTGCCCGGCTTCAAAGCTTCGAGCCAGCCGGTGCTCGCACAAGGCAAGGTGCGGTTCGTAGGCGAGATGATCGCAATGTGTGTCGCCACGACGCGCGCGGAAGCCGAAGACATTGCCGCGTTGGTCGAAGTCGATATCGAGCCGCTACCGGCCGTCACCCAGATGTTGATGGCGCGCAACACCGAGGGCCCGCGGGTTCACGAGCACTGGTCGGACAACGTCTTTCTCGAAACGAAGACCGAAGCGGATCTCACCGACATCAAAGCAACCGCGGCGATCAAGGTACGCAGACGCATCCACACCGCGCGCCAATGCATGGCGCCGATGGAAGGACGTGGCGTCGTCGCAACATTCGAGCGCAGGCTTGATCAATTGCTGATGTACAGCTCAGCGCAGATGCCGCACATCAATCGCGCGGGACTGTCAGAGTGTCTGGGTATCGATCAAGGGCGGATTCGCGTGGTCTCACCCGATGTCGGCGGCGGTTTCGGTTACAAGGCGCTCCTCCTCGCTGAAGAAGTGTGTCTCGCCTGGCTCGCCATGCGCCTGCAAAAACCGGTGCGCTGGATCGAGGATCGTTACGAGCAACTGTCGGCCGGCGCGAATTGCCGTGAGCATGATTACGACATCACCGGTTATGCGGATACGAACGGGCGGCTGCTGGCGGTGGATTGCGATGCCACCGTCGATTCCGGTGCGTATTCGCTCTATCCGTTTTCCGCCTGTCTCGAGGCAGCGCAGGTCGGCTCGATTCTTCCCGGTCCGTATGTAATGGAGAAATTCCGCTGCGTCACCGCATCGGCCTGCACCAACAAGCCGCCGATCCTGCCGTATCGTGGCGTGGCGCGCACCGGTGTGTGTTTTGCCATCGAACTGCTCATCGATGCGATCGCCCGTGAAGCGAAACGAGAGCCCTACGAAGTGCGGCTCACCAATCTCGTCCCGCCTGAGAAGATGCCGTTCTGGAACGTCACCAAGAAATATTTCGATAGCGGTGACTATCCCGAAGCGGTGCGACGCGCGGTCACGGCGATCGATCTATCGAAGTGGCGAGCCCGTCAGCAGCAGGACGAGCCGGACGGCCGGCGGATCGGGGTCGGCTTTTCCGTGTACTGCGAACAGGCCGCGCACGGCACCTCGGTCTATTACGGCTGGGGCATTCCAATGGTGCCCGGCCATGAACAATGCAATGCACGGCTTTCTCCGGATGGCGTGTTGGAAGTGCGCATCGGCGCGCATTCGCATGGACAAGGGCTGGAGACGACGCTTGCGCAAGTGGCCAATTCGATTCTTGGCATCGATACCGAGAATGTCCGCGTGATTCATGGCGACACAGCTGTCACGCCCTACTCGACCGGCACCTGGGGTTCGCGCTGCATGGTGATGTCGGGCGGGGCGGTCGGCGTGACCTGCAAGGAAATCGAAAAGCGCGTGCGCAATATCGCGGCCAAATTGATGGAAGTGGCCGCTGTCGATCTCGTCTTGGCCGATGGTGAAGTGCGGGTGGCCGGCACCGACAAGAAGATGACCTTGAAGGAGGTCGCGCATGTCTGGTATCGCCAACCGCAATTGCTACCACCCGATGTCGACACCGGGGGATTGGAGGCCACGCTTGGCTACAAACCGCTGCAAGACACCGGGACGTTCAGCTATGCCTGTCACGCCGTAGTCGTCGCGGTCGACACGGAACTCGGTGCCGTCGAGATCCTCGATTACGTCATCGTGGAAGACGGCGGCACGCTGATCAATCCGATGGTGGTCGATGGGCAGATCTTCGGTGGCACCGCGCAGGGCATCGGCACCGCGCTCTACGAAGAGATGCCGTTTGATTTGCAAGGACAGCCGCTCGCTTCCACGCTTGCTGACTACATGTTGCCCGGTGCGACGGAAGTGCCGCCGGTGCGCGTGCTGCATATGGAGACGCCATCGCCCCTCACATTCTTCGGACAAAAAGGGATCGGCGAAGGCGGCGCCATCGCACCACCGGCCGCGATTGCCAATGCGGTGAATGATGCGCTCGCACCACTCGGCGTCGAGATGTTGGAAAGCCCGATCACGTCGCGCCGCTTATTGGCAGCCCTGGCAAAGGCCGGCACGGTCGCTGCACGAGCATGACGCCACCGTCCAAGCCGCGCCTTTTTATTACGCGGCGACTGCCCGATGCGGTGCAGGAGCATGCCGCGAAAACGTTCGAGATGACGCTATGGCCTGAGGACCGGCCGATCGGGGACGCGTTTGATCAGTGGTCGGTCGGCATGGATGCGATCCTATTGATGGCCACCGATCGAATGGACGCCGAACGCCTTGCCCGCCTGCGCACCCATGTCAAAGCGCTCGCCACCTATTCGGTCGGCAACGAACACATCGACCTGCAGGCGGCGACGCGTTTGCGGCTGCCGGTGTTTTTTACGCCGGACGTGCTAAGCGATGCAGTGGCCGACATCGCGATGATGCTGATCATCGCCGCGGCCCGCGATACCACCCGCGCCGAAGCGATCCTGCGCAACGGTGAATGGGGCCCCTGGTCACCGACCGCATTCCTCGGTCGCCATCCCGGTGGCCGCCGTCTGGGCCTCTACGGCATGGGCCGCATTGGTCAGGCGATCGCCAAACGCGCGCGCGGCTTCGATCTCGCGATTCACTATCACAATCGTACCCGGCTCTCCTCCGCGCACGAACAAGGCGCCCAGTATCACGCGACGCTCGACGATCTGATGCGGGTGAGCGACGTGTTCTGTGTCGCGGCGCCTGCCACCCCGACCACGCGCAAGTCGGTGAACGCCGCGCGCATCGCGCTCTTGCCGCGTGGCGCGATCTTCACCAACATTGCGCGGGGCGATCTGGTCGATGAAGACGCGCTGATCGATGCCATCACCAGCGGCCACATCGGTGCAGCAGGTCTTGATGTCTACGCTCGGGAACCCAATCTCGATCCCCGCTTCAAGTCCCTGCCGAACACGACGTTGCTGCCGCATATCGGCAGCGCCGCCATCGAAACGCGGGTCGCAATGGGATTGCTTGCTGTCGATGCACTCGCCAATTTCATCCTGCGTGGAGAGAAACCGCGCAACTGCCTGAATCCGGAAGTCCTTCACTGATTAGGGAGCAGCCATGTCCTCGCCCGCCCTGCAAGCCGCCATTCTTGATCTCGTCACCGCCAATCGCATCCTCGGTGAAGAGGATGTCGTCGATGCGTTCGGACATATCAGCGTCCGCCATCCCGATCGGGCCGACCGCTACCTGCTCGCCCGGTCGCGCAGCCCGTCCGTCGTCGAGGAAGATGACATCATGGAATACGATCTCGACAGCAATCCGATCGATCAGCGTGGCCGTATTATTTACGCCGAGCGCTTCATCCATGGCGCGCTGTTCAAGGAACGGGTGGACGTCATGTCGGTCTGCCACAGCCATGCGCACACCGTCATTCCCTTCACGGTGACGGGCACACCGATCCGACCGCTCTGGGTGCTCGCGGGCAGCATCGGAACCGAAGTGCCGATCTGGGATATCCGCGATGATTTTCCGAACGATGACGAAATCATGGTGACCGATAACAAGTCGGGCATCTCGCTCGCCAAGGCGCTTGGCCGCGGCTCCGCGTGCATGATGCGGGGCCACGGCGCGGCCATCGCGACCAAGGATTTGAAACTCACGGTGATCGCCTCGATCGCATTGATGCTTAACGCGAAGATGCAAATGGAAGCGAGCATCCTCACCATGGCCTCGGGCCGGCCGATCAAGTACCTCTCCGATGGCGAAGCGAATAAATTGGTTGATACGATGATGATGCCGCGCGGCCTGCATCGTTCCTGGGAATACTGGGCGGCGCGTGCGGGTCGAACGACCGATGTCAATCTCGTGAAGTAGAGCTGCCCGTCGATGAAGCCCGCCAAGTTCGATTATGAGAAACCGCGACACCTCGATGACGCGGCGAAGTTGCTGGCCGGCGCGAACGGCGAAGGCAAGATCATTGCCGGCGGGCAATCGCTCGGGCCGATCCTCAATCTGCGGTTGGCGCAACCGGCGCTCCTCATCGATGTACGCGGACTCACCGAGCTAAGCGGTGTGAAAGAAGAGCGTGATGCGATCGTGTACGGCGCCACCACAACACATGCCGCGATCGAGGATGGCCGTGTACCCGATGCCGCAAATGGCTTGCTGCGCAAGGTCGCGCGCGGTATCGCCTATCGGGCGGTGCGCAATCGCGGCACCCTCGGTGGCAGTCTGGCCCATGCCGATCCGGCGGCTGACTGGCTCAACGTGATGGTCTTGCTCGATGCGGACATCGAGCTATTCAGTGCGCGGGGGAAACGAAGCGTTCGCGCCACTGCATTGGTCGATGGCCCGCTCTCAACGGTGATTGGAGCAGATGAAATCGTTACGTCGATTCGGGTGCCGAAGCTGTCACCCAAGGCGCGCTGGAGTTACTACAAGTTCAATCGCAAACCCGGCGAATTCGCGGAAGCCATCGCTGCCTTGGTGGTCGATGAGGTCCGCGGCCTTGCGCGCGGCATCGTTGGGGCGACGGCGGCGGCTCCCTCGCCCATTGCTGATGCGCGCCCCTTTATCGGTGCATTCGATCCGACCAAGGCAGCACACGCGGTGACCGCTGCGGGGTTCCTCGCGGGCAGCTACGAATATCAGGTGCACTTGGTGGCGCTGAAGCGCGCCGTGATGCAGCTATCCTCATGAAGACCATTTCGATCACCGTGAACGGCAAGCCCGCGCAGGCAAGTGTCGAACCGCGCACCAATCTGGCCGACTTCGTCCGTGAGCACCTCCATCTCACCGGCACCAATATCGGCTGTGAGCATGGCGTCTGCGGTGCCTGCACGATCGAAGTCGATGGCGGCCCGGCGCGCTCATGCATTGCGTATGCGGTAGCCTGTGACGGCGCAACCGTGCGGACCATCGAAGGATTCGCGGCCGATGCGACCATGCATGCGCTACGCGAAGCGTTTTCAGCTGAGCATGCGCTGCAATGCGGCTATTGCACACCGGGCATGCTGATCACCGCGCGGGATATCGTGCTGCGCTTGCCCGATGCCGATGACGGGCGCGTGCGCGAGGAGCTTGCCGGCAATCTTTGCCGATGCACCGGTTACGTTGGTATCGTGCGGGCGATCCGGCGGGTTCTCGAGCAGAATAAACTGTAGAGCAATGACTAAAAGGGGACGCAAATGCACATGGTTTTGGCTGCTGTGGTTGGCACTCTCCTCGCGGCGACGGCGCACGCCGCCGAGACAACGTATCCGGACAAACCCATTCGGCTGGTCATTGGCAGCGCGGCCGGGTCCGGTCCCGATCTGATTTCGCGCGTGCTGGCCGAGCGGCTGTTCAAATCATGGGGTCAACGCGTCATCGTCGATTCGCGGCCCGGCGCGGCGGGCATCCTCAGCGCTGAGTTCACATTGCGAGCGCCGGCCGATGGCTACACCTGGATGATGTTGACGTCGCAATTGCTAGTGGCGACCGCGGTCTTTCCGAATGTGAAGTTCAATCTCGAGAAAGATTTTGCCTCGGTCAGTCTCATCGGCACTGTACCTTTCGTGCTGGTTGCCAATCCACAGGTGCCGGCGCAGACGTTACAAGAACTGATTGCGCTGGCGAAGAAATCCCCCGGCGCACTCCGCTATGGATCGGCCGGCTCCGGCTCCTCCGAGCACTTGTGTGGCGTCATGCTAACCAGCCTTACCGGGACCGAGATGCTGCACGTCCCCTATAAGGGGGTCCCACAGGCGATCACCGACACCATCGCCAAGGAAGTGGAATTGACGTATGCGGTCGTCACCGCGGTGCAACCGATGATCCAGGCCGGCCGGGTGCGTGCCCTTGGCGTAACGAGTCGCAATCGGGCCGCGCTGCTCCCGACCGTGCCTTCGATCGCGGAAGTGGTGCCGGGCTACGAGATGTTCGGCTGGTACAGCATCGTCGCGCCCACCGGTACACCGCCCGCAATCCTCGCGAAAATCAGTGCGGAGTTGGTGAAAGCAGTAAAAGAGCCCGAATTCGGTGACCAATTGAAGAATCTCGGTATCGATATCGTCGGCGGTACGCGCGAGGAGTTGGATGCATTTCGTCGCACACAGACGAGGCAGATCAGCGAGCTCGCCAAGACTTCAGGCGTAGATGTAAAGCAGTAGAGCGTGACAACCGCTTCATCGGCATAAGCTCCGTGCCTGCCCGCTTTCCGACTGGGAAGCCATCCGTAGCGGCCAAAGCAGCGATGCGGAGCGCATCCCTTTGCATATCGACCGGTCACCATCAACAACATCGATCACCCGACAGATCGATCCGGAGAAAAGCGTCCCCATCCATGTATTGATTTGATTTCGCGATGAGCATGCGTGCATCGCTTCGTATCGGCATCGCCGCTGCACTATTGACGCCGTTGTGGGCGTGGCCACAGACTTATCCAGCGCCAGGGCGACCGATGACGATCGTCGCGCCGTTTGTGCTTGGGTCCGATGCAGATCTCCTCGCCCGCATGACCGCACAACATCTTGGCGAGCGCTGGGGCACCCCCTTCATCGTCGATAACAAGCCCGGACCGAGCAGCGGCACCGATGCTGTGGCCAAGGCGCCAAGCGATGGCAATACCTTCTTGCTGCACGCCACGTCGTTCACCATGAATTCAGCGTTAGGCAGGCGGGTGAATTACGATCCCCTGAAAACCTTTGCCCCGTTTGCGCTGATCGCCACCGGAACGCTTGGATTCGTGGTGAGCGCCAACACGCCGGTCCAGTCGTTGAAGAATCTCGTCGAGTTGGCGAGATCGAAGCCGGGCGAGCTGAGCTACGCATCTTCTGGCAATGGCACGCCGCAACATCTCGCCATGGAATTGTTCAAGCTCGCGGCACGCGTCAGCATTACGCATATTCCATATAAGGACAGCACCTCAGCAACGCGCGATTTGGCGAGCGGCCATGTAAATACGATGATCTCCCCGTTGCATACGGCCCTATCTACGGTAAGCAGCGGGAAGGCGAAAGTCATCGCCGTATTCGGCGATGAGCGTAATCCGGCGTTACCCGATACACCGACCATGCAGGAGGCGGGCTTCCCGGAAGTCCAAGCGCATCGCTGGTTCGCACTGTTTGTCCCAGACGCCACATCGCCAGACATCGTGCAAAAGATCAATGCCGACATCAATACGATGTTGGGTCAAGCCGACATCAAAGAGATGTTATCAAAGCAAGGGCTGGTTCCAGCGGGCGGTACCCCGGACCGTCTGACCGAGATGAAAAGGACCGACTTCGCGCGCTGGAAGCGGGTGGTCATCGAGGCGAGAATTCGGCCCGATTACTGAGCCAAGGGCCAAACGCGTAATTTTCTTCACTTTGATGCATAGGGCGCACGCCGGGGCGCGCAGATGGAGTATCACGCAAGCTACCCGGCGCCCGATGCGGCGCGCGACATTCAAGGACTGATATGGATATCCACGCGCTGCTTGAAGAACTCGGTATCCCCGCCCGCACCATTACCACCGGCACACGTGAGGTCCGCACACCGATCGACGGTTCATTGATCGCGCGTGTGCAAGACACGTCCATCGACGATGCACGCGCGGCGATCGCCACCGCGCACCAGGCGTATCTGGCCTGGCGCCTGGTCCCAGCACCGAAGTGTGGCGAATTCGTGCGTTGTTTCGGCGAGGAGCTGAGAGGTGCGAAGCCGTCGCTCGGCCGTCTCGTCACGATCGAGAGCGGCAAGATCCTGCAAGAAGGACTGGGCGAAGTGCAGGAGATGATCGACATCTGCGATTTTGCGGTTGGGCTGTCGCGCCAGCTCTACGGCCTCACGATTGTATCGGAGCGCCCGGGCCATCGGATGATGGAGACATGGCATCCGCTTGGCGTATGCGGGATCATTTCGGCCTTTAATTTCCCGGTGGCGGTATGGGCATGGAACGCCGCCCTCGCATTGGAGTGCGGAAATGCGCTCGCGCGGAAGCCCTCGGAAAAAGCCCCCCCTCACCGTGCTTGCAACCCATGCGCTGCTCGCGCGTGCCGCCGCGCGGGTCGGTGGCATTCCGCCTGGCCTGTCGCAGCTCCTGATCGGCGGTGCAGAACTGGGTGAGCTGCTCGCAAGTGATCCGCGCATTGCACTGTTGTCGGCAACCGGTAGCACGCGTATGGGTCGCGCCGTCGCACCGGTCGTGGCCAACCGTCTCGGACGCTCCCTGCTTGAGTTAGGCGGCAACAACGCGGCCATTATCGGTCCAAGTGCCGATGCGGCGCTGGTGGAGCGCGCGGTGCTCTTCTCCGCGGCGGGCACGGCCGGTCAACGCTGCACCACGCTCAGGCGCGCGTTCATTCACGAGTCGATCTATGCAACGCTGATGCCGCGACTGGCAAGCAGCTACGCACGCGTACGCGTTGGCAATCCACTCGAACCCGCGACACTCGTAGGTCCGCTGATCGATGACGGCGCGATGCAGTCGATGGCAGGAGCCCTGGCTGCGGCACGCAGTGAAGGCGCCCGCGTGCATGGCGGCGATCGCGTCACGGTGACCGGCTGCGAGGGCGGCAGTTACGTCCGTCCGGCGCTGGTCGAAATGGCGGAGCAGTCACCCATCGTCTGTCGGGAGACCTTTGCGCCGATTCTCTACGTCATGCGCTACCGGGAGCTTGACGAGGCCATCGCGCTCCACAATGCGGTGCCACAGGGCCTTGCCTCTTCCATCTTTACCAATGACGTGCGGGAAGCCGAAACCTTTTTGTCCTCGGCCGGTAGCGACTGCGGCATTGCTAACGTCAACATCGGTCCCGGTGGTGCGGAGATCGGCGGTGCGTTCGGTGGCGAAAAGATACCGGCGGTGGCAGAGAGTCCGGGTCCGATGCATGGAAGGCCTATATGCGCCGCGCCACTAACACGATCAACTACTCCCGCGATCTGCCGCTGGCGCAAGGGATTCGCTTCGCGCTGGATTGAATCATAGTCGACGGCCTATTGCGCAGAACGACAACTTGTGAGCCGCTCGTTTCGATTGAACTAAACAACCACCAGCTAAAGCTGGTGGGTTTGGGTTACGGACTGAAAGTCCGGATACGCGTCGGCTGAACGACGCGTCTTAGTCGGGCTCCATCTTGAAATCGTCATTCGGCTTCGGTTCAAAGTGGTGTTCCAAATACTGCTTGA
>SHXR01000074.1 GCA_009693235.1 Betaproteobacteria bacterium | reverse complement strand
CACGTATAGTACCACAAGATAGTACTGGTTTGATGCGCGCGAACTGAAGACGCCCAACGAGGTATGCATCAGTGGGCCGCTTTAGCGGCTTCGCTGCATGGGCTGGTGTACGCCCGACATGGGCATGAGCTTATAGGGTGCAAGTCCCCTGTGGGAGGACATCATGACCGTAGGCTAACCACTAGCCGAGGGCAAGGGCAATACCGCGAGGGGTTGTCTGAAGGAAGCCCGAGTGCAGAGGTGCGAGCCGACGGACAGAAATCGCATAGAAGGCCCAGCCCTGGGGCGAGTCAGCACCTGATGACGAAGCCCGCGGTGTCCAGGGGCAGGGTAAATGCGGCGGTTGTGCACCGAGAGCCACCCATCTGTTGCAGTCCGGTTACGACATCCGAACCGTTCAGGAATTGCTCGGCCATGCAGATGTCGCGACGACGATGATCTATACGCATGTCCTTAACCGAGGCGGCAGGGCGGTGCTAAGCCCCTCGGGCCAGCGCTAGACGCGTACAGGGTATCGACGTGCATTCGCATCAACGGAATCGGTCGGTGTAGGATGCGTCCGCTCCGGGAAGAGATCCGCGTCTCCGTCTATACTCCTTCGCGCCATGAAACCAGCCCCTTTCAAATACCATAGCCCGCGGTCGGTCGCCGAGGCCCTTGAGCTCGCGACATCCCTTGAGAATGCGAAATTTCTCGCTGGCGGCCAGTCGTTGATGCCGATGATGAATTTCCGGTTTGTGCAGCCGGATCATGTCATCGACCTCAATCTCATCGACGGCATCAGCGCCATCGAGCGTCGCGGCGATCGCCTGTTTATCGGCGCCATGGCCCGCCAGCGCGATATCGAGCGCTCGAGCGTCGTGCAGGAGACCTGCCCGATCATTCCCGAGGCCTATCATTTAGTTAGCCATACGCAGATTCGTAATCGCGGCACGTTCGGTGGCAGCCTGTGCCATCACGATCCGGCGTCCGAGCAGCCCTGCTTTACAGCGGCGCTGGATGGCATCGTCATCGCCCAATCCAAACGCGGCCAACGTGAAATTCCAATGTCGGCCTTTTCCAAGGGCTACATGACGACCGCGATCGCCGCCGATGAGTTGATGGTCGGTGCGTCGCTCGCGATTTGGCCGAAAGGTCATGGTTATGCATTTATCGAATACTCGCGACGTCATGGTGACTACGCTATCGTGGGCGTCGCCGTGCTCGTGACCACCGATGTGAATCGTCGCATCAACAAAATTTCAATCGCACTGTGCGGCGTGGCGCCTGGGCCCGTTCGCCTGCACGCGGCCGAGCAGGCCCTGATGGGTCAATCACCCGACGCGACGCAATTTGAACGGGCGGCCGACATCGCTCGTGGCATCGAAGCAATGGAAGACGCCCATGTCACCGCCGACTATCGGCAGCATTTGGCGGGCGTCCTGACGACGCGCGCCCTCGTGGCGGCCGCGGCACGCATCAAGAACTGACGGAGAAGCTGCGCGTGGACACTCGCAAGATCAAATTGACGGTCAACGGCAAGTCATACGAGCGCGAAGTCGAAACGCGTATGACCTTGGGCGATTTCATTCGCCATGAGCTTGGCCTCACCGGTACCCACTACGGCTGCGAGCATGGTGTATGCGGTGCTTGCACAATTTTGCTCGATGGACGAACCGCCCGCTCCTGCCTCATGCTGGCGGTGCAGGCCAATGGACATGATCTGGTGACCATCGAAGGGCTCGCGTTGCCAAATGGCGATTTGAATCCATTGCAGAACGCCTTCTGGGAAAACCACGGCTTGCAATGCGGTTTTTGTACGCCTGGCATGCTCACCACGCTCACTGAGTTTCTGCGCGAGAACAACAACCCGACCGAGGAAGAAGTGCGGATCGCGATCTCGGGCAACCTATGCCGCTGCACCGGCTATCAGTCGATCGTAGATTCCGCGCTGGCGTGCGCCAAGCGCATGCGCGAAGAAAACATCACTTTGTAGCGCCTTGCCGCGAACACACCATGGGTGCTAACGATCCGCTCGTCGACCTGAAGGGGTTCATCGGCGCGCGCGTCAAGCGCACCGAAGACGACAAGCTGCTGCGTGGACAAGGTTTGTTCGCCGACGACATCCATCTGCCCAACCTGCTGCATGCGGCCTTTGTGCGAAGTCCACACGCCCATGCGCGGATTCGCTCAATCGATACCGCGCCGGCCAAAGCGGTGCGTGGGGTACATGTCGTCTATGTTTGGGCCGATCTGCCTGAAAGCGCCCGCCAGCGCATTCCGCTCCTCACGCCGAATCCGGCGATCCGCGATCCGTTGATGCCCTATGTGCTGGCCAAAAACGAAGTCTGTTTCGTTGGCGATGCAGTTGCGGTAGTGATCGCAGATAACCGCTATATCGCCGAAGATGCCTGCACGTTGGTGGACGTTGACTACGATGTGCTGCCGGCCGTCGCGAATGGGCAGGCGGCGCTGGCCGCCGGATCACCGCTCGCGCACACCGGCATCAAGGACAACCTGGGCGCCGCCCTCAGGATGGGTTATGGCGACATCGATAAAGCGTTTGCGGGCGCCAAGCATGTCGTGCGTGAATCGTTCTGGCAGAACCGCGGCTCGGCGCATCCGATGGAAGTACGCAACTATGTCGCCGAATTCCATGCACTGACCGGACAGCTCACCGTCTATTCGTCCGGCCAGGCGCCGTTTCTGGAAAAAAAGAATCTCATCGATCTGCTGGCCTGGGACCCGGAGCGCTTGCGGGTCGTCATGAACGATGTCGGCGGTGGCTTCGGGCCCAAGGCGATTTTCTATGGCGAGCAGGCGGTCGTCGCAATCGCGGCGTGCCGGCTCAATCGCCCGGTGAAATGGGCGGAAGATCGTCGCGAGCATTTCCTCACCGCCACGCAGGAGCGCGACCAGTGGTGGGATCTCGAATTGGCCCTCGATGCAACGGGCAAGATTCAAGGCCTCAAGCTCGGCATGCTGCACGACAACGGCGCGTACTTTCCCTGGGGCATCATCATGCCCTACATCGCGGTGACGACCACGCCCGGGCCCTATGTGGTGCCGGCGATGACGGTTGATTTGAAAGTCGCGTTCACCAACAAGGTATCGACGACACCCGTGCGCGGCGCGGGTCGCCCGCAGGCGGTCTTTGCGATGGAACGCATGCTGGATAAAGCGGCGCGTCTATTGGGTCTTGATCGCGCTGAAATTCGACGGCGTAATTTTGTGCAGCCTTCGCAGATGCCCTACTCCGTTGGGTTCATTTACCGCGACGGCAAGCCGGTCCGCTACGACAGCGGCGATTACCCGCAATGCCAAGCGAAAGCCTTGGCGGTGGCCGACTACGAAGGTTTCCCGGCGCGCAAAGCGAAGGCGCGCGCAGCCGGCCGTTTCATCGGTATCGGCATGGGCAATTACGTCGAAGGAACCGGCCTTGGTCCGTTTGAAGGGGCCACCGTTCGCGTGCAGCAAAATGGCCGCGTCACCATCCTCACCGGCGCGTCGCCGCAAGGTCAGGGGCACAAAACAACATTCCAGCAGATCGCCGCCGATCAACTCGGTGTGCCGCTCGAACTCATCGATGTGACGACCGCCGATACGTCTGGCATTTCGATGGGCATCGGCACGTTCGCCAGCCGCATCACAGTGAATGCCGGTAACTCCGTGTTCATGGCCGCGCGCAACGTGCGCGACAAAATCGCGCGACTTGCTGCATTCATGCTGCAAGTGAAACCGGCCGACATTGCGATGGAAAACGGCTGGGCGCATGTGGCGAATGACCCGGCCCGGCGCAAGTCCTTCAGTGAACTGGCGCGTGTTTCGCAAGGAATGCCCGGGTTCTCGTATCCGGAAGGCGTCACCAACGGTCTCGAAGACACGCAGTATTTCTCACCGGCGCAAGCCGCCTATTGCAATGGTACGGCGGTGGTCGAACTGGAAGTCGATCCGAAGATCGGTCAGATCAAAATTCTGCGCTATGTGATGGGCCATGATTCCGGCAAGCTCATCAATCCGCTCATCGTCGATGGTCAAGTGCAAGGCGCGGTGGCCCATGGCATCGGCAATGCGACGCTCGAATGGATGCGCTACGACGAGAATGCGCAGCCGATTACCGCGAACTTTGGCGAGTATCTGCTGCCAGGCGCGGGTGACGTGCCGCGTGTGAACACGCAGCATCTTGAAACGCCCTCGCCGCTCAACCCGTTGGGCGTCAAGGGTGCAGGCGAAGGCGGCACCATTCCAGCAGCGCCCGCCATCATCGGCGCCATTGAAGATGCCCTATCGGAGTACGGGCTCTTCATTACCGATGCGCCGCTGACGCCGCAGCGGCTGTATCAACTGCTACGCGAGGCGGGCGCCTTCAAAACCCCGGCATCGTTAGCACGGCCTTGATCGTTTTACCGCTGATGGCGTCCTCGACCGCGCGATTGATATCGGCAAACGGATAGGTCGTCACCAGCCGGTCGACCGGCATTTTCCCGGCTCGGAAGTACTCAATCAGTTTCGGAATGAACGTGTCGCCCGGCGCATCCCCTTGTACGCAGCCACGAATCGTCCGCCCCCATTGAACGGTTACCATCTCAAGTGACGTATCGACTTTCGGCCGCGCACTGCCTACGAGGCAGCATGTGCCGAGTGAATCGATGCAATCCACGGCCTGACGGAGCGCCTTGGGTTCGCCCGCGGCTTCGAGCGAATATTGAACGCCGCGACCGCCCGTGATGCCTTTGATGACGGCAACGACATCGGTCGTGCGCGCATTGAACGTATGGGTGGCGCCCAGCTCCTTCGCTAGCGCGAGCCGATTGTCGTGCAGATCAACGGCAACGATCGTCGTGCAGCCCGACAGCTTGGCGGCCATCATGCCGGCCAGGCCGACCGTCCCTGCACCAAACACAGCAAATGAGCTGCCCTGCTGCGGCTTCAGCACATTGAATACTGCACCGGCACCGGTATTGACGCCACAGGGGAATGCGGCCAGTTGCGCGAATGGAACATCCTTCGGCACGCGTACAACGTTGCCGCCGGTGCAGAGCGAATAGGTCGCGAACGATGACTGCTGAAAGAATCCGCCATGAATCGGCTTGCCGTTCTGCCTGATCGGATGCTTGCCGTTGCGCAGCAACCCATTCATCTTGATCGTGCGTGCACCGAAGCAGTAGCCAGGCAATTTCTGTAGGCATGGTGGGCAGGTTCCGCAGCCAGGCGAATACATGATCACATGATCGCCCGGGGCCACATGTTTCACCTGCGCGCCGATTCGATGCACGATGCCTGCACCCTCATGGCCGAAGACGCAGGGGAACGGCGTGCCGTAGTAGTCGTCGCGGCCATGGACATCGGTCTGGCAGATGCCGGTGGCGGCCACTTGAACGATGACTTCATCGTCTTGTGGGTCGGCGAGTTCCGCTGGTTCGATACGGTACGGCGCCCCTTTTTCATGAACGATGGCGGCTTGGATTTGCATGCGGTGATCCTCGCAAGTGGGTGGGTGCCTGAAATATTACGCGCGTTTCCGAAAAGCGCCGATCGCCCCATGCGCCGGTCGCGAGATCGCCCGATCAGTTAAGATTCAAGCACGGCGCAAGAAAAGCAATCGCCCCGAAAACGCTTCCCCCTATAAAGGAGAACTCCGTGCTGTTTACGTGTCCCGGTGCCGCTGCCAAGAGCGGCAATTGGCAGTCCATGAAAGGTCGTCCCCGCCATTTCTGCGTCGATGTGCATTGTCACGTGCATACGCCGGTTGTGGAAGACATCATCAAACACGTGTTCTCGGCCGACCGCGAACCGGCGATGAAGTTCTCCAATGCGGTAACGCGCGCGGCCAACGTCAAGCAGGAGCAAAACGTTGGTATCTGTCTGACATCGGTCGAGCAGCGCCTGCGCGACATGGACAAGATGGGCATGGATGTACAGGCGATCTCGTCATCGCCCCGCCAGTTCTACTACTGGCTCGATCCTGAGCTTGGAAGAAAGACTGCGCGCGCGGTGAACGAAAATCTCGCCGGCATCGTGCAGCGCCATCCCGATCGCTTTGTCGCGCTCGCCAACGTGCCATTGCAGGATGCGGATGCCGCCACCGCCGAACTCGAGTACTGTATCAAAACGCTTGGTTTTCGAGGCGTCGAGATCGGCACCAACATCGCCGGTCGCGAAGTGTCGCGTGGCCTCGACAAGTTCTGGGCCAAGGTGCAGGAGCTGGATGTCATGGTGTTCATGCATCCGAATGGCTTTACTGGCGGTGAGCGCTTCTCCGACCACTACTTCAACAATGTGATCGGCAATCCGCTCGATACGACGGTGGCGGTCGCGCACATCGTGTTCGACGGCATCATCGAGAAGTTTCCGAAGCTGAAGATTGTTTGCGCGCATGGCGGCGGTTATGTCGGCCATTATCCGGCGCGGATGGACCACGCTTGGGGTGCTCGCGACGATACGCGCACCGCCCTCAAGAAAAAACCGCGTTGGTCGCTCTCCAAGCTCTACTTCGATACGATTGTGTTCGACCGTGAGCAGCTGCGCCATCTCGTCAATCTATGGGGCGCGGATCACATCGTCGTCGGTACCGACTATCCCTACGATATGGGGTGGTACGACCCGCGGGGCTTCCTCGAAGGCTGTGATTTCCTGAAGGGTGATGATCAAGCGAAGGTCCATGGCTTAAATGCCGCGAAGCTGTTGAAGATCACCAAGCAAGACATCAAAGCAATGGGGATCAAGACCCCGGTGGCAGCGGCCGGCAAGAAGAAGGTCGCCGCTAAGAAGCGCGCTAAACGCTAGGAAACCGCATGCCAACGCTTACGCTCGATCAGGCTTCAACCATCGTTGATATCGCCCTCGCGAAGGGCCGCGAAACGAAATGCGCGCCGCTTGCGGTGGCGGTGCTGGACGCCGGTGGGCATTTGAAAGCGCTGAAACGCGAGGATCAGACCGGCATTCTGCGTAACGACACCGCCGTCGGTAAAGCATGGGGGCGCTAGGCATGGGCTTCGGTTCGCGTGCACTCAACAAGCGCGCGGCCGACAATCCCATCTTCTTTAACGCGCTGTCGGATCTTGCGGGCGGCAAGATGGTGCCCAATCCCGGCGGCGTTTTGATCCGCGATTCGGCCACCAATGAAATCATTGGCGCGGTTGGCATCAGCGGTGACACCTCCGATAAAGATGAAGTGTGCTGCGTTGCGGGCATCGAGAAGGCTGGCCTAAAGGCCGATACCGGCGCGGCGTAAGGGCCTGGGAAATTACGTTGCAAGGCGGAAGGATCGGTGTCGCGTGGGTATCAAGGTAGAGAATGATTTTGTCATCCCGGCGCCGATCGAGAATGCCTGGAAGGTGCTGATCGATATTCCCCGTGTGGTCCCGTGCATGCCGGGCAGCGCGGTGACCGATGAAATCGACGCACAGCATTTTCGCGCGACGGCGCGCATTAAAGTCGGGCCGGTTGAGTTGCAGTTTCGCGGTGAAGGCGAATTCTTCGACGTGGATCCGGTGGCCCACGCAGCGAAACTTCGCGCCAAAGGCAGCGACGCCAAGGGACGCGGCTCATTTCAAGCCGAGATGGTGTTTGCGTTGACCGCGCAGGGCGAAGCGACCCGCGCAGTCGTTAACACCGACATCACGCTCTCTGGCTCCGTGGCGCAATACGGACGTGGCTCGGGGCTGATCAAGGAAATCACCAATCAACTTACGGCGCAGTTCGCGGCGAATCTTTCGGCACTGATCGCGGCGGATCGTGTCATGCAACAGACCGTGAGCGGGGCGGGAAAAACCGCTGCGATCCGACCGGTGAGCCGGGTTGAGGATACCGTCGCGGCGGGCGTAACACCAATGCCGCCTGGGCCCGATGCAGGCGAGCCGGTGCGTGCCGGCGCAAGCGACATCGAAGTCCAACCCGTCGTCGCACGCCAAGCACCCGCCCCGGCGGCGCCGATTGCTGGCGTGTCGTTATTGTTCGCCGCGCTGAAGGCGATGTTTCGTCGCTGGCTTGGCATGAAGTCTTGACCGGCGCGTGAACCCAGCAGCACTTTCACCGCAAGGGAATCTCTGATGGGCGCTCGCAATATTGGCGCGGTGGTCAAGCGTCTCGAAGATCCGCGTTTGTTGACCGGCCGCGGACGCTATACCGATGACATCGTGGTCGCGGGTATGCTCGAATGGCCTTTGTACGATCGCGCGAAGCGCATGCGCGGGTATTGTCGATCGACGTAACCGCTGCGCTGTCGGTACCCGGCGTGACAGCGGTATTGACGCTGAAAGATTTTGGCGATATCGCCGCCAAGACGATGGTGCAGGCCTATCCCAATCCGGCAATCAAACAAAACCTCACGCAATATCCGCTCGCCAAGGATGAGGTGTGCTACGTCGGCGAAGCGATTGCAGTGGTGATTGCCGATAGCCGCTATATCGCCGAAGACGCGGCAGAACGCGTCGTCGTTGAATACGAGTCGCTGCCAGTGGTGATCGATGCACGCGATGCGGTGATGACCGGTGCGAATCTTGCGCATCACGGCGCGCCGAACAACGTCGGTGCCTCGGTGGCATGGCGATATGGCGATGTTGCCGCTGCCTTCGCAACGGCACCGCATGTATTCAAGGAATCGTATCACCAGCATCGCGGCGCGCCGCATTCGATGGAAGGTCGGGCCGTCCTGGCGCAATACGAGTCGGCGGCCGATCAACTCACGATGTGGAGTTCGACGCAATCGCCTTTTCTGGTGCGCCGTTTCGTCGCGCAATATCTGGGGCGCGAAGAATCCGGCATTCGTGTCATTGCCCCCGGTGTCGGCGGCGGATTCGGGCCGAAAGCGGGGCACTATGCCGAAGAACTGGTGGCAGCGCTGGTTGCCATCAAACTGGGTCGGCCGGTGAAATGGACCGAAGATCGACGTGAACATTTTCTCACCACCACCCAGCAGCGCGATCAGTTCTGGGAGGTCGGTGTTGCCTGCGACGCGACCGGTAAGGTGCTCGGATTGCGCGCGAAGTGCATCCACGACAATGGCGCTTATCTTCCTTACGGATTGCTGCTGGCGCTGACGTCCGTCGTTCCGTTTCCTGGCGCCTATACGATTCCTGCGGTCGACGCATCGCTCGATGTCGTGTTCACCAACGCGGTACCGACCACGCCGATTCGCGGGGCCGGTCGTCCGAACGTCGCCTACATTCTCGAGCGCACGATCGATACGATCGCGCGCAACCTGAAGCTCGATCGTGCGGCGGTGCGCCGCGCGAATTTCGTGCGCACCGAACAGATGCCGTACCAGACGGGTGGCAAACTGCCCTCCGGTCTGTCGATTTAGTACGACAGCGGTGACTACGGCAAGTGCCTCGATATGGTGATGCGCACCGCTGACTATGCCGGGTTCGAGGCGCGCCGTGCAGCGGCTGCGAAGTCAGGTCGTTGGATCGGCCTGGGGGTCGCGAGCTATAACGAAGATACCGGCCTGCCACCCTATGAGGGTGCGACCGTGAAAGTGTTGCCGAGCGGCCGCATCCTGGTGGAGCTTGGTTCATGCGCGCAGGGGCAAGGGCTGGAAACGATTGCCGCGCAAATCGCGGCCGACCAATTCGATGTCGATCCGGCCAGCGTGGTCGTCAAGACCGGTGACACCGCGCTTGCGGCGCTTGCGCTTTCGACGGTCGGCAGCCGCGTAACGGCCACCGCTGGGCCCAGCATTCAGCTGGCCGCCCGCGAAGTACGCGACAAAGCGATCCGGCTCGCGGCGCTGCAACTGGAAGCCGCCGAGCAGGATCTGGAAATCACCCATGGCGCGGTTCACATCAAAGGTATTTTCGACCGGAAGATCACGCTTGCGGATCTCTCGAAGCGGCTGCTGTCAGTCGTCAACATGCCGTTACCAAAGGGATTCACGCCGGGGCTGGAGGCCACGTCGTATCACATGACCGAGCGGGCCGTCTACGCGAACGGGTCAAATATTGCCGAGGTTGAAGTCGACATCGGCACGGGGGAAGTGAAGCTCCGCAATTACTGGGTTGCGCATGATTGCGGGACAGTGATCAATCCGATGCTCGTGAACGGCCAGATCGTCGGTGGTGTCGTGCATGGCATCGGCAATGCGTTGTTCGAGCGCATGGTCTATGACCGCGATTCCGGCCAGCCGCCCACCACTAATTTCGGCGAATACCTCCTGCCCGGCGCATTGGAAATGCCGCGCATCCACGTCGAACATATGGAATCGCCGTCGTCGGTCAATCCGTTGGGCGTAAAAGGGGCCGGTGAAGGGGGGGACGATCCCCGGCATTGCCTGCATCGTGTCGGCGGTAGAAGACGCGTTGAAACCCCTTGGCATCAAAATCAACGACTACCCGATGAGTCCGGCGCACCTGCTTGCGCTCATCAACGAACAACGACGTGAATAGTCGTCTCCGCGCATGACCGCGCGCGGCGTAGCACCCGGGTTCATCGTGTTACTCGCGGCACTCACGATGCTCTCGCCGTTTGTGACCGATACCTATGTGCCCGCCATCAATGCGGCGCGTGAATCGCTCAATGCGACCGCGATCGAGACGCAGCAGACGCTCTCTGCCTACATGCTGGGCCTGGCCATCATGGCGCTATGGCATGGCGCGATTTCGGACGCAGTCGGGCGCCGGCCGGTGATGCTGGGCGGGTTGGCGATCTACACCATGGGGGCGCTAGGCTGTGCATTGGCCACGTCGATCGACGCGCTCATCGGTTTTCGATTCATCACCGGGCTCGCCGGTGGGGTCGGCATGGTGCTCACGCGCGCGATTGTGCGCGACATGCTGGACGGCGCGGCGGCGCAACGCCTGCTTTTACACATCAGGGTGATGTTCGGGTTAGCGCCGGCCATCGCGCCGATCCTGGGCGGTTGGATGTTCGAACTGTTTGGCTGGCGCAGTATCTTCTGGTTTGTTTGCCGGTGGGTTGGTGCTCACCGTCTGGTCTTTTGTTGCCCTGCCTGAGTCGCATCCGAAATCGAAGCGTCAATCCCTGCATCCGGTGGCGCTGGCAAAGAGCTACTTCGAGATATTGCGTTCGCCGACCTTCTGGGCGCTGGCCGCGATTCCGGCGTTCAGCTTCCAGATCTTCATGCAATACATCGGGGCAGCGCATCCGTTTCTGGCCGGCCAGCTCGGCTTGCATGAGACCCAGTTCGGCTATCTGTTTATCCCGCTGGTGGTGGGCTTCATGCTGAGCTCGTTCATTTCTGGTCGGACCGCCGGCAGGTGGTCGAATACCAAGACGATCTGGGTCGCGCATCTGTTGATGATCGCCCCGGCCGTGTTCAGTGTGATCTGGCATATGCTCAGCACGCCGAACATTGTCGCGAGCATCGGCCCATTGTTTATCGCGACGGCAGGTATCGCGATGGCCGCACCCATTACGCAGGTGCTCATCATGGAGCTTATGCCGGCACGACGCGGACTGGCCGCATCGTGTCAGGCATTCACGCAGCTCATCGGCAGTGCGATTACGCTTGGCGTCGTATCGATCGCGATATCCGGATCAACCCTTAATCTGGCGTTCGGCCACCTCGGTTGGACGTTGCTCAGTCTTGGCGGTTGGATTGTCTATTTGGCGATTCAGCGGGGGCGGCGTTAGGGAATGGCGCCCGGAAACAAATCCCATTGTCATCCACGGCGAGATTGGAGGCGGGATTAGGTGTCACGAGCGACGATTCAACGATGAGTAAGGCACGTGGCGATTTCTTTATCTTGGCGATGAGGGCCTCTCCAAATAAGGGAGGTCGCGAACTCAGTCGCTATTTGGACAGCCCATTCAGCGCTTTGCCATCGCCGCCTTCTTCCACAACTCCCAAGGCCGTTCGATCGCCGAAAAATTCGTCAGCGTGGCTTTCTCGCCTTCTTCACGCGAAAGATAGGTCGGTGTGCCGCCGAGGGCGCGCACCTGCTGTTGCAATTTTGCGTTGATCTCAGTGTAGATCGCGCGGTAGACCACGCCGGGAATCGACGGACCGACCACCACGTTGCCGTGTCCGCGCATGAGCGCGACGGGCGCGTCGCCGAGAATGTCCGCCAGGTCACTGCCGTGATCCCGGTTGCGCACCAACAGGTCGGTCATGCCGAACTTGGTGCGGATGTCGAACACCGGGATGTTGCAGCAGAGAAATCCCGCCATGTGATAGACCGCCTGGAGCGGTACGCCTGCGACGCCAAATGGCACGATGTGCGGTGAATGGCTGTGGACGATCGCCATCACATCCGGACGGCGTTTGTAGATCTCGCCGTGAATGAAGCGCTCGGTGTAAAGCGTGCGCCCGAGCTTGTTGTTGAGCGCATTGGAATCGAGATCGAATTCGAGGATATCGTCTGCCTTCACGATTTCCGGGGCGCGCGAGCAGGAGATCAGATAGCGATTCGGATCCTTATCATGCCGTACGCTGATGTGACCGAATGCATCGACCACCCCATATTGGGCCAGCACGCGATTGCCCGCGACAAGGTCATCGATGAGCGCCTTGCTCGGGCCGTTACTAGCGCGCGCGGTCGGTTTTTTTGCAAATTGTTTGGCGCCGGATTTTTTTGCTGAAGAAGTGGCCATGGTGTCTCTCGTGGTTGGGTCGGCAACCATTATACGAACACCCGATGAATTTCCTTAGCCGATGGCCATCGCCGGTTTCCGTGGCCGTGCGCTACCATACTCGCCGCTCGCTTACGCGATTGCGCACGGTGCGCCACGACCCTATTGGTGCGAGCGCAATCACTTTTTCAAGGAGGCACCGCGTGAAAGCGCCCAAGTTCGCTTACGCCAAACCCGCCACGCTCCCAGCGGCGCTGGCATTGCTCGATCAACATGGCGAGGAGGCAAAGGTGTTGGCGGGTGGCCAAAGTCTGGTCGCCACGCTGAACATGCGTCTCTCGTCACCCGCGATCCTTATCGATATCACCGGCATCGCCGCGTTGAGCGGGATCTCCACCGCGAACGGCAAAGTGCGGATCGGCGCGTTGACGCGTCATTGCGATATCGAGCGATCCGCTGAGATTGCGAAGTCCGTACCGCTTCTCGCCCAGGCGGTTGGGCAAATTGCCCATGCGGCGATTCGCAATGCCGGAACCCTAGGTGGTTCGATCGCGTTTGCTGATCCCGCCGCTGAGTGGCCCGCCTGCATGCTGGCCGTCGATGCCGAGTTCATCATTGCGGGCAAATCGGGTGAGCGCCGAGTGCAGGCGCGCGATTTCTTCAAGGGGCTTTACACGACAGCGCTGCAACCCAAGGAAATCCTCGTCGCGATAGAAATCCCCTTGTTGGGCGCCGGCTACCGCAGCGCGTTTCTCGAACTCGCGCGCCGGCATGGCGATTATGCGATTGCGGGCGTGGCGGCGATTGCGAAGCTGGACGCCGGGAAATTCCGCGATGTGCGCTTAGCGTATCTCGGTGTTGGTGCAACGCCCATTCTCGCCAAAGGCGCCATGGCTGCCATCGAGGGGAACGCCTACTCGGCCGAGGTAGTGGCCGCTGCACAACAGGCACTTGGTAGAGAACTGGACCCGATCGGCGACCTCTACTCCGCGCCGCCCACGAAGACTCATCTTGCCCGCGTGCTGACTGGCCGCGCGCTGGCAGCCATCGCTGCCTGAACGAGGTCGATCATGGACTACGAAATAGAAACGACGATGACGCTGAACGGCACGCAAGTCACGCGCCGCATCGCTGCACGAACACATCTCGTCGATTTTCTGCGCGAAGAAATGGGCCTCACCGGTTCCCATGCCGGTTGCGAACATGGCGTCTGTGGCGCATGTACCTTGCGCGTCAACGGCGACATCGTGCGCGGCTGTCTCACGCTGGCGGTCGCCTGCAATGGCAAGACGATCGATACGATTGAAGGCGTTTCCGATTCCGGTGAGGCCGCCGAAATGCAGCACGCGTTCCATGAGCGAAATGCCCTGCAGTGCGGCTTTTGCACACCGGGCATGATCATGTGCGCTATCGATCTGGTGAAAAACAAGCCCGCTGCGAAGCGCGAAGAGATTCGTGAGTACATCTCGGGCAACTACTGCCGTTGCACCGGCTATCACGCCATCGTCGATGCGATCGAAGCGGTGCTCATCTCCAAACAACGTCTCGGAGGCAAATCATGAGCCAAGACATTGTGAACTCCACTACGACGACCCCGGTCGCACCCGTTGTTGATCGGCCGCTCCAGGCGCCGGGCACCCGGCCGCAAACCGGCTATATCGGTAAGAGCGAGCCGCGAGCGAATGCCAAACGATTGCTGCAAGGGCGTGGGTCTTACACCGACGATCTGCGCTTCCCGCGTCTGGCGCAAGTCGCGTATTTCCGTAGTCCTCACGCGCACGCCAAGATCAAGAAACTCGATCTTTCCAAGGCGCGCGTGGCGCCTGGCGTCATTGCGGTCGTCGATGGTTATGCCGTGCGCGATATCTGTTCACCCTGGATGGGTGTGCTTTCACACCTGAAGGGCATCCGCTCGCCGCTACAGTTTCCGCTCGCCATCGAACGTGCGCGATGGCAGGGCGAACCCGTCGCCGCGGTGGTGGCGGAAACCCGCGCCCAGGCTGAAGATGCGCGCGACCTTGTGGAAGCCGAGTGGGAAGAGCTGCCGGTGGTTGTCGACATGCGCGATGCGCTCGCCGGCCAGACCGTGATTCATGAAGAGTTGGGCGATAACATTTGTTTTCATCGCGAGCTCGACACCGGCGAAGTGGATGCGGCCTTTGCCAAGGCGGACTGTGTGGTGGAGGAAAGCTATTCGTTCGGACGCCACACCGGTGTCTGCCTCGAACCGCGGATCATCCTCGCGGATTACAACGCGGGCGAGCATTCGCTGACGGTGCATCACAACACGCAATCGCCGCACATGATGCAGCAGTTGTTTGCCAAGCACTTTGATATTCCCGAGGCGAACATTCAGGTTATCGCGAAGGATGTCGGCGGCGGCTTCGGCATCAAGGTGCACACCTACCCCGATGAGATGTGCACCGTGGCGCTATCGATCATGCTGCGCCGGCCGGTCAAGTTCGTCGCCGATCGCATGGAATCGATGGTCTCCGACATCCACGCCCGTGAACATCGGGTGAAGATCCGATTGGCGGCCGACAAGGCGGGCAATATTCTCGCGTTCGATCTCGATGATCTCACTGCGATCGGTCCCTACTCGGTGTATCCACGCACCAGCGGCATCGAAGGCAATCAGGTCGTCAATCTCACCGGCGGGCCTTACAAACATAAGCAATACCGCGCCAAGCTCGATGCGGTCTTCACCAATAAGAACGTAACTTGCCAGTATCGCGCGGTCGGGCATCCGATTGCCGCTGCGGTCACTGAAGGTATTGTCGATGCGGCGGCGATCAAGCTTGGCATCGATCCGGCTGAGTTTCGCCGCCGCAACCTGATTCGGGATGATGCGTACCCCTATACGTTTCCGTCCGGCATTCGCTTCGAGAAGCTGTCGCATCACAAGTGTCTCGACAAGCTGCTGGAGATCATGGATTACCCGGCTTTGCGTGCCGAGCAGGCCGCTTTGCGCAAGAAGGGCATCCATCGCGGTATTGGCCTCGCTTCGATCATCGAGGTCACCAGTCCGTCGGCGGCGTTTTACGGAGTGGGCGGTGCGCCGATCTCCGCGCAGGATGGGGCGACTTTGCGGCTGGACGTATCAGGCATGGTCACGGTCCTCTGCGGGGTCACCGAGCAAGGCCAAGGAACGGACGCGATCTTTGGGCAGATCGCCGCTACCGCGGTCGGTGTCTCGCTCGACAAAGTGCGCGTGCTAACCGGCGATACGCGCGTAACACCGTATGGCGGTGGCACCTGGGCTTCCCGTGGTGCGGGCATTGGTGGGGAGGCGGTGCTGCAATCGGGCAAGGCGCTGAAATCGAACATTCTCGATGTGGCGGCGGCAATGCTCAATGTGAAGAAGGTGACGCTCGATATCATCGACAACACCATCATCGACACCACCACCGGCGAGAAAAAGCTGCCGCTCGCCGAAGTCGGGCGTGTCGCCTACTTCCGCCCGGATACGCTGCCGATGAACTTCCAATCAGAACTCACGGTGACGCGCCATTTCGTGCCGCGCGAATATGCATTCACGTTTGCCAATGGTGTGCAGGGTTCGCTCGTGGAAGTGGATCCGGATACCGGCTTCATCAAGATGCTTAAGCACTGGTGCGTGGGCGATTGCGGTACGGTGATTAATCCGTTGCTGGTCGATGAACAAACACGCGGCGGCATCGTGCAAGGCATTGGCGGTGCGATGTTCGAGGAGTGCATGTACGACGAGCGCGGTCAGATGCTGAATGCAAATCTCGCGGACTATCTCGTGCCGATGTCGTTCGAGATGCCAGACATCGTCACCGCGCACATCGAAACGCCCACGAAAACCTCCGAGCTTGGCGCGAAAGGCGCCGGTGAAAACGGCACAGCAGGGGCGCCGGCTGCGATCATGAACGCTATCAACGACGCGCTCTTGCCATTCAATGCCAAGGTGCGGGACATGCCGTTCACGCCGGAGCGGGTGTTGAAGGCGCTTGGGAAGGTGTGATGAGCAAAATGGCGCAACAGACCTTAGCGACGAGAAGCCGGCTGTGCGCCTGACGCTGACGAGCTTCGCCGCGCTGCGCGCGCGTGACGAGCCGATTGTCATGCTCACCTGCTATGACGCAAGCTTTGCGGCGCTGACCGAAGCGGCGGGCGTAGAAATTCTGCTGGTTGGCGATTCGCTTGGCATGGTGATGCAAGGCCATGACACCACGTTGCCGGTGACGCTGACGGACATCGTTTATCACACGCAGTGTGTGGTGCGCGGCGCCCAACGTGCCATGGTGCTCGCCGACCTGCCGTTCGGTGCCTATCAAGCTTCGCGCGAGCAGGCGTTTCAAAGTGCTGTACAGCTGATGGCGGCCGGCGCCCAAGCAGTGAAACTCGAAGGCGGGCAAGTGATGGCCGAGACGATCCGGTTTCTGGTGGATCGCGGGGTGCCGGTCTGCGCGCATCTTGGTCTCACGCCGCAATCGGTTCATCAGCTCGGGGGTTACAAGGTGCAAGGCCGCGACGATGCGGCAGCGAAGACCTTGCTCGATGATGCCCGCGCCGTGGAGCAGGCCGGGGCGCAAATGCTGGTGCTAGAGATGATTCCTGCAGCGCTTTCCAAACAAGTGACCACGGCGCTCGCAATACCGACGATTGGCATCGGTGCCGGCATCGATTGCTCCGGTCAGGTGCTCGTATTGCAGGATATGCTCGATATCTATCCGGGCAAGAAGGCGCGATTCGTGCGCAATTTCATGACCGAAGGCGGCAGCATCCGCGATGGCATTCGCCGCTACGTCGAAGCGGTCAAGGCGAAAACGTTCCCGACCGCGGCCCACACCTACTGACACCCATTCGGATTGCGGCGCCCGGTCCGAACCATTGAGGAACATGCTCCATGAAGCTTGGTTACTTCACGATGCCGCTGCATCCGCCGTCTCGCAACTACGTCGAGACGCTCAAAGAAGATCGCGAGGCGATCATCCTCGCCGACCAACTCGGATTTGTGGAGGCGCTGGTCGGCGAGCATGTGACCGACGCGGCTGAAACCGTCACCGACTGTGCGACGTTTCTGGCGAGCCTGATTCATTCGACCAAGACGATCAAGCTTGGCACCGGTACGCTCAATCTCCCGAATGGTCATCCGGCGCAACTGGCCGCGACAGTGTCGATGTTGGATAACATGTTGGAAGGCCGTTTCGTGCTTGGGATCAGCCCGGGTGGGCTGCCATCCGATTGGGAAGTATTCGGCAATCTCACCGCCAATCGCAACGCGAAGTTCGTCGAATGCATCAATCAAATGATCGCAATCTGGACCGGCGAGCCGCCCTATAACATCAAGGGCGAGTACTGGAACATCTCGACCGAGAAGACGATGATCCCCGACATTGGTCAGGGCATCTTCATCAAGCCGTATCAGCGCCCATACCCGCCGATCGTGGTCACCGCGGTCGAACCCTTTTCCAAGGGCGTTACCGAAGCAGCAAAGCGCGGCTGGGATCCGGTCTCCGCGAACTTTCTATTACCCAAGTGGCAGAAATCGCATTGGGGCAAGTATGTAGAAGGCTGCGAGGCGGCGGGGCGGCCGATCGATGCGGCGAACTGGCGGGTCGCGAAAACGATCTTCGTCGCCGATGATGACAAGACCGCGCGTGAGTATGCGTATGGTCCGAAGAGCCCCTATCACTTCTACTACAAGCAGATTGGCTACAAGCTGGTGCGGGCCGGGCGCGCGGTGTTGTTCAAGGAAGACAAGGAACAACCCGACAGTGATATCACGCCCGACTATCTCGTCGATAAGCTTGTCATTGCAGGCTCGGTCGACAAGGTGGTCGATGAAATCATTGCGATGCATGAGTACCTCGGTGACTTTGGCATCCTCTATTACTGCGGCATGGACTGGGTCGATGGTCGTCTCGCCAAGCGTTCGATGGCGTTGATGGCCGAACAGGTGATGCCGCGCGTCAATCAGGCGATCGCCCGCCGTTAGACGGGTTCTTGCGCCGGAGCCGTTTCCAATTCAGGTTTGATCCTGAACGAGTCGAGCGGGAAGTCGATGGTTGATTGGACCGGCAGTGTAACCGGGACCGATTGTGCGGTGGCTGAGTGCCGATTGGTCGAGCGCGATTGAGGCGATGGCGTGTGTCTTTGGGT
>SHXR01000073.1 GCA_009693235.1 Betaproteobacteria bacterium | reverse complement strand
CCCCGCCGTCCATCCTTGGTAGGCCTCTTCGAATCTCATCTTCCGGTTCTCCTGTCGGTAGCCAGACCGGCTTATGGGCAGCAATATCGCTCCTCAATAAACCGGACAGGTTACTTACTAAAACCGGACAACTAATTTACTCCCGACAGGGTCTCAAGCTTCACTTGTGGAGGCGTCGCAATTTTGTCACACTGGTCCTGCGAAGGCTCACAAACGCGCGCCGAATTAGGGCCATATTGCGGCGAGCGCAGTGTCATGCGATACCGATTGTTGTTTTGGCGGGATTGACGAGGGAGCTCAGGATGGAAGCTGGTCCGATGCAGGTCTACTCAGCCTTCGGTGATAGTCCGGGACGCGTGGTGCCCCCGGGCGGTGATTCGAGTCGTAACGAATCGCGCAATATTCTTTCCAAATTCAAGTCACGCTACGAGGCACGCCTCGAAGAGGAATTCTCTCTTCAGGAGTATCTTGAGATCTGCAAGCGTGACAAGAGCGCTTACGCGACCGCGGCTGAGCGGATGCTCATGGCAATCGGCGAACCCGAGATGCTCGACACGAGGAAAGACCCTCGCTTATCGAGAATTTTCTCGAATCGGGCGATTCGCACCTACCCCGCATTCCAGGATTTCTACGGCATGGAGGAGACGATCGAACAGATCGTTTCGTTCTTCAAGCATGCCGCGCAAGCCCTGGAAGAGCGCAAACAGATACTTTATTTGCTTGGACCGCCTGGAGGCGGGAAGAGCTCACTGGCCGAGAAGCTGAAATTCCTCATGGAGGGGAAGCACTTCTACGCCCTCAAGGATTCGCCGTTGAATGAGTCGCCGCTTGGGCTATTCAATGTCGATGAAGACGGCCCGCTGCTTGAATCGGAGTACGGGATTCCCCGACGCTATCTGAATTCCATCATGTCGCCCTGGGCGGTGAAGCGCCTGAAAGAGTACAACGGCGACATCTCAAGGTTTCGGGTCGTGCGGCTGCAGCCCTCGGTGTTGTCGCAGATTGCCATTTCCAAGACCGAACCGGGCGACGAGAACAATCAAGACATCTCCTCCTTGGTCGGCAAGCTCGACATTCGCAAACTCGACCAGTACGCCCAGGATGATCCGGACGCCTATAGTTTTTCCGGTGGTCTGTGCCGATCCAATCGTGGCCTGCTCGAATTCGTCGAGATGTTCAAGGCGCCGATCAAGGTTCTTCATCCGTTGCTCACGGCGACCCAAGAAGGCAACTACAAGGGCACCGAAGGATTTGGTGCGATTCCATTCGAAGGCGTCATTCTTGCCCACTCGAACGAGTCGGAATGGCAGGCCTTCCGCAACAACAAGAACAACGAAGCGTTCCTCGACCGGATCTACATCGTCAAGGTGCCGTATTGCCTGCGTGTCACCGAAGAGCTGCGGATCTACGAGAAGCTGATTCAGACGTCATCGCTTGGGGCGGCACCTTGCGCACCGGGCACGCTCAAGATGATGTCGCAATTTGCGGTGCTCACCCGCCTCAAAGAGCCTGAGAATTCGAGCATCTTCTCGAAAATGCGGGTCTATGACGGCGAGAACCTCAAAGACGTCGATCCGAAGGCCAAGTCGATCCAGGAATATCGGGATTACGCCGGTGTCGATGAAGGCATGAGCGGGCTCTCGACGCGATTTGCCTACAAGGTGGTGTCAAAGGTTTTCAACTTCGACCACGGCGAAGTCGCGGCCAATCCGGTTCACCTGCTTTACGTGTTGGAGCAGCAGATCGAGCGCGAGCAGTTCCCGCCGGAAACCGAGAAGAAGTATCTCGCTTTCATCAAGGAATACCTCGCGGCTCCGTACGCGGAATTCATCGGCAAAGAAATCCAGACGGCGTATCTCGAGTCGTATTCCGAGTACGGTCAGAATATTTTCGATCGGTACGTTACCTACGTCGACTTTTGGATCCAGGACCAGGAATACCGCGACCAGAATACCGGTGAGATGCTCGATCGCAATCAGTTGAACGACGAGTTGGAGAAGATCGAGAAGCCGGCCGGCATTGTGAATCCGAAGGATTTCCGCCACGAGATCGTCAACTTCGTGTTGCGGGCGCGGGCCAATAATGCCGGCAAAAATCCGTCTTGGACGAGCTACGAGAAGCTGCGTTCGGTCATCGAGAAGAAGATGTTCTCGAACACCGAGGATCTGCTACCGGTTGTTTCGTTCAATGCCAAGGCTTCGGCGGACGAGCAGAAGAAGCACTCCAACTTCATCGATCGCATGGTCGCCAAGGGCTACACCCCGAAACAGGTGCGATTGTTGGTCGAGTGGTATCTCCGCGTACGCAAATCGTCGTGACAAACCCTTTCGTGCCGGCTGGAGCATCCTGGCCGGTGCGAAGGAACCTCCCCCATGTCCGATATCATCGATCGTCGCGACAATCCGCGTCATAAGAGCGCCGTCAATCAACAGCGCTTTCTCAAGCGTTACCGCAACCAGGTACGCGAAGCGGTCGCACGCGCGATTTCCGGGCGCAAAATCGCCGAAACCGATCGCGACGCGAGCATTTCCATTCCCGCCCGGGATCTCGCCGAACCGACCTTTGGTCATGGGCGCGGTGGCAAACGAAGCATCGTTTTGCCGGGCAATAAGGAATACGTCGCCGGTGATGAGCTGCCCCGGCCAAGCGGCGGCCAGGGGCAAGGTTCAGGCAAGGGTGGGGCCTCCAATGAAGGCGAAGGCGAAGACGAATTCCGCTTCCGGCTGTCCCGCGAAGAGTTCCTCGATTTCTTTTTCGAGGGCATGGAACTGCCCGACCTCATCAAGACGCAGCTCGCGGCCATCCCGCAACAGAAGTCAGTGCGGGCCGGCTTCAAGACCAATGGCACGCCGACCAATCTGGCCATCATTCGCACCATGCGCGAGTCGCTCGGTCGTCGTATAGCGCTTGCAGCGCCCCACAAATTTCGGTTGAGGGAACTGGAAGAGGAGCTGTTTCGGCTAGAAACGCAAGACGATCCGGATCAAGCGAGCATTGCCGAATTGATTGCCGAGTGCGAGCACTTGCGCGCCCGCATTCTTGCCGTGCCCTTTATCGACGATTTCGATCTGCGCTACAACAATCGCGTGATGCAACCAAAGCCGATTGCCCAAGCGGTGATGTTTTGCATCATGGACGTATCAGGGTCCATGGATGAAAACCGCAAGGATCTCGCCAAGCGGTTCTTCATCCTGCTGCATCTCTTTCTCACGCGGCACTATGAACGGATCGAACTCGTCTTCATCCGCCACCACACTGCGGCGAAAGTCGTCGATGAGGAGGAGTTCTTTCATTCGACCGAGTCCGGTGGAACGATCGTTTCCAGCGCACTTGAACTCGCCCTGGAAGAGATCAAAGAACGCTTTCCGCAGGACCAGTGGAATATCTATGTGGCGCAGGCCTCCGATGGCGATAACTGGGATAGCGATTCGCCAAAGTGCAAGGAGTTGCTGTTGAAAGAGATTCTGCCCCGCGTCCAGTACTACAGCTACGTTGAGATTGAGACGGAGCAACCACAGAGCCTCTGGTTGCAGTATGAGGAAGCGAAAGGCGCCGCACCCAATCTCGCGTTGGGCCGGATCCGTACGCGCTCCGATATCTATCCGGTGCTCCGAGAACTCTTCTCGAAAAAATTATTGGCGGTAGTGGCATGAGCATCGAAGGTCACGACCAGTCGGGTGACATGGCAACGGCATCGGACCACGAGCCCGAGCCCACCTACGGGGCGAAGGAGCGCGGCACGATTTTGCCGACGGGCTCGGAGTGGACGTTTGAACTGATCGAGCGCTACGACCAGGAAATCGCAAAAGTCGCGGAACGGTACGGGCTTGACACCTACCGCAATCAGATCGAGATCATCAGCGCCGAGCAGATGATGGACGCCTATGCCTCGAACGGCATGCCGATCAACTACACGCATTGGACGTTCGGCAAACGGTTCCTTTCGACCGAACAGACCTACAAGCGAGGCCATATGGGGCTCGCCTATGAAATCGTCATCAACTCGAATCCATGCATTGCCTATCTCATGGAAGAGAACACGATGCCGATGCAGGCCCTTGTCATCGCGCATGCCTGCTATGGACACAATTCATTCTTCAAGGGCAATTATCTGTTCCGCACCTGGACACACGCGGACTCCATCATCGATTACCTGGTCTTCGCCAAGTCCTATATCGCCGATTGCGAGCGTCGTTATGGCGGGAAAGAAGTCGAGCGTGTGCTAGATGCTTGCCATGCGTTGCAAAATCTCGGCGTCGATCGCTACAAGCGGCCGCCCCGTCGTTCCTTTGCACAGGAGCAGGCCCGCCAGAAGGAAAGAGAGTCGTACGTCCAGGCACAGGTGAACGAGCTTTGGCGGACGTTGCCACAAATAAAACATGATGGTGACGAAGAGTTCGAAGGCAATTTCCCGCCCGAACCGGAAGAGAATCTGCTTTATTTCGTTGAAAAACATGCGCCGCTGCTCGATTCGTGGCAGCGCGAACTCGCTCGCATCGTGAGGAAGCTCGGCCAGTACTTTTATCCGCAGCGTCAAACGCAGGTGATGAACGAAGGCTGGGCGACCTTCTGGCACTACACGATTTTGCAGACCATGTACGACGACGGGTTGCTCGCCGATAGCTTCATGTTCGAGGTGCTGCACTCACATACGAGCGTTTTGACGCAGCCGCGCTTTGACAGCCAGTATTTTTCCGGCATCAATCCCTACGCGCTTGGCTTTGCGATGTTCAAGGATATTCGCCGGATTTGCGAGGCGCCGGCTGAAGAGGACTACCGGTGGTTTCCGGATATTGCCGGTGGTGATTGGCTGAAGACCGTCCATTACGCGATGCGCAATTTCAAGGACGAGAGCTTCATTTCGCAATACCTGTCACCCAAATTGATTCGCGACTTTCGCCTGTTTTGCCTGATTGATGATGATCAGGATGCGAAAATGCGGGTCGGCGCCATTCATGATGACGCCGGTTATCGCGCGGTGCGCGATGCGCTGTCCCGGCAGTACTCCCTGGCCGAGCGCGATCCGGATATTCAAGTCACCCACGTCGATATGACCGGCGATCGAACCTTGACGCTGCAGCACTACACGCGCGACCGCAAGCCACTATCGCCTGACTACAAAGACGTCATGAAGCATCTGGCCTGGTTATGGGGCTTCAAAGTGAAGCTTGATGCGGTGGGTGAGGACGGCACCATCCAGACCCTGCATGAGGTCACGCTGGAAAACCGCAAGCGTCGTGTTGACGCGCGGCAAATCGCCGCGATGCGCCGGCCGTAGCGTTTCACAATAGGAACGCGATACCGTCGAGCTCGGACTCGGAATTAACGAGGCCGATCCGCTTGGCGGCAATTTGCAAGCCAAGATGCGTGCGGCGTAATCGATGTTCAACCAGCGCCCCAAACGTACGCTGGCGCCCTTGCCGGTATTCAATCACGATCAGCGCGGAGGCCACGGTGGCTTCATTTGGCGCTCCCTTCGCTTCTTGGCATAGCACATTGCTCACCTGATGCACGGTGCGTGCGAGCGGCAACCGCGCATGAGCACGGGCCTCACGATACTGTTTGACGCGCAGGCCCAATAGTTCCCGATTGTCGTAGACAATCGAGCTCGTTTCGAGCGGATCCGCCTGATTCTCTTCCAAGGGAATCCAATAGGTCGCATCGGGAGTGAACAGGGCAAGCCAATCATCGAAACGGTGCCGGTCGAGCAGGAACGCTTCCCGGTACAGCAGTTGATGAGCTTCCGTAATCGTGATGGTGGTACCGGACACAGGCGGTGCACTCATCGTCATTCGGCGGTCAGGTAGGCGAGCCATGCCGCGAATTGATTGCGAACGAAGATCTCGCTGGTGCCGGTACCACCACGACGCGTGTCGTGCGTGTCCGCAACATCGTTCCCGAAGCCGCGCGATAGGTCCACCCAATCGGCGCCTGTCGCGCCGAGCCCGCGTTGAATGCGTTCGTACACCTCCAGATCATCGGTGAGGACCCATGATGCGGTGCCATTCACCACGTTGGCGAATGCGATGGTGTCGCGAAACATCTGCTCGGGTGCCCCTTTCAGCTTGAATGAATAGGTGTAGACGACGGTGCGATCGACGGCAAGGGGATGCACGATACGCAATTGGCGAAACTGGCTCATGAATGAGACGTTTGGATAGACGATCGAATTCCAGCGCGTCACACCAAGAATCTCGCGCGTGCGCTCCTCACCATGCTTGGCCACAAGGCGTGCTCGATAGTCCTGGAACACAGGATTATCCAGACCGACCACCAGACGACTATCGTTATGGTAGTCGCCCATGTAGCCGTGGCCATGAGCGGTGGTCCAGATGCCGATCGATTCCCAGACTTTTTCGGGGGCGCCGTTCTGGCGCATTTGCCGAATCGCGATATCGGATTCGCGCTCCGGGCTCCCCGGATCGGGCGCCCCACGTGCGACATTGACCGACGATGCATGAACGTAGTTGGGGTGGATGCCGTCCAGATGGTTTTCCAGCACCAGTTTCCAATTGCCGTTATAGGCATGTTTGAAGACGCCGCCCGTAATTTCTAACTCACCTTCCGGCGCGCGGTCGACCAGATCGTCGAACGAACTTGCCATGTGCCCGAGAAACTCCAGCAAGGATGGGCCGGTGGCGGCAAGCGAGGCGAAAATAAAGCCGCGATACTGATCGGTCCGTGCGACCGGACGTAATCCGAGTTCGCGAATTTTCGCGGCGGCACCGGGTTCATAGCCGCTACGCGTCGGCACCCACTGCAGGCTGCCGTCCGTGTCGAAGGTCCAGCCATGGTACGGACATGAAAAGCTCTTTGCGGAGCCTTTTGCCTGATGGCAGAGCAAGGATCCCCGGTGGGTGCATCGATTGACGAATGCATAGGTGCTGCCGTCGGTATGGCGTGTGACCAATACCGGTTCCCGACCCATGCGGGTCGTGAAATAGTCGCCCGCATTGCGGATCTGGCTGACGTGCCCAAGCAGCAGCCATGCCCGGCCGAACAGCCGATCCATTTCCATCTCGAAGATGCCGGGATCGACATATACATTGCGATGGACGCGGTCCTGCTGCACCAACATCGCGAGAGATTCTTGCGGCACCATTTGCATCAGCGTTCCTCGCTGCTTCGAGCGGATCAAAAACTTTCGGCCCAGACGGGCAATCGGCTATTCTTCAATACCATAGGGTTTGCCGCCCCGCCGCAACATTTTAGCCATTCGTGCCCCGAGGTCTCCAACATGTCCATGTCACGCCGTCGCTTCGTTACCAGCCTGCCCGCCCTGGCGAGCGCGCCGTTTATCGTTACCAGTCGCACCGGCCATGCCCAGGCGACCGAAGAAATCACCTATCTACTTCCTGCGCCCGCTGCGCAGGTGGCCTTCGCGCCCTGGATGCTTGCACAACACAAGGGTTACTACGCCGCTGAAGGCCTGAAGATTAATTTCCAACCAGGGCGCGGTGGTGTCGACGCCGCCAAGCAGGTTGGGGCCGGCAATGCACCGATGTGTGGTGCGTTTGGCGACACGCCGATCATCGTTCGCGCGCAAGGGGTGCCGGTCAAATCCGTTGCCGTACTGGGTGGACGGTCGATGACAATCGTCGCGGTCCACGCCGACTCCACTATCAGGAGCCCAAAAGATCTCAAGGGCAAGACGATCACCGCCATGAGTTATGCAGATAGCGGCTATTTCGCGTTGTTGGCAATGCTTGCAGGCGCCGGTCTGAATAAGGGTGATGTCGATGCGCAGGCCGCCGGTCCGGCCGGCGTGTGGCAGCTCTTTGCCTCACGCAAAGCCGATGCAATGACGGCGGTACCCGAATGGATCGCCGAGGCACGTGGCGCCGGCGCGAAACTGCACCTCATGCCGGCGTTTGATTACACGAAGAGCATGGCGCAGGCGATTCTCGCCTCCGATGAGGTGATCAAGAAGCGTCCCGAACTGGTACGCAAAGTCGTTCGCGCAACGCTGCGCGGGATGCGCGACATCATAACCGATCCAAAAGCCGCGACGCGGGATTATCTTGCCGCAGTGCCGGCGCACAAGGGTCGTGAAGCGTTCGTCGAGGAGACGTTTGGTCTTTACAACACGCTTGTCTATCCAGGCCAGACGGTGCTTGGGCAGATGGATCCGCAACGACTGTCGGATTTGCAAAAATTCTATGTGTCGCAGAATATCGTGCCCAAAGAAAGCCCGCTTACCGATCTTTACACGAACGAATTTGTTTGAAGGAACATGCCATGGCTGCGGAAATCACCATCACCAATCCCGATACGCTCGGCAAACCGCTCGGACAGTATTCGCAGATTACGCGGGTCAAGGCAGCCGAGTTTCTTTTCATCGCCGGGCAGCTGTCCGCTGATAAGGCGGGCAACATCATTGGTGCTCATGATTTCGATGCGCAATGCGTGCAAGTGTTCAAGAACATCGAAACGGCACTCGCCTCGCAAGGCGCCGGATGGAAGAACATCGTCCAGTTCACGACCTATCTGATGCATTCGCAAGACATCGAAAAGTTCATGACGTTTCGCAAACGCGAATTTCCGAAGATGTTCCCCGATGGGAAATATCCACCGAACACCTTGCTGATGGTCGATCGCCTCGTGCAGGAACCGTTTCTGGTCGAGGTCCAGCCGATTGCCGCGCTCTAGTTCACCTTGCCCGTGGGAGCCGGGTCTGGAACTGGCGGAGTAGGCGGCAGGCCACGTGCGACTAGTAACGCGAATAACACAATGGCTGCACCGCCAATCTGCACCGGGGTAAGTGCCTGGTCGAGAATCAGCGCGGCGAGAATCGCTGCCGCCACCGGCTCGAAATTCATATAGAGCGAGGTGCGGGCCGGACCGATGGCGCGGGCTGCCATGAACAGACCGGTAATCCCAAGTACGTACGTCGCGGGGATCGCGAAGAGCGTGGTCAATCCGTATAGAGAACTCGGGAATTGCGGGCCGCCCGACCACGCACAGGCGATGATCATCACGACGGCAACGGTGGCGAGCATGTGCAGCGTGCGTCGCAGCGGATCGCCGTCTTTGAAGACGATGCTTTGCAGCACGAGTACGGTGCTGAACATGACCGAAGCACCGAAGGACAGCAAGATACCCTTCATCGTGTATTCATCGATGCGCGCCTGCACGATAATCGCCAGTCCGGCAAAGGCCATGACCAGTGCAACCAGCATGCGGGTCGTCAAGGGCTCTCGTCCAAGCATCGCACTGGCAAGCGAAGTAAGAATCGGAAACGTGTAGAGAATCAACACCGCAATCGGCACCGGAATATCGCGAACCGCTTCCACCATGCAGAAGTTGCCGGCAGCGAGCAAGAAGCCGAATGCGAGGGATCGATTCCGCTCGCGGGGTGGCAGGCGCCATTCCATGCGGGCGAGCAACAACCCAATCCAAAGCAACACCGCCGATCCGAGGCCGCGCATGAGCAAGATCGTGGTCGAGCCGGCGCCCTCATCGAGGGCTGAGCGTGTAAACACGCTCACGCAGCCATAGGAGGTGGCGAAGACCAATACGTGCAGCGGGGTGATTTTCAATCAGTTCAGACCCACACCTGCAGCACGTATTCGTAGGCCGCCTGTGCGTTGAAGAGATCGACGCGCTGCAATTGGATGAGAAAGCTATCCTTGGTCCGCTTCAGCGTGTGTCGATAGATACCACCAAAATGGCGCAAATCGTCGCGGCGCATTTCCATCATGTGAAATCGCGAACGCACTTGAATCGTGCCGTCTTTGCCGACATGCTCGATCGCAATATTCGAGACGATGTGATTGGTCGCCCACTCGGCCTGCTGTGACCATGCGTTGGGATGGAGCACGCGCTTCATGCGCACGCTCATCAAGTCGCGGTCTTCGATGAAGATCGCGGGCTTGCCGTCCCAGTGTTCATGCTCCGGGAGCGATGGTGCCCAGTACACGCCATCGTTGGCAAAGAGGTCGATGTACGCGGCCCATTGCTTCGCATCGAGCATCTCCGATTGCCGGAAAAGAAAGGCTTCGATCTCTTGATGGAGGTCCCAGTTTGTCGCGGGCTTTGCCTTGGGCGCGGTAACGCCGACTTTCTTCATCGCGCGCTCAAACGTGGAGGGGGCGACCTTCTTTGCCGATTCGGCGACCTTACCGATTTTCTTCTTGGTGGCCATCTACGCTGTCCCAGCCGTCATATATTTCAACCATGCGCGAAACTGCGAGCGCATCGGCGCTTCCGAGCAACCGTTGGTGGAGCGGATGACCTGTCCGTCGTCCTGGTCGCGACCGAAGTCGCGATGAAAGCTGACCCAGTCGCCGCCGTCGGAAGTGAGCCCCCATTGCCCGCGCTGCCAATTCTCCAAGTCGTCTGCATTCACGAGGGTCGATGGGGAGTTCACGAGATTGAAGTACCAAAGTGAACGACGATAGATCGCTTCCGGCGCGCCAACCAGACGAAAATGCCAGATTTCCGAAAGCGTGCGATTCGCTGCCTGTGGGCGCAGCACGCGCAGCTGCTGCAACGGCGACTGAATCGAGACCGCGGGGTAGAGCAGGCAGTGATGGATGTTTCGCGACAGGAATTCATCTTTCTTGGCCTTGCCATAGGCTTTTTCGAGAATCGCTTCATGTTCGAGCGTGTCCCGATCGGTGGGGCGTAATCCCATGTAGCCGGTCAAGATCGTATGGCCATAGGGATAGCCAACGGTTTCCAGCAAATCCCACTTATCGAACGGCGTGGTGAACGCGGAGAGCATGTGATAGTGCAGCGGCTTCTCGCCGGTTTCACGCCCGATCTTGCGTTCGACCTCGGCCGCGGCTTGGCCCGTCGACATATGCGTCGATGACGGGTGCATCGCGTCGATTTGGTTTTCCATGAAGAACTTCCAGTTCGAGCGCTGCACCACCCGATTGCACGGGAATACCACTTTAACTTTGCCAACGGGTGAGCGGTCGCACATATCGTCGATCGCGATGCGCGCTTCACCCAGAAACTCGGTGAGAGTTGGTCCATCAGCCGCGAGGTTGGCAAAGATAAAGCCGCGATAACTATCGACGCGCGCCGCCTTCTTCATATGGAACGCGGGATTCTCGCGATCGAATCGCGTACCGAGATAGCCCTTTTCGAGCGGCACCGACTCAATGCTGCCATCGAGATGAAAGCGCCATGAATGGTAAGGACAGGTCAGCGCCGCACCAGCATTGCCATTGCGGGAGCCACAGACCTGTACACCGCGATGCGGACAGCGATTGTAGAGAACGCTGATGTTGCCATCGTGACCGCGTACCATCACCGTCGGTTGACGGCCGATCTGAAACGTCCAGAAGTCCCCGGTCTTTGGAATCTGCGATTCGTGGCCGCAGTACTGCCAAGTTTTCTCGAAGATCTGGCGGATTTCCAATTCGAAGATGTCTGGGTCAGCGTAACAAAGCCGGTGAACCCGATCCGGTTCGACCAGCTTGGCGATATTGGGGACGCGTTCTTGCAGCATGGGGAATCTCCTCTACGCACCGATTACACGGACAACCGGTGGACGGGGCAGAATAGCGTTCCCCTCCATCGTTGACAAGGATGCTCGGGAATCGCGGCGCCCGGGCGCGCGCGACCGACTCCGGTCCAGCATCAGGTATGCATCTCACGACAGACGTTTTAATCATCGGTGCCGGTGGCGCCGGCATGTACGCGGCCATCGAGGCGGCGCGACGCGGCGCCACGGTGCTGCTCATCGATCGCAGTCTGATCGGTCGCAGCGGTGGCACCGTGATGGCCCAGATGACGGTGGCGGTGGCGGTGGGGGAGGAAGCGCCCGATCACTGGGAACACCACCTTGCCGATACCTTGGCTGCCGGCCGCGGTCTCTGCGATCCGGACTTAGCTCAGCTCCTTTGTGAAGACGGTGTCGAATGTATCCGCGAGATGGACACCTGGGGGGTGGGCTGGGCGCGCGCGAATGGGCATCTGAGTCAGGTGATGGCGCCAGGGCATGACCGTCCGCGCTGCGTCTATGTGGATTTTCTGAATACTGGACCCGCCGTATCACGCACGCTGCGCACGCAAGTCATCCGCACACCAGGCATCCGGCGGGTTGGCGATCTGGTGGTAACGGACCTCGTGGTCAAGGACTCCATCTGCACCGGTGCGCAAGCGATTCACAACGCCACCGGTGCAGCGGTCTCGATTACCGCCCGCGCAACGATCATCGCAACCGGCGGCTTGACGCGTCTTTACCGGCGTAACAGCGCCTCGGCCAACATGGGTGGCGATGGCTATGCGCTGGCACTCCGCGCCGGTGCCGAACTGATCGACATGGAGTTTGTGCAATTCTTTCCGATCGGTCATCTTGCGCCGCGCATGATCGGTATGGACCCGATCATGTGGGATCCGTTTCGCTACAAGCTGGGTGGGCGGCTGTTGAACGGTGCGATGGAAGAATTTACTCATCGCTATGGCGCGACCGAAGGCGGCAAATATGTGTTGACGCGCGACCTCGCGACGTACGCCATCATCAAAGAGGCTGCCGCAGGCCGGGGTTCACCGCATGGTGGCGCCTATTTGTCGTTTCAACACCTAAGCAGAGAGGTGCTGAAGGAGGCGTTCGGGCCGGTCATCGACCGCATCGCAAAGAACGGCATCGACCTCACCCAACAACCGATCGAAGTCGCACCGATCGCGCACTACCATATGGGCGGCATCCAGGTCGATCGTGCCATGCGAACCAGCGTCGAAGGTTTGTTTGCAGCCGGTGAGGCGGTCGGTGGCGCGAATGGTGCGAACCGACTCTCCGGCAATGCCATCACCGAGGCGCTTGCGTTTGGTCGCGTCGCCGGGCGGAGCGCAGCAGCGCGGGTGCAAGCGACGGCGAATGCTTCATTCAACGGCGCCATGCCTAACCGACCATCGCCTGGGCGAGCCATGCGTTTCAATCCGGCCGAGACGCTCGCGCAGTTGCAAGACGTCATGCAAGATGATGTGGGGCCGTTTCGCACCAAAGCAGGCCTCGAGCGAGCGCTGGTTGCGATCCGCTCGATGCGCGCGGAGGTCGGCGATACGATGCCGCAGTTTGCCGCCGGCCACGATGCGTCGCGTCTGGATTGGCTCGATCTTCGCAGCATGTTGCAGGTCGCGGAAACGGTCGCGCATGCGGCACTCCTTCGCACGGAAAGCCGCGGCGCACACCAGCGCGAGGACTTCCCGGGTATGGACGATGCGTGGCGCATCAACCAGACCATCCGTCTCGATAGCGCCGACATTGCCATTGCCCGACGCCCTTCACTTCATCAACCGGCAAAGCCATGAGCGAGACCGTCGTTCTGAAAATTCGTCGTGGCGGGCCGGGTGAAACGCCACGGACCGAAACGCACGCCGTGCCGTTTGAACCCGGCCAATCGGTGCTCGATGCACTGCGCTGGGTCCGCGTTCACACCGACCCAAGTCTCGCGATTCGTTATTCATGCATCAACGCCAATGCCTGCAAGGAATGCATGATGCAGGTCGATGGCAAGACCGTGTACGCCTGTCTCGCCCGGCTTGAGGCGCGTGAAATGCGGATCGAACCCTTGCCGAACAAGGCGTTGATTCGTGATCTCGTGACGGAGATCGCGCCGACGGATGAGCGGCTGGGATCGGGGTGAGGGCCGTTACAACAACGGCGAAAACAACCTCGCAATTGCTGCGGTGAGTCGTGGGCTTAGCCGGCCGCGGTCGTACATTGGTCGGTAGCGCTTCGCCGAAAACAGATCAACATCGAATTGCGTGCGCAGACGCTCTGACGTGCCGCGATAGAAAATTGCAGCGACCACTTCAAAATTCAGGCGAAAGATGCGGTTGTCGGTGTTGGTGGTCCCGACGAGCGCAATGGCATTGTCGACGGCCAGCGTTTTCGCGTGCAGCATGGCAGGGCCATACTCATAGATACGAATGCCGGTGGTGGTGAGCTCGTCGTAGTAGCTCCGCGCCGCGGCAGTCACGAGTCGCGAATCGCCTTTGCGCGGCACCAGCAGTTGGACGTCAACGCCACGCAACGCCGCCGCCTTCAGCGCCTCGAGGGTTGCCTCGTCCGGCACGAAGTAGGCGGTCGTGAGACGAATCGATTCCCGCGCGGTGGTGATCGCCGAGAACATGAAGCGCTGAATCGCATAGTCAGCCGTGCCCGGGCCTGAGGCGAGGATCTGAATAATCGGCCCATCGACGAGCGGTCGGGTTGCGGGGAAAAATGCTGCGACGACCGCACATTGGCGGCCGGAGAAGAACCAATCCTCAAGAAAGATTCTTTGTAACGCGGCGACCGGCGCGCCGACGAGCTTGGCATGCGTGTCGCGCCAGCTCGCATCGCCCGCCGAGAGAGTCGAGTGAACGCTCGAAAATTCATGCCGCCGGCAAACCCCACCGTGCCGTCACAGACGACAATCTTGCGATGGGTATGGAAGTTCGCGATCGTTGGGCGGACATGTGAGAAGCGGATGCGATTGAACCACGACACCTCGCCGTCGGCGGCAATCAGGGGGGGCAAAGTAGCGCTCGGTAGCATTGCCCGATCCGACGTCATCGACCAGCACACTCACCGCGATCTTGTTGCGGGCGCGTTCGCATAATCGATCGAGGATTCAATCCGATGCGGCACCGGGATCCCAGATATAGACCTCAATGTGGATGTGGTGCCGGGCTTTTTCGATTGCCGCTTCGATCGCGCATAGCAAGAATCGCCATCAAAATACAGCTCGACTTCTTCAGCACGGGCCGGCGGGGGTTGTCGCAGGCGCCCAGCCAGCGTGATGAGCTGGCGAAACCGCCCACACATTTCCTCGCCGAGGTCGGTGGCGAATGCGCCCTTGCGGAAATCGATGGTGGCGCGCTCCACACGGCTGCGAATGATGGCGAAATGCAGACGGCGCCGCGCTACACGGCGCGGACCGAACAGTATCCAGACCAGGATGCCAACGTAAGGCAACGCAAGCAGCGCGAACAACCAACCAAGCGTCGCGACAGGCGATCTGCGTTGCAGAATGAGGCCGCCGCTGATAACCAGCAGCCAGATGACATAAGCAACGAAGAGGTAGGGCGAGAGTTCGAGCGAATGGAACACGGCTTACCGATTTATTGCTGGTCGTGAAAGCAGGCTATGCGGAGCGGTCGTGAGTGTCAACGCGCAACCGGTCGATTCGTGCGCTGGTAACGCATCCAATCCTGGTTCATCGGAGTGGCTTCTAGACACCGAGATAGCGGTGCCATAGACCACGGTCGGCATCGAGCGCGCGGGAATCACCGTGCCACACGACACGCCCCCGCTCGATGATGGTGTGGCGATCGGCCAAGCGCACCAGCCGCTCGATGTATTTGTCCACCACCAGGATCGTCTGTCCCGCTTCTTTCAGTGCTTGCAGGCAGCGCCAGATTTCTTCGCGAATCAGGGGCGCCAGACCTTCGGTTGCTTCATCGAGGATGAGCAGGTGCGGGTTGGTCATGAGCGCACGGCCGATGGCGAGCATTTGCTGTTCGCCGCCCGACAGTTGATTACCCATGTTCTGCGCACGCTCAGCCAGCCGCGGGAACAGCCCAATTACGCGGTCGAAGGTCCAGGGCGATCCGGTGCCGCTCCGATTGGCGGCAAAGGCAATCAGGTTCTCACGAACCGTCAGATTCGGGAAAATCTGACGGCCTTCCGGTACGAGTGCGATGCCCATGCGTGCAATGCGATCGGTCTCGGTGCGTTCGATGCGCGTATCGCGAAACGTAATGGTCCCGGCGCGTGAGGGCGTGAGGCCCATGATAGATCGAATAGTGGTGGACTTTCCCATGCCGTTCCGGCCGAGCAAGGTGACCACTTCACCGGGGCGCACATCGAGTGACACGCCGAACAAGACCTGGCTTGAACCGTAGGTGGTTTCCAACTGATCAACCCGTAGCAGGAAATCAGCCATGCACCGTCTCGTCGCCCAGATAGGCCCGTCTGACTTCGTCACTTGCACGAATCGCCGCGGGCGTGCCGGTGGAAATGATGCGCCCGGACACCAACACGGAAATGCGATCGGCCAAGCGGAACACCGCATCCATATCGTGTTCGATAAGGAGCACCGATCTCGTTGCACGCAAGCCGCTGATGAGTGGAATCATGCGTTCCGATTCTTCCGGGCCCATGCCCGCCATGGGTTCATCGAGCATCACACATAACGGCTTGGTCGCCAGGGCAAGGCCTACTTCGAGCTGGCGTTGTTCGCCATGCGCAAGAAATCCCGATACGATCTCTTCACGGCCGGCCAGACCGACGTCTTTCGCAATGGCGCGCGCCTCGTCATAGAGCGCGGATTCGCTCTTGATCGGGCGCCAAAACGACAGACTCGTTCCATTCCGTGCTTGCACCGCCAGCACGATGTTATCGACCACCGTCAGCCGGCGAAAAATGCTCGTGATCTGATAGGAGCGCGCCAAGCCCGCGCGGACCCGATCATGGGTGGGCATTACCGTGATGTCCGCGCCATTGAATCGAATGCTGCCGGCATCGGCGGCAACGGCCCCCGACAGTTGATGCACCAGCGTCGTCTTGCCCGCCCCGTTCGGGCCGATCAATGCGTGAATTTCGCCTGGCACCACGTCAAACGTCACCGCATCGGTGGCGACCAATCCACCAAAGCGTTTGGTAAGGCCCAGAACCTCGAGGACTGGCTTAGCCATCTTTCTTCCGGGGCAGCGTGCCCCGCCATTTCTCGATGAGGCCCGCAATCCCATGCGGGGCAAACAGCACGATCACAAGCAACACCAAACCGACGTAAAGCTTTGAGAAGATGGTGTAGGGGGAGATCAACTCATCGAGAAACAAGAGCACGAACGCGCCGATCACACCACCATAGAGATAGGCCAGGCCGCCGAGGATCACCATGATCATCAGTTCGCCCGACACCGGCCAGTGCAACAGGTTCGGGTTGACGAACTTGGTCTGATTGGCGATCAGGGCACCGGCCAAGCCGCAGACCCCACCTGCAATGACGAAGCAGACCAGCTTGTACTGGAAGGTCGGGAAGCCGATTGCATCCATGCGTGTTTCGTTTTCGCGAATGGCTTGAACAACATTGCCGAAGCGCGCACGCACCAAGCGCTGGCAGAGATACAGCACCGCGACCAGCACGCCAAGGCACACATAGTAGAACGTCACATCGTTCTTGAGGTCGACGCCAAAGCCGATGACCGACCGGTTTAGCAGGTTGATGCCTTCCTCACCACCGTAGGCCTTGAGCCCCAGCACGATGTAATACATCATTTGCGCGAAGGCGAGCGTGATCATGATGAAGTACACCCCGCGGGTGCGCAGACACACCGCGCCGATCACCCATGCCAGCAGCGCCGAAACCACCATAGCAAGGGGCCAGGTAATCCAGGCACTTGTCACGCCATGAACCATTGCAATCCCCACGCAGTAAGCGCCTGCGCCGAAAAACGCCGCATGGCCGAAACTCACCATACCGCCATAGCCCAAAATCAAATTGAGGGAGGTCGCGGCCACGGCATAGATCAGGATGCGGCTGGCAAAGCTCACATAGAACAGTTCGTCGAGCGCCTGTGCGACCAACGGAAACGCGATGGCGATCGCGAGCAAAACAAGGTTGAGTGTTCTGTTCATCCGCGTGCCGGGAAGAGTCCCTGCGGCTTCCAGAACAAGACCACCGCCATGAGAAGGTAAATGAGAATTGAAGCGAGTGCCGGGCCCGCGTTTGAGGCGACTTGCGGCGAAAAGAATTCCCGCAGCAGCACCGGAATGACGGTACGCCCAAGCGTATCGACGATCCCTACCAGCAGCGATCCAACGAACGCACCACGTATCGAACCGATACCGCCAATCACAATCACCACAAAGGCAAGGATCAGAATGTCTTCGCCCATGCCGACTTGCACCGCGAGGATGGGCCCCAACATCATGCCCGCAATCGCGCAGAGCGTAGCGCCAAACCCAAACACCAACGTAAAGAGCGTCTTGATGTTTACGCCCATCGCGGTGGCCATCTCGCGGTTGGACGCACCGGCACGCACCAGCATGCCAGTTTTTGTTTTGGTGACAAGAAGAAAAAGACCGATGGCCACCGTAACGCCAACGGCAATGATGACGAGCCTGTATGAGGAATAGGAGAGCCCGGGGAGTAATTCCACCGGACCGGACAGCAAAGCCGGGGTGCTAAGAGGCATTGGTTGCGATCCCCAGATGATGCGCACGACTTCATTGGTAATGAGGATCAATGCAAAGGTGGCAAGCACCTGCGACATGTGATCGCGCGCATAGAGGCGCCTGAGAATGGTGACCTCAAGCAGCATGCCGACGATCGCTGTGGCGGCCAGCGTGAGCGGGATCGCAGCGATGAATGAACCGGTCAGCTGAACGAAGGTCGCCGCGAAATACGCCCCGATCATATAGAGCGAGCCGTGCGCGAGATTGATCATGTCCATTATCCCGAACACGAGCGTCAACCCCGCGGCAAGCAAAAACAGCATCAAGCCGAATTGCAAGCCGTTGAGGGACTGTTCGAGAAGGAGGAGGCCTGACATGCGGTGGATGATGAGACGTGAGGCGTGAAAAGTGAACCCCGGTGGCCACCTCAAATTCCTCCACCCGTGGCCGGGTCAAACTCCTCCACCCCTTGCAGCGGGACGGGGGGACTTTATTCGGTCTAATCGCGCTTGGCAATCTGAATTGGTAGCGGTGTAGCAGACGCGACGTAATCGGTGCG
>SHXR01000014.1 GCA_009693235.1 Betaproteobacteria bacterium | reverse complement strand
ATCAAGCAGTATTTGGAACACCACTTTGAACCGAAGCCGAATGACGATTTCAAGATGGAGCCCGACTAAGACGCGTCGTTCAGCCGACGCGTATCCGGACTTTCAGTCCGTAACCCAAACCCACCAGCTTTAGCTGGTGGTTGTTTAGTACTCTCGCTATGAGCGGCAGGTCGGTTACGACAAGGTGTTCACCAGCGAACAGATGCGTCGCAGCCGTGCGGAGCCGAAAGGCGGCGGGGCAGTTCCGCTGGTCGGGGAAGCGGCACTTGGCAGCGTTGCCAGTGCGACCCATGCGTGGAATCTTGCTGGACCGATGCCGGTACCGCGCAACGCGGCGCTGGTGAGCCGCCTGCATGATCTATGGATTACCCCGCATGGCGTGATCAAGGTGGCCGTCAAGGAGAAGGCAACGCTGTCGTACCACACTGAAGGCGGCCGCAAACTTGGCGCGCTATCGTTTGCAGTACCTGGCGTCATGACCGCGACCGCAATCCTCAATGAAAACCATCTGGTCGAGCGCGTCGAGTCGCGGCAAACGGGTCCGGTGCTGGGCGATATCTCTATGGTGACGACCTACGCCGATTATCGCGATCATGGCGGGGTGAAATTTCCCGCGCGGATTGAACAGACGCAGGAAGGTTCGATGGTCCTTGCGGTCACGATCACCGAAGTCACCCCCAACGCCGAAGTGAATGCGGCGGTGCCGGCGGCCGAGCGTGTGGCCGCGGAGAAAGTCGCCGCGGGCGTCTGGTTTCTCGGCGGTGGCTCGCACAATAGCGTTGCCATCGAGATGAGTGATCATGTCATCTTGGTCGAGTCGCCGCTTGGCGATGAGCGGGGCAACCTCGTCATTCAGGAAACGAAGAAGCTCGTTCCGGGAAAACCCATTCGTTTTGTCATTAACTCGCATAATCATTTCGACCGTTCGGGTGGCCTACGTGCGGCGGTTGTCGAAGGCGCAACGGTGGTGGTGCAAGCGCAAAGCAAAGGCTATTTCGAGAAAGTCTTCACCAATCCAAGTCGCATTACGCCGGATCTGCTCGCCAAGTCAGGCAAGCGCGCCAACGTCATCGGCGTCGCGGAGAACATGTCGATGAAGGATGCCACGCGGACGGTCGAGATCCATCGCATCAAGGACTCCGTCCATGCCGATACGTTCCTGATGGTTTATCTGCCCAATGAACGATTGCTGATCGAAGCGGATGTCTATACACCATTGCCGCCCAATGCGCCGGTGCCTAACCCGATCAATGCGTTGAACGTTGAACTCGTGCAAAACATCGAGCGCTTGAAGCTCAGTGTGGATCGCATCCTGCCGTTGCATGGCAGAGTGGTCCCGCTCGCTGAGCTGCATCGCACGGTCGGACGACAAGGTTTCCACAGGCAAGGTTGCATCCAACTATGTTCGCTTTGGGAATCACTGAACGAGTGGGCTCGTCCCCTCGTTCATAAAGGGAAAATAAAGGAAAAGTTCCATGCCCTACGCCCAAGCAACCGGCGCACGTCTGTATTATGAAGAAACGGGTGATGGCCATCCGATCATTTTCGTGCATGAGTTCTCCGCCTATTATCGCCATTGGGAAACGCAGGTTCGGTGGTTCTCGCGCCAGTACCGGTGCATCACGTTTTCTGCGCGGGGCTACCTGCCCTCGGAGGTGCCGCAGAATCCCGCCGACTATGGCTATCAGCATTCAGTCAACGACATCGCAGCGGTGCTCGATCATCTCAACATCGATCAGGCCCATGTGGTGGGGCTTAGCATGGGCGTCTATGCGACTTTGATGTTTGGGTTGAAGTATGGGCATCGTGCGACATCGCTGGTCGCAGCCGGTGTTGGATCGGGATCGCCGCCAGGCCATCGCGCGGAATTTATCAAGTCATCCAAAGCCATTGCGGACCGCTGGCTCAAGGATGGCAGCCAAGCGGTTGCACAGTCGAGTGGCGTTTCGCCCACGCGGATTCAACTGCTCAACAAAGATCCCCGTGGTTGGTCGGAGTTCGTGCGCATGTTGGGCGAACATTCGGCTGAAGGTTCTGCCATGACGATGCGTCACTATCAGGGCGGACGTCCCTCACTGGAAGACTTCACCGCGCAATTTCGAAGCATGCTGGTGCCGACCTTGCTGGTGGTGGGCGATGAGGACGATCCTTGCCTGGAAACGAATCTGTTCTTGAAGCGCACCATTCCGATGTCGGGCCTTTGGACTGTGCCGAAGACCGGGCATGCGGTGAACCTCGAAGAGCCGGGCCTCTTCAATCAGGTGGTGCGGGATTTCTTCGGGCAGGTGGAGCGTGGGCGATGGCGGCCGCGTGATCCGCGCGCGGCGGTGGGCTAGCGCCTTAGTCCCCGCGAATGCCAAGCTCTTTGATGATGCGTGTCCAGTTTGCTTTGTCGGCGCGCAACAATGCGGCGAACTCCTCGGGTGTGCTGGATACCGGCTCGGCACCTTGGGCGGCCAGCGCTTCACGGTAGGCCGGGGTGTCGACGAATCGCATCATCTCCGCATGGAGTTTGCTCACGATCGCAGAAGAGGTACCGGCCGGCGCAGCGATGCCATACCACGCATTGACCTCATAGTCGGGCTGACCGGATTCTGCGATGGTTGGGACATCCGGAATCTGCGTCGACCAGCGTTTGGTCGCCACTGCAAGCACGCGCAATTTCCCTGAGCGCCAGTGCGGCAGCATGTTGGGGATGCCAAGAAAGGACATTTCCACTTCGCCCGACAGCAACGCGGTCACGGAGGGCGCCTACCCCTTATGGGGAATGTGCGTAATCCGAATGCCGGCCAAGGTTTCGAACAAGACGGCCGACAGGTGGGTGGAACTACCCAATCCACTCGAGGCAGCATTGAGTTTGCCGGGGCGTTGCCGGGCGAGTGCGATCAATTCAGCTACCGTGCTCACACCGGTTGATGGATGTACCGCGAGCACGTTGGGAGCGGTGGCGATGAGCATGATCGGGACAAAATCGCGTTCCGGATCGTAGTTGACCTTGCCGATGAGCGGATTGATGACGGTACTTCCTATGCCCGCTGAGAGCAGGGTGTAACCGTCTGGTGCGGCTCGCGCGACATATTCAGTACCGATGTTGCCACCACCGCCCGGGCGATTTTCGACGATGACCTGCTGGCCGATGACATCGCTCAATCGTTGCGCGAAGATGCGCCCGACGGTGTCGTTGGGTCCGCCTGGCGAATAGGGCACCACCAATCGGATCGGCTTGACCGGGTAGCTTTGCGCAGCCGTGCCCGTTGCGATCACACACGCTGCCGCGAGTAGTGCAAGCCGTACGCGTTTCATGGCATCTCCCGATGGCGATAGCTTCGCGCACTTCGGCGCGCGATTCAAGCGCCATGGACTATTTGACCATTTCGCCGGGCGGCCCTACAGTCATGCTCGCGTATCGCGCCCTCGCGCCAACAGGAATCGGCATGCTATCGATCAGAAACACTTTCGATCTCACCACGCGCTTGGTCCGCTCTGGTGCGGCTGTCCCGATGGCCGCGCTCCTCATAGCGGGTGCAGCAGTGACCGCCCATGCGCAACCCTTTCCATCGAAGCCGATCAAGATCATCGTCCCAAGTGGACCGGGCGTGGGCCCCGACATTGTCAGTCGGCTATTCGGACCAAAACTCGCGGAGGGCCTTGCCCAGTCGGTAGTCATTGAGAATCGGCCGGGCGGTGCGACGACGATCGCGGCGGCTGCGGTGGCGAATTCGCCACCCGATGGCTATACGCTCTATCTGACCATCACCGCGACGCTCAGTGTGTTACCGCATATGAGCAACAATCTTGGCTTCGATCCATCCGGTGCGTTCGCACCGGTCGTGATGGTCTCGACGATGCCGTTCGTCCTGTTCGTCAATGCGGGTGTGCCGGCCACCAATGTGCGAGAACTGGTCGATCTCGCCAAAGCGAAGCCCGGACGGCTCAATTTCGCCGGTGCGAGCGGGACGCTGCCGCATGTGGCCGGCTTCATGTTCATGGCGGCGACCGGAACGGATCTCACCTTTGTGCCGTACAAATCCGTTGCGGCGGCGATGCCGGATTTGCTGGCCGGATCGGTGCATGTGATCATCGAAGCCTATGGCTCCTTTCGCTCACACCTCCAGTCGGGCAAAGTGCGTGCGCTGGTGACCGCCAACAGTGTGCGCTATACGCAATTGCCCGAGGTGCCGTCCGCGATAGAGGCGGGTATTCCAAGCTTCGAAGTGAATTCGTACTTTGGTTTGCTCGCACCCAGGCGCACACCGCCAGAGGTCATTCAGCGATTGAATGCGGAAATGCAGAAGGTGCTGGGTGCCAAAGATATTCGCGAGGCGTTGCAACGTGTTGGCATGGAAGCTGCCGGCGGTACTCCCGAACGCTTCGCTGAATACATTGCCAATGACGCCCGTCTGTGGGGGCCGGCGGTCAAAGCGTCCGGAGCGAAACTGGATTAGTTATGTCGCGATTTCCTCGCGCAGCAGTTCAAGCTTTCGCACGATCTCCCGATCCGAGATCTCAAAGAGCTTCGCGTCGCGACTGGTCGCGCAATGGCTGATCCAGTTTCCCTGCGGCAGGGTAAAGACATCATGTTTTCGCCATGTCGTGCGCGTCTCGCCAATGCGAGTGACGCCTTCGCCTTCGATCACGACGTAGACGCTGTTGCTATTCACGCGGTAAGCGGTGGTATCGCGGCCTGTGGCGAGCGCGAGGAGGTAACAGTCAATCGTTGACATGACTGGCCCACCGGTGGTCGGATTGATGTAGCGCAGCCGGCGGGAGCCGTCCGCAGCCGGTGTGATGGATGCAAGGGCTTGTACGGCGTCTTCCCATGGGTAACGGAACATCGGCGAGTATGGCATCGCGATCGTCGCAGCAGGTGAAAATCCCGCCGCACTGAAGGCCGCATCGGCCGGCAGCGTTGCGACATCATGCGCGGGTCCGGGTTCGAACACGCCGTTCTTCAGGTAGCGCTGGAAGGGCACATCCAGCGCATCGATCCAAACGCTCCGCTCGGTCCCTTCATGCACATGCTCGTGCCAAGTCCATCCCGGCGTGAGAATCATGTCGCCTGGGTTCATGACGCAACGCTTGCCTTCGACGATGGTGGTCACGCCGCGTCCTTCCAACACAAAGCGAAGCGCATGCATGGTGTGACGATGCGGGCGCGCCCGTTCACCCGGCATTAAAACTTGTAGGTTCACCGCTAGATTGCCGCACGCACCGTAGCTGGCGCCTTGCCGAATCGAGGGATCGCTCAGAACGAGCACGCGGCGTTCGGCGGCGGCCATCGAAGTCTGTCCGATCGCCGCTGTGATCAACGGATCCATGACCTGCCAGGACCAGCTCCGCGGCTTTTCGACATCCGGTTCGTGGGTGTCGCGTTCCCATAGCGCGAATACGCCAGCCGTTTCCATCGCCTCGTGGAATGTATCCATCGTGAGTCTCGCTCGGAGAGGGTCCTATTCAGGAGGCTTGCTGTGGCCCCATCCGTTTGACGCGGCCGGTTTCCTGATCGAACGCCACCCGCCAGATCTGATCGAGATTGGTGCCGGTGATCCGGATGAAACGCGATTTATCCGGATAGTCGATGGCGTGGATCGCACCATGCGAATACACGCCCACCTCGCCCGGATTCAGCCGGTAGCGGCGGGTTTCTTCGATTTTTGTGACGTCCGGTTGTTTGCCATCATCGATCCGGCGATATTCAGTCATATCGGTGTAGCCGATCGCCTGTCCGTAGACGGCCCAGGACTCGCCGTGATCATGCGGTGGTGACTTCCGGTGTTTCTCGTTGATGTGGGCGAGCACCTGAAAGCCAAGCTCCTTGTCTTCATACATCAGGTGCAGGCCGGGTTCGGCATGCGGACCGCAGGTCTTGGCCACGAAAGCCTGATTGGTGAGGAGCTTGGCCAATAGCTGGCGGACCGTCTCGATCTTTTGCTTGTCCTGTCCTTGCTTGAGCGTCTCGTTCAGGTCGCGGGTGAGCTGGTCGAGGTCGTATGCCATGGCCTGTCTCCGTGGGTTGCTAGGCGATCCATCATTCTACCCATAACACGTGTAGCGCCTACGCGGGCTATTTGCCAAACATCTGCTGGGGCAGCCAAAGGACGAACTCAGGCCAAATCGTAAACGGCACGACGCCCCGGAAAATTTCTCCGAGCGATATGTGCGGCGCGATTTGCGCCAAGATGTAGCAGTTGAGGCCGACCGGCGGGGTAAGGAGGCCGATTTCGATCATGATGGTCATGATGATGCCGAACCAGATCGGATCGAAGCCGAGCGTTTGCACAATCGGAAACACGAACGGCAGCGTGAGCAGCATCATGCCCAGACCATCGAGGAACATGCCGAGAATCACATAGAGCACGACGATCATCATGAATACGACGTACTTGTTCAGACCGAAGGCATTGATGAACTGCACCATCTGGCCGGTCACATCGGTGAGCACGAGGAACCGGCTGAAGAGACCCACCGCAATGAGAATGGCGAACACCATGACGGAGAGTTGCGCCGTCTGACGCGCTGCATCGGCGACCGCTTTCCAGGTCAAGCGCTTCATCACTGCGAGCAGCACCATCACGGCGAATGCGCCGGATGCCGCGCCTTCGGTGGGCGTGAACCAGCCAAGATAGAGCCCGCCAATGAGAAAGAAGAACACGCCCAGCACCGGCAGCAGCTTTACCAGCGAGCGCACGCGTTCCGCGAGCGGAAAGAATTCCGAGCGCGGACCAAGCTTTGGATTGGCGATGCACGCGCCGATAATGTAGGCTGAATACACGATCGTGACGAAGATTCCCGGGATGATGCCGGCGATGAACAGCTTGCCGATCGATGTGCTGGTCCAGGTGCCGTAGACCACCATGGCAAGGCTTGGTGGAATCAGGATTGCCAAGGTGCTGGCGGAAGCCAGACTGCCCGCCGCAAGGCGGTCGCTATAGCCGTATCGTTTCATCTCGAGCATGACGATGGTACCAAGCGTCGCGACCGCCGCGGCGCTGATGCCGGTCACCGCCCCGAATCCCGCGCAGGAGACGACTGATGTGACCGCGAGTCCGCCGGGGAGTCGCCCCAGCCATTTGTGTACGACTTCGTAAACATCGCGCCCGATTCCGCTCGACGAAACGAGCTGCCCCATGAAGATGAAGAGCGGCACGCTGGTCAACACGAACTCGGTGGTGAGATGAAACGTCACCTGATAGAGCTGCAGCGAGGTCTGCGCGTAGTTGGCGACGGCGATATTGCCAAGAATCGCGACCACACCGATCGCAAAGGCGAGGGGCACGCCGATCATGATCAGCGTGACCAATGCGATGATGCCGATCCAGCCGATCGTAATGAGTTCCATTCGGCTAGCTTTCTGCGCGCAAGTGCCGGCGGACGGTGCCCGCGATCTTCAACATCATCACCACGCAGAAGAGTGCAGCGCACAGCGCGATCGCACCGGAAAACGGCCAGATGACCACCTTGGTCGCGGGCGTCGTTTCCGAGTTGGCGAACGCATGCATGGTCTGGAGCACGGTCTGTTGGGCGAGGATCGCGCCGATAACGAGTGCCGCCAATTCCGTGATCGCATCGACGACATCGCGCCAGAACGCGGGCATCTTCATGTACACCATGTCCATGCGGACGTGAAAGCCGCCCGGCCATGAATACGGCAGGGCACAGGCAAAGACCAGCAACAAGAGCAGTCCGGACACATCCTGTGCCCAGACCAGCGGCATCGATGCAAGATAGCGAAGGAGCGTATCGGCGGTGATCAGCACAGTCATGGCCGGAATGAGGATCACCGCCGAGATGCTGTAAAGGCGGCGAATGCCTAATGTGAATCCGGCGTCATTCCTGCTCTTCATCGCGTGATCCTGGTGGGCTTGTTTGGAGATGATGTTGTGCCGATGCCACGATCACATGCTTCCTCCTTCGGCTAGTAGTCGGCGATGCCGGGGAGCGGTGCATCGAGGATGCGCTGGGTAATCTGATCGAAGGTCATACCTTTCCATTTGGCGGCAGCGATGCGCATCTCATCGACGAATTGCCTGGCCAGTTCGCCCTTGGCGGCCATACCGTCGATCCATTTCTGGGTGACAGGCTCCGAGGCTTTGATCATGCGCTGCATTTCGGCGGCCGGCAGTTCATGCGATTTGATGCCCTTGGCGGTCATTTCCTTCACCGCGGTGACCGACTCATCGTCGAAATAGAGGACCGTCTCCGTTAGGTTCCACAGCGCGCTCCAGTGATAGATGTGGGCTCGCACGTCTTTGGGCAGCTTGTCCCACATGGTCTTATTCATGCAGAACTCGGTGGGGTTGATCCACAAGTTCGCGACGCTTCGGTGCTTCGCGATTTCCATCAGCCGAAAGAGTTTGGTCCCGGCATCATGCATGACCGGATAATCGAGCACGCCGCTTTGGAATGCCGTGTAGAGCTCGGAGGCCTGGACTGTCGAGGGCACGGCACCCAACGCGGTGGCGATTTCCTGCGACAAGCCACCGGGTGCCCAGATCTTCTTGCCCTTGAGATCATCCATTTTCAGGATTGGATCTTTCGAGCTGATGAGATGCTGCGGCTGCGTGGTCGAGGCGCGCAGCATGTAGACACCGCGCGACTCGTAGGCTTTGCGCAGGTATTTTGGATACAGCTTGTGGATCGTCATCGCGGCCTGTGTGGAGGTCTCGAAGGTGTACGGGAACTGCAGGCCAAAGTGGAGCGTGAAGCCACCTGGATTAAACAAGACATAGCAATTGCCGAAGTCGGCGACGCCTTGTCCGATCGATTCGAACGCGCCGCGCTGCGCGTTGCCAAGGGTCGAGCCCCAGAAGGGCCGCACGACGACCTTGCCTTGGGTGTCGGCTTCCAGTCGCTTGAAGGCCCGGACATAAAGCTGTCCGGTAACCGTGGTGGGTGCGACGAAGGTGGAAAATTTGAGCTGAATGGGCGGGCCGCTGTAGGTGACTGCGGGCGCCTTGGACTTGACTTCGCCGTCCAGCCATTTTTCGATCAGGCGCTTTTCCTGCGCCTGGGCGCCGCTAATCAAAAGTAGCAAGGCAAGCGCGAAAAGGGTGGCTGCGCGGGCCGCGTAGGTGGCGGGCATGCGTATCTTCTCCTTTGGTACGCCGCGACGAATTGCCGTGGTCGGGATCCGCCTTTAATCCAAACGGCATGAGCCAGTAAATGAATTCATTTGTGCGTACCGAGCGATCGCTGCGATAAAGATCGTATTATGGTTGCATCAAACGATCGGTTCGGTATAAAAGCCTAGGTAATAACTGAACAAGAGGGTTCACCCCCTCGTAACTCCCTGAATATTTGAGCACGCTGATTACGCGGGATAGCTTAATCAGCGTTTCCCTAGGTAACCCGGCGTGATTCCGCGCCACTGTAAGTAAGGATCAAGGGACAACCATGACCAATGCCATCGCCGCTGCGACCGAGCGGCTGTCTGTCGCTGGATGCGATCTCGAAGTGGTTCGCCGCGGCAAAGGGCGCCCGGTGCTATTGCTGCACGGTTTTCAGAATGTCGATCCGAGCGCGCCCTTCCTCGACGGGCTGGGACGCCAAGCCGAGATCATCGCACCGTCCCATCCGGGCTTTGGCGATTCGAAGCGGCCGGTCGATTTCGGCACTATCTATGACCTGGTCCACCTCTATCTCGACGTACTGGATGCACTGCCCTATGAGAAGGTGAGTCTCATGGGCTTTTCGTTTGGCGGATGGCTCGCGGCCGAACTGGCCATCAAAGCCGGCAAGCGCATCGATCGCTTGGTGCTGGTCGATGCACTGGGCATCAAGATCAGCGGTCCGGATACACCTGACATTCTCGATGTGTTCAATAAACATCCGAATGAAGTGATCCGCTGCGGTTGGCACGATCCCAAGCGATGGGCGCCTGATTACGATGCGATGGAAGACGAGCAACTGATCGTCCGCGCCCGCAATTGGGATGCGCTTTGCCGCTACGGCTGGCATCCGTATATGTACAACCCACAATTGAAGCGCTGGCTGCACAGGATCAAGCAGCCGACGATGGTGGTGTGGGGCGCATCGGATGGCATTGTCAAACCATCCTATGGCGAGACCTACGCAAAGCTGATTCCCGGTGCGCGCTTCGAGTTGATTCCCGACGCTGGACACTATCCGGAGATCGAACAGAGCGACGCGTTTGTAAAGCGGGTCGGCGGATTTCTGGCGTCATAAGGGGCCAACAGCATGGATGTCTGGTATCAATGTGAAATTCCGTATCCGTATGTTCCGCAGGAGGCGCTCGACCGCGCTGATTCGGTCCGTGCGAGCCTGCCGAACAAATATTGCGATCCGGCGCTATCGGCGCAGTTGTTCGAAGAATGCCTGGATGAATATTTGCTGTGCGATGAGCTCGGCATGAATGTCGCCATCACCGAGCATCATGCCGGCATCAATTCTTTGATCGGTTCCAATCCGATGATCCTCGGCATTCTGGCGCGGCAGATCAAGAAGGCGCGCATCCTGAGCCTAGGAACGCTCATCACGCTGCGACCGGATGTGGTGCGCGTCGCTGAAGAATACGCCACCGCCGATGTGATTTCGCGCGGCCGACTCGAAATCGGCTTCGTCAAGTCTGGCCTGAGCGAAATGGCTTCGAACAATGCGAATCCGATCGACAACGGCGAGCGGTTCTGGGAGGCGATCGATCTCATCAGCAAGGCACTCACCTATCAGGACGGGCCGTTCAGTTGGGAAGGCAAGCACTACACGCACCGGCATATCAACATCTGGCCGCGTCCGTACCAACCGACATTGCCGCGCATGTGGGCGGCCACCGGTGATCCATCCACCGCCGCCGAAGTGGGGCGCCGTGGCATTGTCAACGTGCTGGTGCTGCGGGGCCCGGAAGGTACCCGCACTGCCTTTGCAGCCAATCGTAAGGCGCGTGCCCTGGCCGGGCTGCCGAAATCGATGACGGATCGATTCGCGTATGCGGCCTTCGTTGCGGTGGGCGACACGGAAGAAGAAGGCCTGCGCCTCGGTGCGAAACTGCTCTGGTTCCTCAACACCAGTCTCAAGCATGCACCGCAGTTCCTGCAGTTTCTGCCGGGCACCGCACCGCCTGAGGCGGCGCCTGGCACCTATCGAACCAAGCCGCGAGCGGCCGGCCCGGGAAAGCCCGGTCAAGTGCCATCGGTCGGTGCCAACGCCGCAGCGCTGATGAGCGTGACGCCGGAACAGGCGAAGCAACGAGGCATCCTCTTTGCCGGGACGGCAGATTCCGTGTACCAACAAATCATGAAGTTCTATGAAGCGGTCGGTGGTTTCGATCATCTGGCGATGATCGGGCGGTCCGGTCCGATGACCCATGCTGAAACGGAAAAGAGCCTTCGTTTATTCAGCCGGGATGTGTTGCCGCGCTTGAAGGAAATCAAAACGGTGGTGGCCGGCTACAACCAGCAAGATGCCTGATCGATAAAGAATCGACTTCAGGAAATGCTGATTAAGCTATCCCGCGTAATCAGCGTGCTCAACTATTCAGGGATCTACAAGGGGGGCGAGCCCCCTTGTTCAGTGATTCCTTAATACTTCGCGCGCGCCTTGTCGTCGACCCCGTAGCGGGCTTCCAACGCCTGCACTTCTTGCATGCCGAGCAGGTCAAAGAACTCCCGGAAGGACGGCAAGTCGGCAGCCAGGCTCGCGATCGAGCCGGATTCCTTGAGCGTTTGCAGCACGTGACTCACCGCGCGAATTGAGGCCAGCATCACCCAGTTTGGATAAATGATGAGCTTGAAGCCCAGCCCCTCAACTTGGGTTTTCGAAAGAAAGGGCGTCTTGCCGCTGGTCGCCATGTTGTAGAGCAGCGGGGCTGACAAGCGTGGCGCGATCAGCGGCAGCTCCGCTGCACTCGGTGCTTCGACGAACAGGAGGTCGGCACCGGCCTCGCGATAACGGCCGGCACGCTCGATCGCCGCATCAAATCCCTCGACGGCAATCGCATCGGTGCGCGCGATGATCATGAAGTCCGGATCGGTCCGCGCATCAACCGCCGCCCGGATCTTCGCGCACATTTCCTCGGTGGGGACGAGGACCTTACCCAGCAGATGGCCGCAGCGCTTGGGCATCATCTGGTCTTCCAGATGCACCGCGGCGACGCCTGCACGTTCGTATCCTTGTATCGTGCGCCGCACATTCATGACGCCGCCATAACCGTTATCGGCATCGGCAATGAGCGGCAGGCCGCTTGCATCGGCGATGCGTCCGGCGTTGTCGATCATCTCGCTCATCGTGAGAAGACCGATGTCTGGCATGCCAAGTCGCACGGCGGTGGTGCCGGCGCCGGTCATGTAAATGGCATCGAAGCCGTGCTTGGCAACCAGGCGCGCATTGAGCGCATCGGCAACGCCTGGGGCAAGCACCGCCCCGGGCTGTTGCAGCAACTGACGTAGTTTGGTGGTGCGGCGCACGATGGCTCCTCGAACGAACAAGATGGGCGATTGTCCCGCATTCGTTTAATCGGGTGTTCGCGTCGTCAATGGTGGTGGGGTGCAGCGTCTGGCAGGATAGAATCACCGTTGCGACATCCTGGTTGCGACCAAACGGATAGGCGTAGAAATAGGGAGGGTGGTGGCCAATGCCGTTGAATCTCATCACTTGGAACGTGCAATGGTGCTGCGGCGTGGATGGCGTGGTCGATCCGCTTCGCATCATCCGCACGGCGCGCGCGATCGCCGATTTCGATGTGCTTTGTCTGCAAGAGGTGGCGCGGAATTATCCCGGCCTGTCGGGTAGCACCGGCGAAGATCAATTTGGCATTCTGGAGGCGGCCCTGCCGGGATTCACCGCCGTCGAAGGGATTGCTACCGATGTGCTTGGCGAGGCAGGGCGTCGCCGGCAGTTTGGCAATTTGATCTTGACGCGCCGCCCGGTGCTGCAGATCTTTCGCCATCTGTTGCCCTGGCCCGCTGACCCGACGGTGCCAAGCATGCAACGTTGCGCGATTGAAATCGTCATCGGCACGGCCAGTGGACCGCTTCGGGTGACGACGACGCATCTTGAATACTATTCACTGACACAGCGCACCGCACAGGTTGCCGCGCTCTGCGATCTCCAACGCGAAGCGGCGCTGCATGGGGCCGATCCGGTCAATCGTGAAAAGGCGGGCGGTCCGTTTCAAAAACAGCCCCGTCCCGCATCCGGCATTTTGACGGCGGATTTCAATTTTCGGCCGGACTCGGCGTGCTATCGCGCGATGCAGGCCCCGCTTGGCGGTGCTGCGCCGTCGTATCGCGATGCCTGGAAAGTACGTCACCCCAATGCGGAGCATGCGCCGACGCTTGGACTCTTCGATAAGGGTCAGTGGCCGGGCGACCCGTTTTGCTGTGATTTTATTTTCGTCACCGAAGATCTTTGTGATCGGGTGATCGATGTTGCAGTCAATGAGCGTACCGACGCATCGGACCATCAACCGGTGTTGCTGCAACTGCGGGACTAAAGGAAGCCGCGCAGACTATCCAGCACTTCGTCTGGACGTTCGCCCATGAGGTTATGACCCGCGTCCGCTAATTCGACGACTTGCGCATGCTTGATCGCTTTGGCGAACTCGCGCCCACCCCGGACCGGCGTCATCGCATCGCGCTTGCCAAGAATAAACAGAGCGGGGCAGGTGGTGTCCTTCGCGCGATCCGTGCCGGCGTTATAGGCATTGCAGGCGTTGAAATCGGCGAAGAGCACACCCGGCTTTTGTCGTTGCATCAAACGCAGATTGGCGCCGTGGAGCCAGGCGCCGGGTCCAGGGTTATTGGGATAGTACGCATAGGCGGAATGCGACCACGCGTTGATCATATTCTGTGCGCGCGACTCGTCTTCCTGCGCTGCGCCGAGCAGTTCGCTCGATACCCGCATTGGAAAAGTCGTGCCGAGCAGCGCGATCTTCGCGACGCGATCATGCCGGCGGCCAGCGGTGTCGAGTGCAATCAACGATCCCATGCTATGACCAACCAGCGCCGCTTTGGCTACCCCGATCGCATCGAGAAGCATGACGATCCAATCGCTCATGTCTTCGATCGAAAAAAGCGGTGAGCCATCGGTTCGACCGTGCCCCGGTAAATCGACGGCCAGTACGCCAAATCCATGGTGTGCGAAATAGCGGGCGGGCAGCGTCCACACCGAGTGGTCGCACTCCCCGCCGTGGATGAACATGACCGTAGGCAGCTTGGCGTCGAACGGTTTGCCGCCGGTATAGGCATAGGCGCTTTTATTTTGGACTTGAGCTTCCATCGATTAACCTCTTGTCGCTGCCCGAAAGCCGCGCGATAAATCGTCGATCAGATCGTCCGCATCCTCCAGTCCAATCGACAAGCGAATGGTGCCCTCGGTAATGCCGGCGCCTTGCAGCGCGGCCGCATCCATGCGGAAATGCGTCGTGCTCGCCGGATGAATCACCAAGGAGCGCGCGTCGCCGACATTGGCAAGATGCGAAAACACCGATAGCGCCTCGATGAAACGGCGACCCGCCGCGCGATCGCCGCGGAGATTGAAGCTGAATACCGCCCCGCAACCACGTGGCAACAAGCGCTTGGCCAACTCGTAGTCCGGATGGGACGGCAACTCGGGATAAGCGATCGCCTCGACCGCAGGCTGGGTGGATAGAAACGCTACGATCTTGCGCGTATTGGCGACATGGCGCTCCATACGGATCGGCAAGGTTTCCACGCCTTGTAGCAATTGAAACGCAGTGGCCGGACTCATGCAGGCGCCGAAATCGCGCAAGCCCTCGCGGCGCGCCCGCAAGAGGAACGCACCGACGGTGGATTCTTCCTGGAAGTCCATGCCATGAAAGCCGGCATAGGGTTCGGTGAGTTCGGGGAATTTTCCGGAGGCTTCCCAATCGAAGCGACCGCCATCGACCACCAGACCGCCGATGGCAACGCCATGCCCGCCAAGAAATTTGGTGGCCGAGTGATAGATCAGATCGGCGCCGTGGTCGAACGGGCGCAGTAAATAAGGGGTGGTGAACGTTGCGTCGACCAAGAGCGGCACGCCTTCGGCATGGGCGAGATCCGACACGCGCGCAATATCGAGCACATCGAGTCCGGGGTTGCCAAGCGCTTCACCGAAGAATAACTTCGTGTTCGGCCGCACCGCTTTGCGCCACGCGTCGAAGTCGCGCGCTTGCACGAACGTGGTCTCGATGCCAAAGCGGGGCAACGTATATTCCAGAAGATTGTGCGACCCGCCATACAGCGCTCGACTGGCCACGATATGGGAGCCTGCGCCCATCAAGGTGACAATCGCCAAATGGAGCGCAGCCTGACCACTCGCTACCGCAATGGCACCGACGCCGCCATCCAGTGCCGCGATGCGTTCTTCCAACACGGCATTGGTCGGGTTCGAGATGCGTGAATAGACATGCCCCGAGCGCTCCATGTTGAACAGCGCCGCGGCATGGTCGGCATCTTTGAAGACAAAGGATGTCGTGAAATAAATCGGTGTCGCCCGCGCACCGGTGGTCGGGTCAGGGCGCTGCCCGGCGTGCAGCGAGAGCGTGTCGAAACCAAGCGGGCGGGGATCGGGCATGGAGGGCTCTCAAGCTGGCCGGGGAGGGCAATTCTAGCGGTTAGATGAGGTGGCGTCGCACCCTGCTTACCGCACAGCTCTTACCGAGCGAACTGTTCGTCATCGCGTTGCGATGACGAACGCTATCCGGTGCGTTCGCGAACGCTAGGCCGGCTGCGCGACCTGCCCCTTGCGTCGCGCAGCCTCAATATCGGCGAGCATCGGTAAGCTAATTACGAAGAAGAGCCCACCGGTTGCCGACGACATCTCTTCGACCTTTGCCCCGTGAGGGATGAAGAGGTAGGTGCCGGTGTCGCGGGTCTTGCCGCCTTGCCAGGTCTTCCCGCCATACTGGATCGAACCTTCGACGAGATAGCAGACCTCGGCGTCTTCGCGGACATGCGCGGGGATGCGCGCACCGGGCAGCAATCGAGTGAGCCGTACGCTCGACCGGTATTCGCTGAAAGTGCCCATATGCTTGTGTTCCATCCCCGCATGATGGCGGTCGGCCACCCACTGGTAGAACTGCGGCTTCATAATGACCGGCCGGACGTAGCGAGCCTTAGGATATTGAATCTTGGTCCCGGTGATCGCCTCGAAACACGCGGCATGCGAATCGACGTTCACCTTGGTGCCGTCTGACAGGAACTTCGTGTAGATGCCTTTTGCGAAGGTGCCTTCGGTGGACAGGCGCTTGCGCGCCGCATCCAAGGCCGCATGCGTCATATAGGGAATCCCGCTTGGTCCTTGAAACTGCAAGATCAAGCCGACGCAAGGCTCGTTTTGTAGCTGCGGCCCGTAGGAGACACCCTCGCCGAAATAGCCGCACTAGCCCTCGCGTATTTCGAGATCGTCCTGCTGGCGCACGCCTGACAAGGTGTAGCGAAACTGATCAAAGGTATGCCGGTGACGCGGCGTGCCATAGCCCTTGGAATAGCTGATCCAAGCGTAATCCATGTCGACGCCCGGCACACCGGTGTCGAGTGGAAAGGTCTTGGTGATGATCTGTCCTTCGCGTCCGATGTTTTGTTCTTCATCAATGATATCGGCGGCACTGACGATGGTGACTGTACGCGGCATATTCACTCCTTTTGGCTAGGGGCGGCGCATTGATGTTCCGGAATCCTAGTATGGCAAATCCCGGGCAGCGTGCGCGAACGCTATTACGATAAGATCCGGTTCGATGATGAATCCAGCTCGACCGAGTCCTCACGCAAGGCGTCTCCCCAATCGTTGCGTCGCGATGGTCGTCGCGGCGGCGGGTGTGCTGTCGACGGGCGCTTTGGGCCAAGGGTACCCACACAAGCCGATCACCCTGATCGTGCCAACGGCGCCGGGTGGGCCAGTGGATGTCATTGCGCGCGTGGTTGTACCCGAACTTTCGGCGATCCTCAAGCAGCGAATCGTCGTCGACAACCGACCCGGTGCCGCGCAGAAGATCGGTATTCAGGCGTTGTTACGAGCACCGAAAGATGGGTACACGTTTTCGACTGCCTCGGGGGCGTCACTGACCATCAATCCGCTTATCGATGCGGCGATCGGCTACGACCCACTCCGCGATTTCACTTTGCTTAGCTACGCAGTCGAAGTGCCCTCGATACTGGTTATCAATCCGTCCTTACCGGTGCATTCGCTGGGTGACCTGGTGGCCTATGCCAGGGCCAATCCGGGGCGGCTTGCTTATGGCAGCGGTGGCAGCGGCACCAGTCTTCATTTCGGCACGGAATCATTGCTGAGTCTGCTCAGTCTGACTGCTCTGCATGTCCCTTACAAGTCGAGCGCACCGGCGCTGCAGGGCCTGCTGGGTGGGGAGATCAGTCTTCTTATGCCCGATGTCGGTACCGCCAAAGGACATGTGCAGGCCGGCAAGTTGCGTGCGCTCGCGATCAGCGGCGCTCAACGTGCGAAAGAATTTCCCGATGTGCCGATCTACGCGGAAACGGGTCGCCCCGAACTCAAAGCTTATGAGGGGTACAAGCAATGGGTGGGATTCATGGCCGCCGCAGGTATTCCTCAAGAGGCAGCCGCGGCGTTGCAGGTTGCCCTGGAGCAAGCGCTGCGGACCCCCAAGATCCGGGAAGCGGTCGGGAATCTCGGTTTCCCGGTGGTCGGTGCGACGCCCGAGCAATTTGCCGCCTCGCTGCGCTCGGAATTGGACGCGCACCGGAAGATGCTGGATAGCGGCGCGGTCAAGCTGCAATAGGTGAGCAAGACGGCATCGGCGTGAACGGGCGGCCTAGGGAATCACTGAACAAGGGGGCTCGCCCCCTTGTAACTCCCTGAATATTTGAGCACGCTGATTACGCGGGATAGCTTAATCAGCGTTTCCCTAGGTCAATTGCACCGGCACATAGATGCGCGAACCATTGCGCTGTACCAACAGTGCCGCGCGTTCTTTCGATTGTTCGACGATTTTCTTCAGCTGCTCGACCGATCCGACCGCTTGATCATTCAAGGCGAGGATGACATCGCCCGGTTGCACGCCTGCACGTGCGGCTGGGCCATCCACCTGCTCGACGACGACGCCATCTGCATCGATCCGTTTGCGTTCTTCCGGTGTCAATGGCCGCACCGCGACGCCTAAGCGACTCGGCTTTTCCGCTGGGGTCGCACGGGTTGGCGTTTGGGCGATGCGGTCGGCCGGCATTTCACCGATGGCTACGGCGACATCGCGGGTCTCTCTTTTCCGAAAGACGACAAGGCGGAGGGTCTGACCGGGTTTCGCCTCGCCGATGAGACGGGGCAGATCAATACTTTGTTCGATTTTCTTGCCTCCGACACTTATGATGATGTCGCCCGCTTTGATGCCTGCTTGGGCTGCTGGACCACCGGCGTCGACGGCATTGACCAGTGCACCCATCGGCCTTTCCGGCCCGAAGGACTCGGCGAGATCCTTTGAGATGGCCTGGATCGAAACGCCGATGCGACCGCGTTGCACGCACCCGTGTTTGACGAGATCGTCTTTGACCTGCATCGCCACTTCGATCGGGATGGCAAAAGAAAGCCCCTGATAGCCGCCGGAGCGCGAATAGATCTGCGAATTGATACCGACCACTTCGCCGTCCAAATTGAACAGCGGCCCGCCGGAATTACCCGGATTGATCGCTACATCCGTTTGAATGAACGGAACGTAGGAGTCATCCGGTAGGGCGCGCGACTTGGCGCTCACGATGCCCGCGGTGACCGTGCTTTCGAAGCCGAACGGGGAACCGATCGCGGCGACCCATTCGCCAACCCGCAAGCGCTCGGTGTTGCCGACCTTCACGGCGGGCAGCCCCTCTGCGTCGATCTTGAGCACCGCGACATCCGTACGCTTGTCGGACCCCACCACGCGGGCCTTGTATTCACGCTTGTCAATGAGTCGAACGATGACTTCATCGGTGTCTGCGACGACGTGCGCGTTGGTGAGCAGAAAGCCGTCTGACGAGATGATGAAGCCCGAGCCAACGCCTGTTTGTGGCTGCCCATTAAAGGGTGGGAAGCGTCGGAATAAGTCGGGGAGCGGATCGTTCTGCGGGCTCTGGGGGATTGCATGCGCGCTATGCCGCGCGAGGTACTGATATTGACGACCGCCGCCGCTTGCTTCTCGACGAGTGCACTGAAGTCCGGCAATTGGCGCGCGCTAACTTGGGCGGCGGTGGCGGTGTTTGCCATGGCACTGGCGGGTACCACGCCCGCAGCCAGTGCAGAGGCGATGGCGATGGATAGGGCACGGGACAACGGCATGGTGAATCTCCTTATTGATCGAACAACGGTGGATCGAGAAACGGTGCAGCGATTGGTTGAGACCGTGCGTTCGATGCGAGATTGCAGGATGAAGTTCCACGCCGATACAAACAGATACAACCGGGCGATGCGCCCTACGCCGCGCGGACGCCGTGCCGCTTGGCGCGTGGTCGGGGAATAAATGGCCTGTGCTATCGTCGCTTGGCTGCTTCCCACCGTCGATCATTTACCGCGACCTCCGCTTGATCCTCCGCGTCTTCCTGCCGTTTTGTCTCGGGTACTTTTTGTCGTACCTCTATCGTGTCGTCAATGCGGTGATCTTTCGCGACCTGGTAGAGGAACTCAGTCTGCCTGCGATTACATTGGGTTTGTTGACGGCGGCCTACTTTGTGACGTTCGCGCTCGCGCAATTGCCGCTTGGACTGGTGCTTGATCGCTTCGGCCCGCGCCGTGTGAACGCGGCATTGATCGCAGTGGCGGCATTGGGTGCCTATCTTTTTTCCATTGGTACGACGGCCATGGAACTCACGATTGCCCGCGGTCTAATCGGTCTTGGCTGCTCAGCGGCCTTGATGGCGAGCATCAAGGCGTTCATCGTGTGGTTTCCGCTGTCGCAGCAGCCGGTCCTCACCGGTTGGCTGCTCGCGATCGGTGGGCTGGGTGCGATGGCGGGCACCGCACCGGTCGAGTGGCTGGCCGGGACCATCGGCTGGCGGCACATGTTTGCCGGACTGACCGGGGTGACGTTGTTGGTGGGTTTCGTGCTGATCGTGGTCGTACCGGAACGCAAGGCGATTGAAGCACCCGAGTCATTCGGCAAGCTGATCGATGGATTGCGCTATGTGCTCACCGATAGCTACTTTTGGGCGATCGCCTTGATGGCTATTTGCGCGCAAGGGGCGGGAATCAGCCTGCAAACGCTCTGGGTGGCGCCATGGTTGCGCGATGTGCTGGGGATCCCACGTGGCGAGGCATCTCTCTACTTGCTGGCGATGAATGGCTCGCTGGTGGCAGGATTTCTCCTCTTTGGCCAGCTGACCGATCGACTGACGCGGTTTGGCATCGGGCCGGAGCGTTTATTGGTGATTGGGGTGATTGCCGAAGCGATCTCGCTGTTGGTGCTTGCGTCCGGCTGGCATGCGGTGGCCATTGCCGCGTGGATCGTGCTGCACCTGTCGGTGGGTGTCTCGCCGATTACCTATGCGTTGCTGTCGCGGCGCTTTGCGAAATTGCTGACCGGCCGCACCGCCACCTCGGCAAACATGTGCGTCTTCGTCGCCGCGTTCGCCTATCAATTTGCAATCGGCGCGGTGCTCGATACCCGTCCTGCGGGGGGTGGCTACGCGGAGGCGGGCTATGCAATGGCCTTTGCCGCGATTGCCGCATTGCAACTTGCCGCCCTCGCATGGTTCTGGCATAGAGTCGGCTCTTCACGCGCGCTGACCCAGCAACCAGGAACAATCGGATGAGCACAATCGGATGAGCAAGGCCTTTACCAAAGAATCGGATGGCGATGACGATGAGGACCTGTTGCCGCCGGAATTGACCATCCCCGCCACCGTTACCAAGAATTACATGACGCCTGGCGGCTATCAACGCATGAAAAGCGAGCTGAAGCAATTGGTCGAGGTGGAGCGTCCCACCGTGACGCAGACCGTTTCGTGGGCCGCTTCAAACGGCGATCGCTCCGAGAATGGCGATTACATCTATGGCAAGCGCCGATTACGCGAAATAGATCGGCGTATTCGCTATCTCATGAAGCGTCTCGATATTGCGGAGGTCGCCGATCCGCGTGACCAACCGGCCGACCAGGATCAGGTGTTTTTCGGCGCGACCGTCACCTATGCGGCCGGTACAGGTGAGGAGAAAACGATCAGCATAGTGGGCATCGATGAGACCGACACCACCCGCGGGCGCGTCTCATGGATCTCACCGATTGCCAAAGCGTTGATCAAAGCGCGCGAAGGCGATGTGATCGCCTTGCGGACCCCTGGTGGGATCGAGCATCTCGAAGTGCGTGCGGTACGCTACCTGCCGATCGAGTAGCGTTGGGAGCGGTCGATTAGGGAATCACTGAACAAGGGGGCTCGCACCCTCGTAACTCCCTGAATATTTGAGCACGCTGATTACGCGGGATAGCTTAATCAGCGTTTCCTTAGTTTGCGCTGCTAGGATTGCTGCCGGCCGTCACCCGCGCAAAATCGCCGGCACGCACGACCGACAAGCGTCCCATGTTGATATGCCGCCGGAAGGCAGCATGAATTTTTTCCGCCGTGAGCGCGGCAATTGCTTTCTCCAGTGCGATGTCCCAGGCGAACGTTCGCCCAATCGACTGATAGCCATTGATGCGGGCGGCCAGCGTCGAGTCCTGATTGCGGGCCACACGCCTCGCCTGCAAAAGCCCCTTCTTGGCCAACTCGATTTCTTCCTTGGCAAAACCTTTCTTGAGCACGTCGTCGATTTCTTCGCGGACGGCGGTCTCCAGGCGCTCGCGATTCTGCGGCGCATAGATCGCACTGACGCCAAATTCGCCCACTGCATCCTCCGCCCCGGCGGTGAGCCATGAGCCGACGCTATATGAAAGCCCCTCTTTTTCGCGAATGCGCCGCGTGAGGCGTGCATCGGACGAGCCGCCTAACATATAGTTGGCGAGCACCAAGGCCGGGAAATCGGGATTGTCATCTTGCAGTTGCAACGACATGCCGGCACGGTAGACCGCATTGGCTTTGTCAGGGGTTTGGATCGAATTGCTGAGCGCCCTGACATCAAAGAAACGGGACGGTACGCGCGCATAGGGCCGCGGACTCTTCCAGTCGCCCAGCAGCTGTTCGGCGAGTCGTGCCATTTCGTCGGGATCGAAGTCGCCCACGATGGTGAGCTCGGCGTTCGATGCGCCAACCAGCTCGCCGTGGCAGCGCTTCAGTTCATCGATCGAGACGCTGCTCAATCGTGTGGCGCGCTCATCGAGCGACGGTGTGTAATGCCAATGCGTGGGCGGGTACGGATGCAGGTGCCGAGATATCTGCAGTGACGCAAGCGAAGAGGGATCCGCGCGCTGCACATCGAGATTGGTGCGTGATGCTTCCCGGAGCTGATCGAGTTCGTTGCTCGGGAAGGTCGGGTAACGCAGCATCTCCACCATCAAATTGAAGGCCGCAGGTAAGTTGGCACGGGTGGTGTCGATCGTTCCGCCCTCCAGGGAGACGTTGACGTTCGCCCGGAGCTTGGTCAGTTGGTCGCGAAGTTCGGTGCGCGAGTGATTCCTCGTGCCCCGCGGCAGCATGGCGCCGGCAAGACTGCAGGCCATGCCGCGGTCGGTCTTCGAGGCCTCATCGCCCCAGCGCAGCGCAAGGCTCGCGACCACCGTTTCGCCGCGCGTTTTCTTCGGTAGCAATGCAAGGCGTATGCCGCTTGCCAACTGGCGGCGGAGCAGCCGGCGTTCGATATGTTCTGGGGTCGCATCGAACACCTCACCTTGGGCGATGGCGCTTTGTCCGGCATAGTCTTTGAGGAGGGCTGCCAGGTCCGGGGCGGCCGGTATTTCAGCGCGATCGGGTTTGTCGGTGGGCACGAAAAGTCCCAGCGTGCGGTTATCGCGCTTGAAGTAGGTGAGGGCGATGCGCTGCACATCTTCCCGTTTCAATTTGACCACCTGGTCGCGGAACCAGAAGAGGAACCGCCAATCGCCCAGCGCCACGAATTCGGACAAGGTGATCGCCAAAGAGCGGCTGTTATGCGCCGCCTTTTCGATTTCACCGAGTAAGGCGGTGCGGGCCCGCTCGACTTCGGCATCGGTAACCGGTTGGGCGGCAAATCCTTCCACTGTTGCGAGCAATGCTTCGCGGGCCGCGTCGATCGAGGCATCCTGGCGAACGCTCGCGCCGAAAAACGCCGCCCCCGCTTCGCGCTGCTGGCGTTCATAGCCGAAGATCGATGCCGCTTTGCCCGACTCGATCATTGCCTTGTGCAAACGGCCGGCCGGAACGTTGGAGACGATTAGGGTAAGGATGTCGAGAGCGGGGTAGTCGGCATGCGTGCCGGGAGGCACGTGATACATCGTGCTGACGATCTGCACGTTGCCGGCGCGTCGCAGCATGACCTGCCGTTCGCCATCTTGGGTTGGTTCGGCGGTGTAGGTCGTTTGTAGTTTGCGTGCGGGACGCGGGATGGGGCCGAAGTGCTTGGCGACCAGCTGCAAGGTTGCCGCGGCGTCGATGCGACCGGCGATGACGAGCACCGCGTTGTCTGGCTGATAGTAGTGCCGGTAGAAGGCCTGCAGCCGCTCGATCGGTACATTCTCGATATCGGAGCGACTGCCGATCACCGAGCGGCCATAGTTGTGCCACTGATAGGACGCGGCGCTCATCCGTTCCCGCAGCACGGAAAACGGGCTGTTCTCACCCGCTTCGAATTCATTGCGCACCACCGTCATTTCGCTGTCGAGATCCTTCTTCGACACGTAGGCGTTGAGCATGCGGTCGGCTTCCAGTTCAAGCGACCACGCGAGGTTGTCGCCTTGGGCCGGAAAAGTCTGGAAGTAGTTGGTGCGATCGAATGAGGTCGTGCCGTTGTAGCGGGCGCCGCGGGTGAGGAATTCGCTTTTGATGTTCGGATGCGAGGGCGTGCCCTTGAAGAGCATGTGTTCCAGTAAATGGGCCATCCCGGCTTCGCCGTAGCCTTCATGACGCGAGCCGACCAGATAAACGATGTTGGTCGTGATCGTGTCCTGCGAGGCGTCGGTAATCAGGAGGACGGTGAGGCCATTGGCCAGCCGATATTCGCTGATGCCTTCCACGGCGGGGCCGGCGCTCATACCGGCGGGAAGTTTGAGCTGGGCTTCGGCGACAGTCATAAAGGATGCGATCAATGCCACGACCATCGCGAAGAAAGACTTCGTAAAGCGCATGCCGATGTCCTGGGAAAACATTAGGAGGAGACCCGGTTGGGGGTAATTATCTTGCTGGTGCTATCGATATTCTTTCACTTAACGACTGGACTGGGTCGAGTGCAGTGCAAGCATGCCAGTGCTCCTCGTGACGATGGCGTGCCTAGTGCGCCAGCCTACCAGCATCGCGACGACGCCCGCCGCCAACTCGTCATTGGTTAGACTCGGATATCGGCGTATTGCGGGGCGCGGTGATACCAAACCTATGAACGCGCCGGGCCGCGCAAGTTCCACCAACGATTCTGACCCCGTCGTCGCGCGCCATCATATTTAGGATAATACGCACCGAGGCGACCAGTGTGGCAGAGACTGTCAGGGGCTTGAATTACGGCAATTCGGCCCAATCTCTCGCGCGGGCGTATTCCTCTCCCATTCATTGAACATTCGCATCCGAGGCAGAGCATGACCACCGCAACCAAAGAGACGCTTGGCTTTCAGGCCGAGGTCAAACAAATCCTGCAACTGATGATTCACTCTTTGTACAGCAACAAGGAGATTTTTCTGCGGGAACTCGTATCGAACGCATCGGACGCCGCCGACAAACTACGGTTCGAGGCGATTGCAGAACCCTCGTTGCTCGCCGGCGACGCGGAACTGAAAATTCGCATCGGCTTCGACAAAGACGCACGCACCGTCACCATTTCCGATAACGGCGTCGGCATGTCCCGTGACGAGGTGATTCGCAACATCGGCACCATCGCCAAGTCGGGCACCAAGGAGTTTCTCGCGGCGCTCACCGGCGACCAGGCGAAAGACACGCGTCTGATCGGCCAATTCGGCGTGGGCTTCTATTCGTCGTTCATCGTGGCCGATCGGGTGACAATGGTTACGCGCCGTGCCGGCCTCGATGCGTCCGCTGCGGTACGGTGGGAATCGGATGGCTCCGGTGAATTCACCATCGAACCGACCGAGAAGGCAACGCGCGGTACCGACGTCACGCTCCATCTCAAGGAGGCTGAGTCCGAGTTTCTCGCTGATGCCCGCCTGAAGGGGATCGTGCGCAAGTACTCCGATCACATTTCGTTTCCCATCGTGATGCAGAAACTCGACTGGAACGATGAGAAAAAGGCAATGGTCGCCACCGGCCTCGAGGAAGCGGTCAATCAAGCGAGTGCGCTCTGGGCACGGTCCAAGAGCGATATCACCGACGAGCAATACCACGAGTTCTACAAGCACATCTCGCATGATTTCGAGGCGCCGCTCGCCTATGCCCATGCCAGGGTGGAAGGCCGCCAGGAATACACGCAGCTCTTGTACGTGCCGGCACGGGCACCCTTCGATCTTTGGGATCGACAACAAAAAAGAGGTTTGAAGCTCTATGTAAGGCGCGTCTTTATCATGGATGACGCCGAGCAATTGCTCCCGCACTATCTGCGCTTCACCAAGGGCGTGGTCGATTCCAATGATCTGCCGCTCAATGTTTCGCGTGAGATCCTGCAGGAAAGCCGGGATGTCGAATCAATCCGCAACGGCAACACGCGCCGGGTGCTAGGCCTCCTGGAAGATCTCGCCGAGAACCAAAAAGAGAAGTTCACAACGTTCTGGAAGGAGTTCGGGCGGGTGTTGAAGGAAGGTGTCGGCGAGGACGCCGGCAATCGCGATCGCATCGTGAAGCTGCTCCGTTTCGCCACCACGCACGGCGCCTCCGACGTTCAGAACGTGTCGCTCGCCAACTATGTGGCGCGCATGAAGGAGGGACAGGACAAGATTTATTATGTGACCGCGGATTCGTATCTCGCCGCCAAGAACAGTCCGCATCTGGAAGTGTTCCGGAAAAAAGGCGTCGAAGTAGTGCTGTTCTATGACCGGGTGGACGAATGGGTGGTGGCGCACGTCCATGAATTCGACGGCAAGGAACTGCAGTCGGTGGCCAAGGGCGGGCTCGACCTAGGCAAGCTGGAGGATGAAGCCGGGAAAAAAGACCACGAGACGGCTGAGTCCGATTACAAAGAGCTGGTCACGAAGATCAAGGAGGCCCTGGGCGACAAGGTGAAGGAGGTGAAAGTCAGCGCCCGACTCACCGAATCAGCCTCCTGTCTGGTCGCCGATGCGTTCGACATGTCCGGCAATCTGCAACGGATCATGAAGGCGGTTGGGCAGGACGTGCCGATCTCCAAACCGATTCTGGAGATCAACCCGAATCATCCGATGGTGCGGCGCCTAAAATATGAAGAAACTAGTTTCAATGACTGGTCTAATATATTGTTTGATCAGGCTTTATTGGCGGAAGGCGGGCAGCTTGAAGATCCCGCTGGGTTCGTCCGCAGACTGAACGACTTGATGCTGAATCTGGCCGGTGGCGGTTCCCGGATCTGGACGCCCAAGTAGTTCTGGAGGGGGGTGCCGGGTCGACCTCGATAAGCGACGTGGAAGCCTGCTGTCGAGGTGCTCGATTGAGACTGTGAAATTCTGTGAATTTAGCGGTCGTAATGCACAACCACGCCATGGCAGGGAATCCAGAGGAAGTACAAACTGTTTCAGGCGCGTCAAAATGCACGGATCTGCCGGCATACGGTAATCATCTGGCGCTCAACGCATGACGCGCAACACGTTCCTCGACCCACTAAGACGTCGGCAGGTCATCGATTGCGACGATCCGCCGGCCGTGTGGCGCATTGCCCTGTCCGATGTCGCGTTACTGGGGCGCTGGGGCGGCCGGGCAACAGGGACGATCTTCGCCAAGCCATCAGAATGGGGAAATTTTCCTGATTAACCAGGTGATAACCTCAGTGCCCCGCTCACCGAAGGGCTTGCCGTGACCGAGCCGCAATCGCCGACCGCCGCTGTTACGCCGGGCGCTCCCGTCAAGCTGGCGGTGGATTTCTGGCGTGCGCTGATGACGGGGACCGCCTACATTGCGGCGGAGCGGGCTTCCTGCGAATTTTCGGCCGTCGGCGTGGACGGTAGCGGCACGGTCTGCTTCGGGCTTGCCATTGCTTTGGTCGCGGTGGTGCTCTATGGCCATCGGATGGTCGCCGGTGTTTTCCTCGGCGCCGTTCTGTTCCGATTGTCGATCGATTTGCAGCCGCTGATCGCAGTGGCGGTGGCCGCCAGTGAAAGCCTCTTCGTATTTGCCGCGGCGGCATTTCTTCGCCAACGGAACTTCGATGCCCGGCTGATTCGCGTCGCCGATGTGGGCGCACTCCTGATAGCGGGAGTGATCGGTGCCGCGACGCTGGTCGCCACTATTGAAATGGCTGCCGCATTCGCCGCGAATGCATTGGCTCGCATGGATCTTCTCGAACGGTGGATCGGGCGCTGGACTGCGCTATCGCAGGGCGTCCTTCTTGCTGCGCCGCTCTTATTGACCTGGCTCGCTAGACCGTTTGCCAATCGTGAAGCGCTCCGCTCGCTCGCGGTCGGGGTTGCCGGCGCGCTATTTCTTGCCTTGTCGCCGCTCTTGTTGGCGCACGCGATTGGGCCACGGTTGGCAAGCGATATCGTCGTCTTTGCTTTTTTCCCGATCGCGTTGTGGGCGGCCTACCGATTTGAGCCGCGCGAGGCGACCCTGATCAATGTGTTTGTGGCGATTGCGGCGATCGTCGGACAGTCGCTTGGCATGGTCGATATTGCCAACAAATCGCTGGGCGGTGTGTTGGTCGCGCTGCATGCCTTCATCGCCTGCTTTGCGCTGACTACCTTGATTGTCTCGGCGATCAATGTCGAGCGGCGTGTGGGTGTGGTGGCACTGGCCACCAGCGAAGCACGCTTTCGCAGCCTCACGGAGATGGCCAATGATTGGCATTGGGAGCAAGACGCCGATCATCGCTTCACCATGGTTTCGCATGGCGCCTCCTCCATCGGCATCGAGAGCGCCTCTCTGATCGGCAGACGCCTCTGGGAATTGCCCTTCGAAGTTACGCCGCAGATCTGGTCAGCGCACCGTAAGGTGCTGGAAACAGGACGTCCATTTCGCGACTTCATGCTCACGCGCCGCCTGCCAAGCGGCGAGATCCGCCATTTTCTGATCAGCGGCGACCCGGTGATGGGTCAGGCCTCGCGTGTGGCCGGCTACCGCGGGGTGGTCCGCGAGATCACGGCGGAGAAGTGGGCTGAAGAGGCGATGCGCGAAAGCGAGCAGCGCTATGCGAGCGTATTTTTCAATTCGTCGGCGGCCATCATCGTCATCAAGATCGACGCGAGCGGCGGCTTCCGGTTTGATTCATGCAACCAGAGTGCTGAAGCGCTCCTTGAAATTCCTGCGCATGAGTTGGTGGGCAATGCGCCGGAACAGTGTTTGCCCGACGCGTTGGCGGGCGATTGGGTGGCGCGATTCAAGCGTTGTCTCACCGCCGAAGCCCGCATTACCGAGGAACACGAACTCGTCACCGGCTCCGGTTCCAAGCATGTGGTCGTGACCCTGGTGCCGATTCGCCACAAGACCGAACGCATTGAGCGGATCATTCTGACCGCCATCGACTTGTCCGGGCAACGCCGCGTCGAGCAACGGGCGCGCGAGTCGGAGCAAATGTTTACCCGGGTGTTCCATGCGAGCCCGGTACCGATGGCCTTCTCCCGCTTTGCAGATGGATCGGTCACGGAAGTCAACGCAGCATGGCTATCCCTGTTTGGCGGCCCGCGCGCACTGTCGATCGGTCGCACCATCGACGAGATCGGCATGATCGTCGCCCTGGATGACTATCGCGCGGGCATGCAAAGTTTGCGGGAGAACGATTCGATCCATCACCTTGAGCTCGCTGCGAAGCGACGCGGTGGCGCCCCCTTGGACGTTCTCTATTCGGCCGAGGTACTCGAATTGGGCGGCGAGAAGGTGATTGTCTCGTCGGTCGTGGATGTGACCGAACGCAAACGCAATGAGGAGGAGCTCCGCCATTCGCAGGAGCGCTTCAGCAAGGTGTTTCACGCGAGCCCGGTGCCGATGTTCGTGATGGCGTATCCGGACGAGCGCTATATCGAAGTCAATGACGCCTGGACGACGTTCTTCGGATTCTCACGCGATGAGGCAATCGGCAAAACGGTGGTGGATCTGCGGGTCTGGGTGACGGCGCAATCTACGGACTCTGCGTCGGGCGAAGCAGGGCGCCGGGTGCGCAATGCCGAGCAGCGCGTACGCAAGAAATCCGGTGAGGTGGTCGATGCGTTGGTGTCATCGGAATCCATCGACTTGGGCGGTGAGCCGCGCGTCATCACCACGCTCATCGATATTACCGCGCGCAAGCTGGTCGAGCGGCAATTGCGAGACAGTGAACGGCGGTTCCGGGACTTTGCCGAAGCGGCGGGCGAGTACGTCTGGGAAGTCGATGCGAGCGAGATCTATTCTTATGTGTCCAATCGCGTCGAGACGGTCACCGGTTTCAAGCCGGAAGAAATCATCGGCCGCCGGCTCGATGAATTCATGCCGCCAGGTGAAGGCGCGCGGGTTGCCGATTGGGTCAATGCCAATCGCCGTGCCGATCATTCCTATCGAAATCTCGAGCATCGGGCCTTTACCAAATCCGGTTCATCGATCTGGCAATTGGTGAACGCGGTACCGATTCTCGATGAAAAAGGCGCGCCGATCGGCTATCGGGGCACCGCGCTCGACATCACGGAGCGCAAACAAGCGCTGCAGCGGATTGAGGAGCTGGCCACCCGCGATCCGCTCACCGGGCTGCCGAACCGGCGCCAATTCGAAGAGCAGCTGGTGCGGGGCACTGCCCATGCGCAGCGAAGTGGTCAGCTGCTGGCGCTCATGTTCATCGATCTCGATAAATTCAAGACCGTCAATGACACCCATGGCCATCAGGTTGGCGACGGCTTGCTGCTCGAGGTGGCGAGGCGGCTCTCGGCCGCGATCCGCAAAGGGGACACCTTGTCGCGATTTGGCGGCGACGAGTTCGTGATCCTGTTGGAAGGATTGAAGTCCCCAGGGGACGCCGGCACCGTGGCGCAGAAAATCGTTGCCGAGATCGGCGCGCCCTGTGAGATTGAGGGTCATCCACTGATCACCAGCTGCAGCATCGGGATCTCGGTTTTTCCGAACGATGCGGCGGATATCTCGACTTTGATGCGGCATGCGGATGCGGCCATGTACGCGGCCAAGGCGGGCGGGCGCAAGACGTATCGATACTTCTCGGCCGAAGTGCAGGCACCGACGGTCAACCCGGGCAAGCTTGGCTTTGAGATTCGCATCGCGCTCGATCGCGACGAGTTTCGGCTGATGTACCAGCCGCGGGTGGCGATCGCCGACGGGCGCATCACCGCGGTGCAGACATCGCTGCGTTGGCGTCATCCGTTACGTGGGCTGCTCACCGCCGAGCGTTTCGTAAAAATTGCCGAGGAAGCAGGCTTGGCGCGCTTGCTGGGCGAGTGGACGCTTGACCGCGCGGCGCTGCAAGCGCGCGAATGGCGTGGGTTGCCGGATTTGAACATGCCGGTCGCGGTGGGGCTTGCCGGCATTCATCTCAGCCCCTCTATGATCGATATGCTGCAGGCCACTTTCGATCGCCACAGCATCGATGCGCAGGGCATCCAGATTGAACTGTCTGAAACAGCACTCATGCGCAACGTCGAAGAATCGCGTGTGCATATCATGCGGATGCGCGATATGCGTGTGAAAGTGCTGGTCGAGGATTTCGGCACCGGCTTTTCCTCGGCGCAGTACCTGCGTCGTCTACCGGTGACCGGCGTCAAAATAGCACCGATCTTCGTGCATGAGATCGTGACCAATCGCGATGACCGCGCGATCGTGCGTGGCATGATCAGCATGGCGCGCAGCTTGGACATGACCGTTATTGCCGAAGGCGTGGATACCATCGAGCAACTCGATGTACTGCGCGACCTGGGCTGCACCGAGTTCGCAGGTGCGCACTTCATGCCGGCGGTACCGCCACTGGAATTCGAGCAACGCGTACTGCGCGACACCAATATTTCCCGATTGGTCACCCGACGGCCCGCCGTGCCGAAATAAGGCCGCAGAACAACGCTACCCGCACCGACGCTTACTTGGTGAGGACCTTCATCGCTTTTTCCAGCCCCTCGATGGTCGTGGAGTACATGCGATTGTTCATGATCTCCTTCATCACCTTGACCGACTGTCGATAGGGCCAGATATCTTCGGGTTCCGGATTCAGCCAGACGGCGCGGTGATAGACCTGCAGCATGCGCTGCATCCACGCGGCGCCCGCTTCCTCGTTGTGGTATTCGATGGAACCGCCCGGCTGCAGGATCTCGTAAGGGCTCATCGTCGCATCACCCACGAAGACCAACCGGTAGTCGCGGTTGTACTTGTTCATCAGATCCCAGGTGCGCGTGCGTTCGCTATGGCGGCGACGATTGTCTTTCCAGACAAAGTCGTACAGGCAGTTGTGGAAATAGTAGAACTCAAGATGCTTGAATTCTGTTTTTGCCGCCGAGAAAAGATCTTCGCAAAGCTTGATGTGATCGTCCATCGAGCCGCCGATATCGAGCAGCATCAACACCTTCACGGCGTTGTGCCGTTCCGGACGCATTTGAATATCGAGCAGCCCCGCGTTCTTGGCGGTCTTGGTGATCGTGTTGTCGAGATCGAGTTCATCGGCCGCGCCTTCCCGTGCGAAGCGGCGTAGCCGCCGTAACGCGACCTTGATATTGCGCGTGCCAAGTTGTACTTCGCCATCGAGGTTGCGGTATTCGCGTTGATCCCAGACCTTGACCGCGCTGCGGTTGCGCGATTTGTCTTGTCCGATGCGAATGCCTTCCGGGTTGTAACCGTACGCACCGAACGGGGAGGTGCCGCCGGTGCCGATCATCTTGTTGCCGCCCTGATGGCGGTTTTTCTGTTCTTCGAGACGCTGTTTCAGCATCTTCATCAGTTTTTCCCAGCCACCGAGCGCTTGAATCTGCGTTTTTTCTTCCGGCGTGAGATTGAGTTCAACCTGCTTTAGCAGCCACTCAAGCGGAATATCCGCGTTTTGACCGGTGATCGATTCCACCCCTTGAAAGTATTCGGAGAAGGCGCGATCGTATTTGTCGAAGCTCGCTTCGTCCTTGACCAGCGTAATGCGGGCGAGAAAGTAGAAATCGTCGAGGCTCGGGCCGATGACATGCTTATTCATCGCTTCGAGCAAGGTGAGGAACTCCTTGATCGAGACGGGGACCTTGTGTTCCTTCAACTTGAGGAAAAAGCTGATCAGCATGGTGGCCGCGCCGTCGTGATGAAGCGCCTATCGACCCTGGCGGGTCATGAATACCAGACGCTCGAACAAATGGACGTCCTGCTCGTTCTTGAGCAATGCACCATGGAGCGGCGGGATGATCGACTTCCGATCCTTCGAGTGGAGCGTCTCAGGCGAGATGTCCTCGGCGAGCAGCAGTTTCAACCAATCGAGCAGTTCGGACGTCGAGGGTTTTTTCTTGAGGCCCGGCACCTCGCGCACTTCGAAGAACACCTCCAGCGCTTCCTTGAGGAGGCTCTTCTTGATGCCGGGAAAGTGAACATCGACGATTTTCTCCATCGTTTCCTTGTCCGGGAAGCGAATGTAGTGAAAGAAGCAGCGTCTGAGAAAGGCGTCCGGCAGATCTTTCTCATTGTTACTCGTGATGAATACGATCGGCCGGTGCTTTGCCTTGATCAGTTCGCGGGTCTCATAGACATAGAACTCCATCCGGTCGATTTCCCGCAGCAGATCGTTCGGGAATTCGATATCGGCCTTGTCGATTTCATCGATCAGCAGCACCACCGGCGCATCGGCGGTAAAGGCGTGCCAGAGCATGCCTTTTAGAATGTAGTTGGAAATGTCCTGGACGCGGGAGTCACCGAGCTGCGAATCACGCAGGCGCGACACCGCATCATATTCATAGAGCCCTTGCTGCGCCTTGGTCGTCGATTTGATGTGCCACTCAAGCAGCGGCATGTTGAGCGCCTGCGCGACTTCGACCGCCAGCCGCGTCTTGCCGGTCCCGGGCTCGCCTTTGATCAATAGCGGACGCTCCAGGGTAACGGCGGCATTGACGGCAAGCGTCAGATCTTCGGTGGCAACGTATGAATCGGATCCTTTGAAACGCATGCGTGCGATGTCCTTGAATGCATGAATGATGTGCAGCCATTATAGCCGTGGGATGCTTTACCCCATGCGCACCTGTCAGTTACAATCGCGCGTTGTTTTCAAAGCCCCCACCAAATTGAGAGGCGTCGTGAAGGACAGGTAAGCACTGGGAATGAAAGTCGCCATCGGCATGAGCATCGCCGCAACGGCACTGATGGCAGGAGCCGTTGTTGCACAAGGCAACCCGGTCGGGAACGCGGAACGGGCCAAAGGCAAGGTGTCGATATGCATCGGCTGCCATGGCATTGCGGGCTATAAGAGCGTCTTCCCCGAGGTATATCACGTACCGATGATCGCCGGGCAAAATCCGGGGTACATCGCCAACGCGCTGAAAGCGTATCGGTCCGGGGATCGCACGCATCCGAGCATGCGAGGCATCGCGCGCGGTCTTTCCGATGAAGATATCGCCGATGTTGCGGCCTACTACAGCGGAGCGAGCAAATGATGGGCCTTCTGCATCGAATCCTTGTTGCGAGTCTTGGTCTCGTACTGGCCGGCCCTGTTCTGGCAGCCGATGTCGCTGCCGGCGCGGAAAAGGCGAAAACTATCTGTGCGGCCTGTCATGGTGCTGATGGCAGCGGCGTACCAGCGTTTCCGGACTATCCAAAACTGGCCGGGCAACACCAGGACTACCTGCAGCGTACGCTACGTGAATACAAGACCGGTGGCCGCAAGAACGCGATCATGGCACCCATGGCGCAGACGTTGACGACTAAAGAGATCGCCGATGTCGCCGCGTACTTCGCATCGCAACCGGGAACGCTGCACGTCCGTCGCTAGCGCGAGGGCGCCTAACGCCCGAGGCGCCGCAGACAGTCGAGGTATTGCAGCGCATCGGGTGCGGTGCCCGCGCGCTGTGCTCGCCACACCATCTCGCCCAGGCATTCCATCGCCACATGCTGTGCAGCATGCGGGTCTCGGCTTTGTGCTTCCAAGGCCTGCATGGCGGCGACAATTCCCGGTGGTTGATCGATCGATCGCTGTTCTTCGATGGCCAGGTGCATCGACATGTGGAGGAACGGATTGGTCTGTCCATCCTCTGGCGTCCATTCGCGATTGAGGTAGCGTTCTGGGGCATCGAGGATGCCGTGATACTCAGGATGCATCAGCGCGATATTGACCGCCTGCACAGCCGTGCCGGCAAGGGCTGCGCCGTTGCGATACTCGCGCCACGCATCGAAGAAAAATAGACGGACTTGCTCGCGGCTCGGATTGAACATGCGGGCGCCGTCGCCTATTTCGCTCGTCGTTTCGGTGTGACCGGCCCGGTACGTTCCGCGGTGTCGATCGTAGGGGCCGGCGTTTTCTGCCGAAACTCGCACAGATCGCGAATCGAGCATGTAGGGCATGCGGGCGTGCGCGCCTTGCAGGTATAGCGCCCAAGCAGGATCAGCCAATGATGGGCGTGTAGGCGAAATTCATCCGGAATGAATTTGAGCAGGCGCTGTTCGACGGCGAGCGGATCTTTGCCGGGCGCAATGCCGGTGCGATTGCTGACGCGAAAGATATGCGTGTCGACCGCCATGGTGGGCTCATGGAAGGCGACATTCAGCACGACATTGGCCGTCTTTCGCCCGACGCCCGGGAGGGCTTCCAGCGCTTCGCGGCTATGCGGCACTGCGCCGCCATGCCGTTCGATCAGCAGCGCACACGTGGCGAGAATATTCTTTGCCTTGGTTTGGTAGAGCCCGATGCTTTTGATGTAGCGCTTCAAGTCATCTGGGCCCAGCGCGAGGATAGCGGCTGGTGTGCCGGCGACACGATAGAGCTCCCGAGTAGCGAGGTTGACGCTTTTGTCGGTGGCCTGCGCCGAGAGAATCACTGCGATCAGCAACTGGAATGGGGTGGCATAGTCCAATTCTGTCTTGGGTTCTGGATTGGCCGCCCGCAGGCGATGAAAAATTTCATGACGATTGGTGGGATTCATCGGCGCGGTGGTCGTTGTATCCGTTTGGTCCGGGCGCGGTCCACTGCGCGAGCCAGATTGGCACGACGCGCCTCCATGGAGAGAGGTGGGGTGGAGGGGGTGGTCGCAACGGGGGGTTCGCCGGTGGATGTGGCACGCATTCGCTGGGTGGCGATTTTTCGTGCTGCGTAGTTGGCATGTCGTTCGCGAGCATGCGTGGCCCGCTCTGCCGTCCATGTTGCAGCGGGGGCGGACTCCATCACGATGCAATCGACTGGGCAGGGTGGCAGGCAAAGATCGCAGCCGGAGCAAAGCTCTGCGATGACCACATGCATTTTCTTTGGTGCGCCGATGATCGCATCGACCGGACAGGCCTGAATGCAAAGCGTACAGCCGATGCAGTGAGCCTCGATGATGCGGGCAATGCGCAAAGGCATGGTGGGGCCACATGCCGGGTCGAGCGGCACCACGGGCCTATCGAGCAGCGTTGCAAGGGCCAAGATCACCTCGCTGCCGCCGGGAGGGCATCGATTGATGGCTGCACCGTCCAGGGCAATTGCTTTCGCATAGGGAAGGCAGGCGGGGTAGCCGCATCGCGCACACTGCGTCTGCGGCAGGTGGGCGTCGATCGCATGGACGAGATCGGCCGGCAGGGTGGCCATGAAGGTGTCTGCCTTACTTGCTGCCAGGCGATTTCGCCTCGGGGAGCGGCCCCCACACACCATCGGTCAATCCTTCAATCGGCCGAAAGCGCGCCTTATACGACATCTTGCGGCTATCTTCGATCCAGTAACCAAGATAGAGATGATCGAGGCCAAGGCGTCTGACCTGTTCAATCTGCCAAAGAATATTGAACGTGCCAAGGCTCGAGCGGGAAAGCGATGGATCAAAGAAGGTATAGACCGATGACAGACCATCGTTCAGATAATCGAGAATGCTCACCATCACCAGCTTGCCCGCATCGCGAAACTCAACGAGCCGTGTATTCACCCGACTTTGCAAGAGGAAATGCGAATACTGGTCGCGACTATCTTGGTCCATGCCGCCACCGGCATGACGGGCGGCCTGATAGCGAAGATAGAGACCGTAGTGTTCGACCCGAAAACGCAGCGCCATCGAGTGGGTTTCCAGCGTCGCATGTTGCGCCCACGCCCGGCGCTGATAGCGCGCCTGTTTGAAGTCAGCGACGCGAATGCGCACCGGCACACAAGCGCGGCAACTATCGCAGTAAGGGCGATAGGTGAAGATGCCGCTACGCCGAAAGCCTAGGCGAACCAGATCGCCGTAGAGGTCGTTGTCGATCAGATGGCTTGGGGTCGCGACCTGGGAGCGCGCCAACCGGCCAGACAGATAGCTGCAGGGATAGGGCGCCGTGACGTAGAACTGCAGGGCGGCGTGCGGTAGGTCGTTAAGTTTGGACATCGGCGGCCGGACGGCGGTTGATTAGCACGCACCCTCAGATTGAACGCCGATCGGTTGATTGGGGGAATAACTGTCCCAACGACCGGGCGGCGCCTGCGAGTCTACCAACTCTTTGACATGCCGCAGGAATGCGGCACGCCGGATTTCCCGGGCGCCAAGCGATGCCAGATGGTCGGTATGCATCTGGCAATCGATCATCGTGCAGCCCCGCTTGGCCAGAAATTCGACGAGATGCACAAAGGCGATTTTCGAGGCGTCGCGGACGCGCATGAACATGGATTCGCCGAAGAACATGTTGCCGAGTGCCACGCCATAGAGACCGCCGGCCAGCTCGCCGTCGATCCATGTTTCGATCGAATGGGCATAGCCCAAGTGGTGCAAGGTACCGTAGGCGGCGCGGATATCGTCGGTAATCCAGGTGCCGGTCTGGCCGGACCGTGGTGCGGCGCAAGCGCGCATGACCGCGTCGAAGGCGGTGTCGAAGCGGACCTCATAGGGGCGGTTGCGCAGCACTTTGGCGAGCGATCGGGTAATGCGAAGCTCGGCGGTAAGCATGACCATGCGCGGGTCAGGGCTCCACCAGAGGATCGGATCGCCTTCCGAAAACCACGGGAAAATGCCCCGCCGGTAGCCTTCCAGCAGGCGATCAGGCGACAGATCACCGCCGACACAAAGCAGGCCATTCGGCTGGCGCATGGCGTACTCGTGGGGAGGAAACGGCGTGTCGCGATTGAGCCAAGGGATCATCGACGGCTACTGAGAGATAGCGTTCAACACTTTACCTGTTGCTTGCAGTATTGCGTGAGCTCGCGGACCACAGCGGTCCGTGCAATGGCTGATCGTGCCTCACTACCGTGTTCGAGGGCCAGCTTAAACGCAAATTTTGCAAAGAATTCATCAAACAGCTCCCCGCCCAGAGTCCCCGTCGCGAAGACCGTATCGGTGGTGCGGTCGAAATCGAGTGCAATCGCGGCAAGGGGCTGCGGTGCCGGTCCCGACAGCACGCGCGCCCCGGCGGCCGGGTCGTATTGGCTATGCTCGGAACAACAATGAATGACCTTCGCCGTCTTGGTACGCGGTGAGGCCTCGACGCGATAGTTGATGAAACTGATTTCGCGGGTTGGATAGTTGAGTCGATGGGCGCAGATCACCGAATAGACGACCACGGACTGTTGCGGCCCAACACCGCCTTCCCATTGATAGGTGCGATCGTCAGCGGTGCGAAACGGATCGGCACCGCGTACCGGACGTCCAAGATTGAGCAAAAAACAGGGCGTACCGGCGAACGGATAGTGAAAGATGTAGGCGCGATCGACCACCAGTTGCGAGGGCCGGATCGGCGAGCCAAATGGATCGACCAGCTGCGCACGTTCATAGCGCTTGATGCCCCCATGCGGGCGCGCGGACAGCTCGGCGATGTTGGCCACCGCGCAGCCGGTCGCGGAGAGCCGGATGAAATCCCGCCGGTTCACACCTTCCCGGTCGGTCGGACCGGCAGAATTGCGTCGGTATGGCACTGGAAAGTGCCCTGGCCGCGATCGTGAAAGTAGCGTTCCAGCGTGGTGGTCACGGTGCGAAAGGCGACTTCACGCCACGGAATGTCTTGTTCCTCGAATAGCTCGACTTCGAGGCTTTCGGTGCCCGGTGAAAAATTGAGATCGAGGAGGCGTGCCCGATAGAAAATATGGACCTGATCGACATGCGGAACTGAGATGACCGAGAAGATCGGCCCCATTTCGACCCGTGCATTGGCTTCTTCGAGGGTTTCACGGGCGGCCGCCTCGGCGGTGGATTCGCCGTTTTCCATGAAGCCGGCAGGCAGGGTCCACTTGCCATGGCGGGGCTCGATGGCGCGCCGGCACAAGAGAATCTTGCTACCCCATTCCGGAATGGCGCCCACCACCATCTTCGGATTCTGGTAGTGAATGATGCTGCAGGCGCCGCACACATAACGATGCCGGTTATCGCCATCGGGGATTTGCAGGGCAACGCGCTGACCGCAACTCGAGCAGAAGTTCATCGACTAGGTTGAAAGGGTGCGCTGGATGTTGGGGAATGTGGCGGTGGGGAACGCTGAGTGCTGCAACGGCAAGACACCTTCGGTAGCTATTGTGCAATCTTAGCGTGCTTCGGTACGCAAGGCCAAACGCACCTCGCGTGCTACCATTTTGCGGCTCCACCATCCTGATCGCAAAGTGCTCACTGATGCGTCCCAACGAATTGATGCGCGTCATCGAGCGCGAGATCGCCAGTCCCCCCGGCGCGCACGCGCCCATCATGATCTGGGGGCCGCCTGGCGTTGGTAAGTCGTGCATGGTCGCGGCGGCGGCGGGGCAAGCAGGCCTTGGCCTCATAGATCTTCGATTGGCGCAGATGGAGCCCACCGATCTGCGTGGCATCCCGTTTCGCGACGGCAAAAACGTGGTCTGGGCGGTCCCCGGTTTGCTGCCTGATCGCGAACGGCATGGCGAGCGGGGCATCCTATTTCTCGATGAGATTACCTCGGCCGTGCCCACTGTAACTGCTGCGGCATATCAATTGATTCTCGATCGCCGGCTGGGCGAGTATCGGGTGCCGCCTGGCTGGCTGATTTTCGCCGCCGGCAATCGTCATGGCGATCGCGGTGTGACGTACGCAATGTCTGCGCCGCTTGCCAATCGCTTCGTGCACTACGAAATCGAGCCGGATGTCGACGATTGGGTGATCTGGGCATTCGATGCCGGCATCGATCCTCGTTTGATCGCGTTCGTGCGATTTCGTCCGGATCTGCTCTTTCAGTTCGACCCGGAGCGCCAGTCCGCGGCCTTTCCATCGCCCAGGTCATGGGAATACGCCGATCGTGCGCTCAAGAAATTTCACGACGTACCCAGTCTGCTTCGCGAAAGCATCAAGGGCAGTGTCGGCTCGAATGCGGCCGCCGCCTTAGCGGCGTATCTGCATCATCTCGACGTGTTGCCCGATCCCGCCCGCGCGTTGGCGGGCGACCCGGTGCAAGTTCCGGCTACCGTCGAACTCGAATATGCTTTTGCGACATCGCTCGCGCGGCATGTGGCCCGTCTGGCAAGCAGCGACCGGCGTGGCGTGCTCGGCCGCGCACTCACGCTGGCCCGCCAGTTCAAGCATCGCGAAATCGGTGTGATGTTGGTGACTGATCTGCACCGGATCCATGGGCGGCCGTTCTACGACATTCCGGAATTTGGCGAATGGGCGGCGGAAGTGCAAGATCTCGTCTCGTTCGCTCGCGATTGAGTGCATCGTGAGCGCGCGACCGGTGGATGCCATCGGACAAAAGATCGCTATCGCCCGCACGCGGCTGATGATGGAGCGTCCGTTTCTTGGTGCGCTCGTCGCGCATTTGCCGATCGTGCCCGACACCCGCTGTCGTGGTGTGGCGACCGATGCCAGGGTCATTTACTACAACGCGCAGTTTCTTGGCGAACTGAGTCTGGCCGAGACGCAATTCGTGTTGGCGCATCAAGCGTTGCATTGCGCGCTCAATCACTTCACGCGCCGCGGCTCGCGTTTGATCGCGCGTTGGGACGCCGCCTGCGATCACGCGGTCAATCAGATGTTGTTGGATGATGGCATGACCCCGCCCGCGACGGTAAGCCAGGCGGTACGGTTTCGCGGTCTATCCGCTGAAGAGATCTATCCGCTTCTCGATGACGGGGCATCGCACCAAGGATTCGATGAACACTGGTTTGGCGGCAGCGATGGCATGGCATTGCAGATCGCCGGTGCTCGCCACGACACGCCCGATTACCCGGACACCACAGCTGAGTTTCTGGCCGGCCATCGTGATGGCGTCGATGAATTAGCGATGCGGGTACCGATGACCAGCACCGCAATCGCCGCAACCTGGGACGATCGCCTGGTAGCGAGCGCACATGCGGCGCTTGCGGCCGGGCGCCTGGGCGCACCTTGGCGAGCGATCATGGCGGCAACGATGCAGCCACGCTTGCCGTGGCGTGCATTGCTTGCGCGCTTTCTGGTTAGCATGGCGCGCGACGACTATAGTTTTCAGCGTCCCAGTCGCCGCGGTGGTGAGGCGATCCTGCCTGGGCTGGCAAGTACCCAAGCGAACCTGGTCGTTGCGCTCGATACCAGCGGTTCAGTGGAGCGGGACGACTTGCATCAATTCCTGCAAGAGATCGATGCGTTGAAGGGCCAGTTGTCGGCGCGCGTGATTCTGCTCGGCTGTGATTCGGCAATCGTGCCGGGCGCGCCATGGATCTTTGAGCCCTGGGATCGACTCGAATTGCCGCATGATCTGGCAGGCGGTGGGTCAACCCGCTTCGGTCCGGTCTTTGATTGGGTGCATCGCGCCGGCATCCGGCCCGATGCGTTGCTCTATTTCACCGATGCGCTGGGCGAGTTCCCTGACCATGCGCCCGCCTATCCGGTGCTATGGCTCGTCAAAGACAATGGCAAGGTGCCTTGGGGCTTGCATGTGCAACTCAACTAGCGCGAAATCAACCTCGGCAATTCTGCGAGCGAATGCATGATGTGGTCCGGCGGCGCGCCAAGCGCATCGACCGGTGCGCCGGTGCGATTGATCCAGAAGACATGGAAGCCAAACGCCTTTGCGCCACACGCATCCCAGCAATTAGATGACACGAAGCCGATTTCTTCCGGTGGCAGTTCCAGTCGATCGACCGCCAGCTGATAGACCCGCGGCGTCGGCTTGTACACGCGCAAGGCATCCACGCTGATGACATCGGTGATCCAGCGATCGAGTCCGCTATTGGTCACCAGCGGCTCCAATAGATTGGGAGAGCCATTGGAAAGAATGGCCATCGTCACCGGGCGCAGTGCTTCCAAAGCATCGCGCGCTTCCGGGAACGGTTCGAGATGCTCGTACGCCTTGAGCAGCCGCAGGGCGGTATCGTCGCTGCAGGGTAACTTGAGTGCTTCGGTGGTGTAGCGAAGCGCGGCCAGCGTCAGTTCGCGAAAATCAACATAGCGGCCCATCAGCGAACGCTGCCAGGTCCATTCGAGTTGCTTGGCTCGCCAGAGCTGCGAGACCGCTTGCCCTCGCTCGGTCCAGACTGCGTTGCATTGGGCGATGACGGAATGGACATCGTACAAGGTTCCGTAGGCGTCGAAGACCATCGCGTTCAGCTTGGGCACCATGACTTCTCCAATGCGCGCTTACTATAATGCTCATTGTGACACGTTTGATTTCCGAAGGGACTGGTATGGCGAGCGACCGATACGATGAGATCTACCGTTCGTGGCAGTGGCAGGTACCGGCCCGCTTCAATATGGGTGCCGCCTGCTGTGGTCGCTATGCGGAGGATCGTCATCGCTTCGCGCTGTACTGGGAAGACGAGAGCGGTGCCACCAGCGCACACACCTACTGGGACCTGCAACAAGACGCCAATCGCCTATCCAATACGCTCACCGCGCTCGGTGTAGAGCGTGGCGATCGCGTCGCGATCATCCTCGCGCAGCGTCCGGAGACAGTGGTGGCTCATATTGCCTGTTATCAGATGGGCGCGATTGCGATGCCACTGTCGATTCTCTTCGGTCCGGATGCGCTGCAATATCGGTTACAGGACAGCGGCACGAAGGTGGCCATCGTTGATCCCGCATCGTTACCGAACCTGCTGCCGGTGCGACGTGAATTGCCGACGCTCAGACACATCATCGGTGTCGCGGGCGCCAGGGAAACCGACGTTGCGGAGTGGGGCACGCTGCTTGCGAAGGCTTCGCGTCGCTTCACGTCGATCGACACGGCCGCTGAGGAGGCCGCGCTGCTGGTCTACACCAGCGGCACGACCGGCCCACCCAAAGGGGCGTTGAAACCGCATCGGGTGATCCTTGGGAATCTGTCTGGCTTCATCCATAGCCACGATTTGTTTCCACAACCAGGCGATATGTTCTGGTCGCCGGCCGATTGGGCATGGACCGGCGGATTGATGGATGCGTTGATTCCCACCATGTATTTCGGACTGCCGATCCTTGGATTTCGCGGCCGCTTCGATGCCGATCGTGCGTTCTATCTGTTGGAAAAATACGCGGTGCGCAATACGTTTCTCTTTCCGACCGCCCTCAAGATGATGATGAAGGCCTATCCGGAGCCTTGTGCCCGGTTTGATTTATCGCTCCGCTCGATCATGAGCGCGGGCGAGTCAGTCGGCAGCACCGTCTTCGACTGGGCCTGGCAAGCGCTTGGCGTCACGATCAACGAGATGTTTGGCCAGACCGAGATCAACTACATCGTCGGCAATTCGCATACCCTGTGGCCGGCGAAAAGTGGATCGATGGGACGTCCCTATCCGGGCCATCGCGTCGCCATCATCGACGATCAAGGCAATGAGCTGCCGGCGGGCGAGGCGGGTGAGGTCGCGGTGCGGCGAACCGACATCCATGGTGTCGCCGATCCGGTCTTTTTTCTTGGCTACTGGGGCGATGCGAAGGCCACCGAGAAAAAATTCATCGGCGACTGGGGTTGTACCGGTGACATGGCGTCACGCGATGAGGACGGCTACCTTTGGTATCAGGGCCGGACAGATGACGTGATCAAGAGTGCCGGTTATCGGATCGGTCCCGCCGAAATTGAAAGCTGTCTCCTGCAACATGCAAGCGTCGCCAATGCGGCGGTGATCGGTAAGCCGGATGCAGAACGCACCAACATCGTGAAGGCGTTCATCGTGCTGCAGCAAGGCGTTGCCGGCACACAGGAGTTGGTCCAAACCTTGCAGGCGCATGTGCGGGGCAAGCTCGCGCCCTATGAATATCCGAAGGAAATCGAATTCGTCGACAGCCTGCCGATGACGACGACCGGAAAAGTACAGCGACGGATTCTCAGGGAACGGGGTCGCTGATCAAGCATTCGCCACCAGAATCTTCCCGTTGGCGGTAACGACGACGATGTCGTGCTGATTGGTGCAGCGGCCCGACAGCACCGCGATGCCGCCGTTTTGTTTGGGCTTGTCGATACGTTCAGTGATGGTCCAACACGTCGTCAATGTATCGCCGATCCGCACCGGTGCGACGAATTTGCAGGCGTGTTCGAGGTAGGCGATCGCGGTTGAATGAAAGAAGTTGCCGACCGGCGCGGCGACCAGTGCGCTGGTGAATGGACCGTGTAGGATGCGACCGCCAAAGCGTGATTGCTTGGCGAAGGTTTCATTGACATGCAGCGGATTGAAGTCACCGAATAGACCGGAACCCAATACGAGATGCGTTTCCGTGACGGTGAGCGAGGTTTCGAACGTTTCACCCACGGTCGTCTGGTTGTAGCCTTTGCCGCGGAACATGGTGCCCCCTATTTGCGTGACCGGACTGGCGTGAGGAGTGGCCGGCCCGACAATTGCGCGCGCACATTGTCGCGGAGCAGCTCGAACGCGCCGCGAAACGATTCGATGGTGAAGCCGGCCACATGGGGCGACAACACCACGTTGTCGAACGCATAGAGTTCGGGCGGCACATGCGGCTCGTTGGGAAACACATCGAGGCCCGCCCCGGCTATGGTGCCGGCACGAAGGGCCTTGATCAGCGCGTCGGTATCGATGATCGTGCCGCGCGCGATATTGACGATGTAGCTCTCCCGCCCGAGCGCTGCAAGCACCTTTGCATCGACGAGGTTGCGGGTGGCTTCACCGCCTGGGCAGCAGACCATCAGAATGTCGCACCATTCGGCGAGCGCTTCCAGGCGAGGGAAGTACTGATAGGTGACGTCCGTCGCGCGGGATGGCTTGTGATAGGCGATTTCCATGTCGAATGCTGAGGCGCGCTTGGCGATCGCTTTGCCGATGTGTCCAAAGCCCAGCAAGCCCAAGCGGCGGTTGCTGACGGTCCGGATCAGGCCATTGAGTCCGGCCCAGCCGCCTTGCCGCGTCGCCCGTTCACGCGGAAACATGTTGCGCACCACGCCGATCATCAAGCCAAAAGCAAGGTCGGCCACCGATGCGGCATTCACGCCGACGCCGATCGCCACCGGAATGCCCCGCGCCTCGGCCGCGGCGAGATCGATATTCTCGTAGCCTGTGGAGAAGCAACCGATGATGCGAAGACCGGGCATGCGATCCATTTGCGATGCGCTGGCACCCGATGTTCCGTTGGTGAGCAATACCGATACGCGTTTGCCATGGGCGTCGATGAACGCATCGAGCTGGTCCGGCGCTGGGTAGTGAATAGTGAATTCGGTCGCTAGCTCAGCATGCCATTGCTGAATGAACGGGAAGATGATCAGTGCTTCAGGTTGGTCGCTCATGCTGGGGTCCATAAGGGAATGCGAAGGAGGGTTTCAAGTTCTTGCAGGGCTGCGTCCGGGTCGATGACTTTGATGGTCGCCATGCCCATGGCGCGCGCCGGTTTGAGATTGATCCCGAGATCATCGAGGAAGACAGCTTCTTCTGCACGGATGCCAAGGTGCTGCAAGGCGATTTCATAAAATCGGCGTTCGGGTTTGCGAGCGCCGATTTTGCTCGATTCGACCACCGCATCGAATAACGCGAGGACGTTCATGACCTCGGCTGCGCGGTCCTCGGTGGTGGGGGGTCCGTGACGCGTGTTGGTGATGACGTTATTGGTGAGGCAGGCGTTCTTGAAATGGCGTTTGCATTGCTTGAGCGCCGCCACCATGGTGGGTCTTACGGCGCCATAGAGTAGCGGGGCAATCTCCGAACCGCGCAACGCATGGCCCGCTGTCTTGGACTCCGCCTCGAATGCGCGGTCAAACTCATCGAGTGATAGTTCGCTCCGCTCGAAGCGTGCCCATGCGTTGCTGTCGGCATTGATCGTATTGATCGTGCGAATGAAGTCCGTCGGCAGGCCGCGGGCCTCCTCGAAGCGGCGAAATGCCTCAAACGGGCTCTCGGTGATGACACCGCCAAAATCCCACAGGACGGCGCGAATGGATGGATTGGACATGGGTACAGCGTGCGCTGAACGATGCACGCATGACGATCTGCGAATAAAGCGTGAAGTGTGCCCGACAACGCGTGGATGCGTGGGCGCGGGGGGCTAGCGCGTCTGCAGGGGCCGCGACGCGGGATGGGTGAGCGAGCCGGGGTGACATCCGTAAGGGGCGCATCGACCAGGACCCAGTCCGGCAAGTTGGGTGATAGGGCGAGCGATTCGATGTTGCCGGGGGGGGGCGATCCAGGGCAGGGTGAACTGCGTGTTGATCGCGGGAAGCACTGTGCGCGGTGGTGTGCGCTCCCAAGGCTCAACGCCTGAAGTGTGGTCTGGCGGATGGGCGAGCACCGCGGTGATTCTTTGGTGTGCCGCGCGCTTGGCTTCGGGCGAAGCCATGATTGCCACTGCCTCGGCCGGGGGCCGATAGATGGGCGGCAATCCCTCTAGCGGCTCGGGTCGCAGTGCGGCGATCCCCGCGTAACCCACCTGTCCCGTTTCGAGTTCAATCGCTTGCGTTGAGCCTTGCATTACGGTCGCGCCTGCATGAACAAACTCGTAGATTCCCGGTGACACGGCGGCCCCAATCGAATTGGGTGGGACGTAGTAGGTTTCATGATCGGTGTCGCGTACGCCCAGCAGTGCGGTCGGCGTTTCCAGCATGTAACTATCAGGATTGGTCTTGGCGATCAGACCTGTCACCGAACGCACGCCGCCTTGCACCAACCGCATGAAGATGGCGCCCTCTTCGCGACTGCCTGTGAGGAAGCTATAGCGTTCAAGCTGCAGCGCGGTGGCGGTGCGCAAGAACACCACGCCGCCATCGATGAAGCGAATCTGGACGAGGCCGTCTGCGCCGGTGCGAATGGTTTCGCCTTCCTCAATCGGATCGTTGATGGTGGCTGTTCGGGTGTTGCCATTCACGTCGATGATCATTACCGGCCCGTGCAGCCAGAGGACTTGACCAGCAGGCTCGGCCGCTATCCCCGCCTTGCTCACGCAAAACGATGCGACCACGATCAGCCAAGTGGCGATGGAACGAGCGATGGATCCGATGAACACGAACGTGGCATCCCAGGATGTGTCCAAGGGTTATCGGCACCGATGCTGAGCGGTTCAACTTAAGATGACGTTGCGCAATCGTAGGTACAATCCTCGCGGCAAGGCCGGATGCAAGCTGACTGGGGAGCGATGCGGCCACGAAGCGCCGGGGCTTCAAGCGACCAGGACCAATACCGAGAACATCACAAAAATGGGGATACGATGAGGCAAGGTTGTTCGCATGCGGGATTGCGCCTTCGTTCTGTGCGCCAGATCCCACCCGGTCGTTTCGCAGTTCATGCCGTCCCATAGCGGGGTACGCCATGCCAAGCGCATCCCTTCTTGCTCAGTCCATCCTCTCCGGGATCCTGATCGGCGGCCTCTACACCCTGCTTGGGCTCGGATTGAGTCTTTCGTGGCGATTCCTCCAAGTCATCAATCTTGCTCATTTCGCATTTGTGTTTCTCGCCGCTTACCTGAGTTACCAGCTGATCGGTGTGGCCGGTTTGAATCCGGGGCTCGCCTTGTTAATTTTGTTGCCGATTTTCTTTCTCATCGGCATCGCGCTGCAATATCTGCTGATCCGGTTTTCCGTCAACGAGTTTGCATCGTTGTTGGTCACGTTTGGCATTCTGGTGTTGCTGGAGACGCTGATCCAGTGGATCTGGTCAGCGGACTTTCGCCGGCTGGAAACCAGTTATGGCACCGCTTCCATCAAGATCGGCGCCATCTATGTACCGATCGTCGAGTGTCTGATGTTCTTCGTCGCGGTGATCGTGGCAGTCGTTACCTGGGCATGGCTTAAGTTCACGTATGTCGGCAAGGCGTTGCGGGCGAGCGCAGAGAATCCGATCATCGCCGGCGCATACGGAGTGAATCACAAGCGCCTCGCATATCTGATCGCAGGCATCAGTGGCGCCACTGCTGCGATCGCCGGTGTTTTCATCGCGCTCATCTCTACGCTGGCCCCGGCGCAGGTCGTGGTCTGGCTGGGCGTAGTCTTTGCGGCGGTGATTCTTGGCGGACTGGGCAATCCCCTTGGCTTATTGGTGGCAAGCCTTGTCATCGGTGTGAGCGAGGCCATCACCATGGCGGTCACTGCGCCGACCTGGGCGCCGCTGGTGTCGTTCACCTTGCTCATCGCGATCCTCATCTTGCGCCCGCATAAAGTCTGACCATGAAGGATAAACGCGGATTTCTCGCAGCTGGGCTGATCGTTGTTGCGCTGATCGCATTTCCTGCGTTCAAGCCGCCAGCCTTTCTGGAATCGTTTCTTTATCTGGTGTTTTTCTGGATCGCGCTCACCAGCTCGTGGCAGATCCTGTCCGGCTACACCGGTTATTTCTCGTTCGGGCATGGGGCGTTTTTCGGCATTGGCATGTACACGACGGCGAATCTCGCCACCAAGGGAGAAATGGATTTCCTCTTGACGCTGCCGATCGCAGGCATCATCGCCGCGGTGGTTGGCGTGTTGATCGGTGCGGTCGTCTTTCGCGTCAAACAGCTGCGGGGAGAATTGTTTGCATTGCTCACGCTGGCGGTAACGTTCGTGCTGGCGACCATCGCCCTCAATACGTCGATTGACGGCGGTCCAGGCGTGTTTCTCTCGGGCATCAAGATCGCGAACATCTATGGGTCACCGGCGACCTCGTTGTATCTGTTCGCGCTCTTAACCGCGGTCGCATCGCTCGCACTGGCCTGGTGGGTACAGCATTCCCGTTTTGGCGGCGGGTTGTTTGCGATTGCCGACGATGAGGATGTCGCCGAAGTGCTCGGTGTGCCAACCTATCGGTTCAAGCTGATTGCCCTTGGCCTGTCGAGTTTTATCGCCGGGGTTGGTGGCGGCATCCAAGCCGTCTATGTAAGTTACGTGACCGTCCCGGAAACCTTCTCGATTACGGTGCCCTTATTCGTGGTGCTGATGAGTTTGATCGGCGGGTCACGCCATTGGTTGGGCGCGGCAATTGGGGCTGCGTTCATTACGACGCTCAACTATGTGTTCGTGGGCGGGGAGTGGGCCTTGGCAGGTCGCGCGCTGATCGGCTTGATCCTGATCGTCGCGATCCTCTACTTGCCCGATGGTCTGATGGGCCTCTTGGAATCACGGCGAAGAAAACGGCAATCGCGAGCCCGTGCGCAGGATACCGAGCATGTCGCCGCCGGCATTGACCGGGCAACCGAGCATCGTCCGGCCGCGCCGGCGCCCAAGCCGGCCGGTGCGAGCCAGGTGCTGCTTCGTTGTGAAGACGTGCAGCTTTCCTTTCGTGGCGTCCGCGCGTTGGCAGGGATCAGCCTGGAAGTGAGGAAAGGCGAGATCCTTGGCATCGTGGGGCCAAACGGATCGGGCAAGTCCACGCTGATCAATACGATCAGTGGCTTCTACCGTCCCGATGCCGGACGCATCCTGTTTCGCGACCGCGATCTCGCCAAGGAGGAGGCCCATAAGATCGCCGCGTTGGGCGTGGGACGTACTTATCAGATCCCGCGTCCATTTGTGCGTTTGTCGGTCCTTGAGAACGTCGCACTCCCGGCGATGTACGGTCCGTTTGGCTTGCAACGTGCGGCAGCCGAAGCACAGGCCCGTACCGCACTCGAACACGTTGGGCTGGCGGGGCGCGCCGATGCGTTGCCCACCGAGCTGAACCTGCATCAGCGGAAGTTCCTGGAGATCGCGCGGGCCTTGGCGTCTGGCTCGGAATTGGTCTTGCTAGACGAAGTGCTGGCCGGCCTGACCCCCACTGAGATCGCCTCGGCGGTGAGCATGGTCCGCAGCATTCGAGATCGCGGCGCCACCATCATCTTTATCGAGCACAACATGCGCGCGGTGCTGGCATTGACCGAACGATTGATCGTCCTTGATCATGGCGAAGTCATCGCGGAAGGCGAACCGCGCGATGTGATGCGTCGGCCCGCCGTGATTACCGCCTACCTGGGGAAGGCCCATGCTTGAAGTGCGCGCATTGGATGTGTCCTACGGCGATGCACCGGCCCTTTGGGGTATCTCGATGACGGTGGGGGCTGGCGAATTGGTCGCAGTGGTCGGGCCCAACGGCGCCGGCAAGACCACGCTGATCAATTCGATCGCGCGGATTTTGCCCTCACGCGGTGGTTCGATCTGGTTGGATGGCGTCGAGGTGACCGCGCTGCCGTCGCAAGCGATGTGCGAACTTGGCGTGGCGTTGATTCCTGAGGGGCGGCGCCTGTTCGTCGGCATGACGGTGGAAGAGAATCTGGAAATGGGCTGCTATCGCCCGGCCGCGCGTCTCCATCGTGTGCAAGGCATGGAGCGCGTCTACGAGATTTTTCCGATTCTGAAAGAACGCAGGCGCCAGATCGCAGGCACGCTCTCGGGGGGGCAGCAGCAGATGCTCGCGGTCGGCCGTGCCTTGATGGCGCGCCCGAAATTGTTGCTGGTGGATGAACCATCGCTTGGCTTATCGCCCCTGATCACGCAGCAATTGTTTGAAGTGCTGAAGAAGATCCACGCCGACGGCATGTCGATGCTCCTGATCGAGCAAAATGTTGCGATCGCGTTGGACATTGCCGAGCGGGTCTATGTGGTGGAGGGCGGTCGCATCGTCTCAACAGGCAAGCCCAAAGATCTATTGGCGACACGGCATATTCGTGAGGCTTATCTTGGCGAAGATGTCGAAGCGGGATCGCGATAGCTTGCCGTGTCGGCCGGACCGTGTTGCTCGACCTCGCTTAGAATCGATAAGGAACAATATTCATGCCGGCGAACAAGGTGGGCTCCACGGCCAAAGCGAGCCTTGCAAGCGAGGCGCTCGCCAAGGCCACCGCACTGATCCCTGAGTTGACGGCGGGTGCGCTCAGAACCATTGCTGCGCGTAAATTGCTCCCGGAGAGTGTCCAGCTCCTGAAGCAGGCTGGGGTGATCAAAGTCCTGCAGCCGGGCCGCTGCGGTGGGCTGGAACAAAGCATGCATGTGCATATCGATGTGGTCGCGGCCGTCGCCCGCGGCTGCGGCTCGACCGGATGGTGCTTGGGCGTCTATCACGCGCATGCATGGTTGATGGGGCTCTTCGGTGAGCAGGCACAGGCCGATGTCTATGGCAGCAATGTGGAGGCAATCTTGTCGGCCGTACTCGCTCCGCGTGGCCAAGCGAAGAAGGTGCAAGGCGGCTACCGCCTCTCGGGGTTCTGGCCCTTTTGCTCCGGCGTGCATCACGCACAGTGGGTCATTCTCGGCGAGCTCGTGACAGGTGATGAGGGGGGGGTCGTGGATGCTGGGGTGATGGTGATCCCGGTCGCCGATATCGCCATTCAGGACGACTGGTATGTCACCGGACTCACCGGTACCGGTAGCAACGGTGTCGTGGTCAAGGATATTTTCGTGCCTGAGCACCGGTTCTTGTCGGTGCCCGCTGCGATTGCCGGCAAATCGCCGGGCGCGGCCTTGCATCAGTCGAACCTGTATTTTTCCGCCCCGGTGCCGGTCTTGGCGCTCTTTATTTGCAGCGCGGCGATCGGCGTTGCGCGCCGTGGACTCGACACGTTCAAAGCAAAATTGCCCGGGCGAACCGTGTCGTACACGTTCGATGAGAAGCAGCTTGAGATGCCGATCACCCATATCCAGGTGGCCGAGGCGGCGACCAGAATCGATACCGCCAATCTGATTTTGCATGCCATGGTCGATGAGATCGAAGAGCACGCCGTGGCCCGCACGGAAATGCCGTTCGTGCGCCGCGCCAAGGCCCGCATGGACTGCGCGTATGCGGTGCGCCTGTGCCTGGAGGCGATCGAGCCGTTGGTGCTCGCGTCAAGCGGCAGCGGACTCGCTGAATCCAGTCCGCTGCAAATGGCGATTCGCGATTTGCGGGGGATCAATGGCCACGGTCTGCTGTCCTTGCCCACCAACGCGGAGATGTACGGGCGGGTGGCGCTTGGGCTGTCGCCGAATTCTCCACTCATCTGAGCGGCAAAATCCATTCTATGCCGGAGCACGCCATGCAACGAAGCACCGATCGATTTCTCACCACGCATACCGGTAGTCTGCCGCGGCCTGAGGATCTGATTCAGATGATGTATGCGAAAGAAAGCGGTGTGCCAGTGGAGCCGGTAGCACTGGCTGCGCGGGTGCAATCGGCAGTGGCCGAGGTGGTGAAGAAGCAGGCCGAGGCGGGCGTCGATCTGGTGAACGATGGCGAGCTTAGCAAGCCAAGCTATGCCACCTATGTGAAGGATCGGTTGAACGGGTTTGGCGGTACCGGCAATACGTTTGTCTATCAGGATCTCGACGAATATCCGAATCTTGCCAAGCGGGTATTTGGCGATCCCGGCCGGTCGCGTCGCAAGACCCCGGCCTGCAATGCGCCGATCAGTGTGCGGGATGCCGGTGCGGCGGTGGCCGATGTCGAGAATCTCAAGGCCGCGCTGGCGGTGGTCAAGGCGCGTGGCGGGTTTATGAGCGCGGCATCGCCCGGTGTGGTGTCGCTGTTTTTTCGGAACGATCACTATCCTTCCCAGGAAGCGTATCTGTTCGCCATTGCCGATGCGATGCGCCATGAATACGAGACGGTCGCCAAGACAGGGTTCGTGTTGCAGATCGACTGTCCGGATCTCGGCATGGGCCGACATATTCAGTATGCGAAGTTGCCGCTCGATGAGTTCCGCAAGCGTGCGCAGCTCCATGTCGAAGCATTGAATCATGCGCTCGCCAATATATCGCCTGACCAATTGCGGATCCATGTGTGCTGGGGTAACTATGAAGGGCCGCATCATCGCGATGTACCGTTTGCTGACATCATCGATATCGTGTTCAAGGCGCGGCCGAATGCGATTTCGTTTGAAGCGGCCAATCCCCGGCATGCGCATGAGTGGACGTTGTTCGAGAAAGTGAAGCTGCCTGCGGGCAAGGTGCTGATTCCGGGCGTCTTGGAGTCGAAATCGAATTTTATTGAGCATCCGGAGCTCATCGCGCAACGGATCGCTCGCTATGCCAATCTCGTCGGACGCGACAATGTGATCGCCGGTAGCGATTGCGGTTATGGCACCTGGGTCGGGCAAGCCGCAGTGGATCCGGACGTGGTGTGGGCCAAGATGGCCGCGATGGCCGAAGGGGCTCGGATCGCTACCAAGCAATTCTGGAAGTAGGTCCGGGCCATGAGCGAACTACAGCGCTTCCTCGCCGCGCGGGATCATTTGATTGCACAACGCACCGATTACACTGCTGCCTGCACGGGCTTTCAATGGCCGGTGTTGGATCAGTTCAACTGGGCGCTCGATTACTTCGATTCGATCGCCGCCGGGAATGACCAGCTGGCGTTGCGTATTCTCGAAGAATCGGGTGCCGAGGCGAGCCTCACCTATGCGGCATTGAGCCGTCGATCCAATCAGGTCGCTCATTTTCTGGTGGGGCAGGGTGCCAAGGCAGGTGACCGTATCCTGTTGATGTTGGGCAACGAAGTGGCGCTATGGGAAACCATGATCGCTGCGATCAAGCTGGGCGCGGTGGTGATTCCAGCAACGACGCTCTTGTCCGGCGATGACCTCACTGATCGCTTACAGCGGGGCAATGTGCGATTCGTCGTCACCAATGCAGCCGGTCTGGCGAAATTCGAGGCGCTCCCTGCCGCTACCCTCGGATCGATACGCCGGATCGCCGTCGCCGGTGCGCGTGCCGGCTGGGTGGACTATCGCGAGTCCGATACCGCCCTTGCATCGTTCGGGCCCGCTCGTCGAACGACGGTGCGTGATCCGCTCCTCGAGTATTTCACTTCCGGCACCACTGCGCGACCCAAGCTCGTGCAACACACCCAGCAAAGTTATCCGGTGGGGCATCTCTCGACGATGTACTGGCTGGGCCTGGGGAAAGGCGACGTGCACTGGACGATCAGCTCGCCTGGCTGGGCGAAACACGCCTGGAGCTGTTTCTTTGCGCCCCTCAATGCCCAGGCGACCATCTTCATCTACAACTACACACGGTTCCATGGGCCGGCAATCCTCGATGTGTTGGTGAAGAACGGCGTGCAGACCCTGTGCGCCCCGCCCACCGTGTGGCGCATGCTGATCCAGGAAGATCTGGCACGCTGGCCAGTGAAGTTGCGTGAATTGATTTCAGCGGGTGAACCGCTCAATCCGGAAGTGATCGAGCGGGTGCGCGCTGCCTGGCATCTCACCATTCGCGATGGCTATGGTCAGACGGAAACCACCGCGATGGTGGGTAACCCGCCGGGTGCGCCGCTCAAGGCCGGTTCGATGGGTCGCCCCTTGCCGGGTTATACCGTTGCTCTCATCGATAGCGACGGCAAGCCTGCCAATGAAGGCGAGATCTGTATCGATCTTGCGTGGCGCCCGGTCGCCTTGATGAATGGCTATGCCGATGATGCCGACAAGACCGCCGAGGCAATGCGGGACGGTTACTACCATACCGGCGATGTCGGCATGCGTGATGCCGAGGGCTACATCACTTACGTTGGCCGCTCGGATGATGTGTTCAAGTCCTCGGGCTATCGCATCAGCCCGTTCGAACTGGAGAGCGCGCTGATCGAACATCCGGCGGTGGCGGAGGCTGCGGTGGTGCCTTCCCCTGATCCGGTGCGGGGCTTCGTGCCGAAAGCGTATGTCGTTCTCGCCCAAGGCCATGCGCCGGATGCGAACACTGCCGGCGCTATTTTCAAGTTTCTTCGCGAGCGCCTGTCGAGCTACAAACTGATCCGACGCATCGAGTTTAGTGATCTGCCGAAAACCATTTCCGGGAAGATTCGTCGGGTCGAATTGCGGGGGCAGGAAGCAACGCGACCGGCGAGCGGGGTGCGTAATGAGCGAGAACATCTCGAGGACACTCGCTAACGCATGCCTTCCATCGCGTTGAACGAAGGCGACGCGTTCGAATGTGCGAGCGACGACACCTTGCTCCGCGCTGGGCTGCGGGCGGGGTTTGGCATCCCATACGAATGCGACGTCGGTGCATGCGGGACCTGCAAGGTCGAATTGATCGCGGGAGCGGTCGCGAGCAACTGGCCGGATGCACCGGGACTCTCCGCGCGTGACAAGGCGAGGAATCGGGTGCTCGCTTGTCAGTCGCGCCCAACGAGCGATTGCCGGATCAAGGTGCGCTTGCAGGAAGAGTCGCGGCCCACATTCGTTCGCCCACGCGTTTTCAGGCGCGGCTGATCGCGACGCGCGATCTGACTCGCGATATTCAGGAATTCCTCTTTCAAGCGAAGGAACCACCGCTCTTTGAGCCCGGGCAATACGCGCTCTTGGACCTACCGGGCGTGGCGGGTCTGCGTGCGTATTCGATGTCCAACCTGGCAAATGCAGAGGGCGAATGGCATTTTCAGATCAAACGTGTACCGAATGGTGCCGGATCGAACGCGTTGTTCGACGGGGTTGCCATCGGCGCGAGTGTGACGATCGACGGGCCGTATGGCATGGCTTTCCTGCGCCGCGATAGCGCACTGGATCTTGTCTGCATCGCCGGTGGCTCCGGGCTCTCACCGATGATTGCCATCGCACGCGGCCTGGCAGCCGAGCCGCGGCTTGCCAATCGAACGCTGCATTTTTTCTATGGTGGGCGCGGTCCGGCGGTCTTTGCGCGAAAATCGCAGCAATCGATCGAAGCGGATGCGTGGTGGTTGACCATCGTATCGACGTTGCTGGTGTTCGCCGTACTTACGATCGCGTATCGCAGCCCCCGCTTGACAATGCTCGCATTCCTTCCGGTGGCCTCCGGGGTCGTGGCGGCGATCGGGTCTGTCGGACTGGTGTTTGGCAGCTGCCACATCATCACGATTGGATTTGGCGCCACGCTGATCGGCAAAGCGGTTGACTATCCGACGTACCTCTTCATGCAGCGTCGTGCGAATGAGACGATGCGTGTTACCGCGCGGCGCATCGGACCCAGTCTGCGACTCGCAGTATTGACCACGGTATTCGGATCGGCTGCCATGCTCGCCTCAAGCTTCAGCGGCGTGGCGCAGCTTGGTCTTTTTACGCTCGCCGGCGTCGGCGTTGCAGGGCTCGTGACTCGCTTCGTCATTCCCGCCCTGTCGGTCGATGCGCGCTTGGGGGGGGGCGATTGCCGATCAGCACCGCATCGGATGGGTCAATGGGGTGATTGAACGCACGATGGCCCAACTGCGTCGCGCAGCGTTGCTGGTCCCGATCATTCTGTTGGCGAGCGCAACGTATCTGGGGGCGCGCCATGCAACCATCTGGGAGCATGATCTGGAACGGCTGAATCCGATCGCCGAAGAAGACAAGCAATTGGATTACGAGATGCGGGTGGCGATGAACGCGCCGGACGTCCGATTTCTGGTGAGTGTGCGAGTCGACGATATCGGTACCGTCCTCGATCGATTCGACCCGGTGCATCGCCTGCTCGATCGATTGATCGATGACGGGTTGCTGGGCAGCTACGATTCACCGGCGCGCTATATCCCAGGGGCGAAGGTCCAAGCACAACGTCTGGCCGCATTGCCGCCTGATGCGGTGCTGGCGCCCCGGTTGCGTGAAGCGTTGGTTGGTCTACCGTTCAAGGACGATCTCTTTGCCCCGTTCCTGCGCGATGTCGCTGCGGCGCGGACCGCACCGCTCATGACCCCTGCAGATCTCGATGGCACGCCATGGCGTAGTGCACTCGATGCGTTGCTCGTCAATATTGACGGACAAATGATTGGGCTTGCCCCGCTCACCGGCGCTCACGACGCGGGGGCAATCGAGCGCGCTGTCATTGGGCTGGGCGATCCGGCGATCAGCTTCTTCGATCTCAAGCGCGAATCCGACGGGATGCTCTCCGCCCATGGACGACGCTCGGTGCTGATCGCGCTATTCGGATGGCGATCATCGCCGGTGTGTTGATGATCGGCACTCGTGATCCCAGACGGGTTGGGCGCATCATGCTGCCGGTATTGACGGCAATCAGCGCAACAGCGGCACTCCTGATGCTCTTTGGAGAGAAAATCACGTTCCTTCATGTGGTGTCGCTGCTGCTCGTGCTCGGTACTGGTGTCAACTATGCGCTGTTCTTTAGCGGTGAAACGCTCGATGCGGACGAACGCACACGCACCGCCCGTGCCATCGCGGTGGCAACCATCACAACGCTGTGCGGATTTGGGGTGCTGATCTTTGCGTCAACACCTGTGCTCCACATCATCGGTTTGACAGTCGCCCTTGGCGCGGCGTTGTCGTGCATATTGTCAGCGGCGTGGGCGAGTCGTCCGGCCGTTGGCGTTTTACAATAGGGCAGCGATGGCGTTGCCGGTGGTTCTTCTCGCCAAGTTTCACTTCCTTCAATCGTAGATTCCCAGGAGCTTCATGTCTACTGCTGTCCTGACGCCGCCGCCCGCCTCCAGCGGCTCGTTTCGTGAGTTGTGGTTGATCACGATTGGTCATTCGCTCACCCATTGGTATCCGGCCACTTTCTATTTGCTGTTGCCCTTGATCGGCAAGGAGCTTGGCCTCTCGTATAGCCAAATCGGTCTCATCATGACTTGCCAATACATCGCGGCGGCGGTCGCGAATATTCCAGGCGGCATGGTGACCGATACGGTAGGGCGGAAGGGCGTTCTGATGGCGGTGTCGCTCTTCTGGGTCGGCTTTCCGTATTTGCTGATGGGCTTTACGCATAGCTATCTCATGCTGCTTGCCTGTGTGTCGTTGGTGGGTTTTGGCAACAGCATCTGGCATCCGACTGCGATTCCAACGCTTGGGCAACGCTATCCGGAGCGAAAGGGCTATGTGTTGTCGCTGCACGGCATGGGCGGCAATGTCGGTGACGCCTGCGCGCCGGTGGTAGTGGGCGCGTTGCTCACTGTCTTTACCTGGCGCGAAGTCGTGATCATGAATGTCGTGCCGGGACTGCTCACGTCCGCGGCTCTCCTCATGTTTCTCGGCACGCTTCGACTCACACCCAAAAGGAAAGCCGCCGGCGACCATTCCGGCGAGCCGACGCAAGGTTTCGCGGCATACCTCGCCGGGGTGAAGACCCTGTTCGCCAATCGATCGCTCGTTTTACTTTCGGTGTCGTCGTCCTTTCGATCGATGACGCAAAGCGCGCTCCTCACGTTCCTGCCGCTCTATCTGGCCAATGTAATGGGCTATTCGTCGGTATGGGTCGGCGGTTGCATGTTCGCATTGCAGGCAGCCGGGTTTGCCGCGTCACCGGTCGCCGGACACCTCTCGGATACGATGGGCCGGCGCAGCATCATGATGTCGTCGATGCTCGCGACCGCTGTGGTGATCTTGATGATGGCGCTGGCCGGCGGCTCGGTGTGGTTCATCGTGTTGGTCGCGGTGCTGGGATTTTTCATGTACGCATCGCGCCCGGTTATTCAGGCCTGGATGCTGGAATCGACGCCACGCAATCTTGGCGGCACGAGCATCGGCATCCTGTTCGGCGCGCAGGCGATAGGCTCGGCAATTGGCCCGCTCACTGGCGGTATGATCGCCGATGCGTTCGGACTGCTGTCGGCGTTTTATTTTCTGGCCGCGACCATCGTGGTTGCGAACTGCTTTATTTTCTTCATGCCGAAGGATGTGTTGAAGCACACCTCTTAGGCTTGCTTGGCAAGCGGTCGCGGCTCCCGCTCGATGCACACCTGTCCGTCGATGATATGCACCGCGTAGGTTTGCACCGGGATCATGCAAGGCGGCGACTCGACCCGGCCGGTTGGGATGTGAAAGCAGCCGGCGTGGAAATCGCATTCGACGATGTCGCCATCGATTTCGCCTTGCGAGAGCGAGCCTGGGCCGTGGGTGCACGTATCATCGGTGACGTAGAACGTGCCGGCGAGATTGAAGACGGCCAAGAGCATGTTGGCCTCTTCGACGCGGATGGCACGGCTTTCCGGAACCGCAGCGGTTGCACAAAGTTGCAGCAATGATTGTTCGGTGGCCATGAATGCATGCGATGACATTATTTTTGCGAGAATGGTACCGTAAATCGATCCATGATCCGAGCCAATAGGCGGCAATCCATGAAAGCAGAGCAAAACGAATTTCTTACCCGTTGTGGGCCTGGCACCCCTATGGGCGCATTGTTTCGCCGCTATTGGCTGCCGGCGCTCCTCTCGGAGGAATTGCCTGAGCCCGACTGTCCACCGGTGCGGGTGACGCTCCTGTCGGAACATCTCATCGCTTTTCGCGACACCGATGGGCGCCTTGGGCTAATGGATGAATTCTGCGCGCATCGTGGCGTGTCGCTGTGGCTTGGTCGCAATGAAGAGGGCGGACTACGCTGTCCCTATCATGGGTGGAAGTACGATGTGACCGGGCAGTGCATCGAAGTGCCCTCAGAGCCCGTTGAAAGTGGTTATTGCAAGAAGATCAAGCTCGCCGCTTATCCATTGGTTGAGCGCGGTGGCGTATTGTGGACCTACATGGGGCCACCCGAACACAAACCGCCGTTGCCTGAGCACGAGTGGGCGATGATGCCGCCCGCGCATCGCTTTGTCTCAAAGCGCGTCCAGGAATGCAATTACCTGCAAGCGATGGAAGGCGGTATCGACTCCAGCCATGTCTCTTTCCTGCACCGCTATACGATGTCGCGGGACCCGATGTTCAAGCATGCAAAGGATAGTCACCGGTACAATCTGGGTGACACAGCGCCGCAATTCGAGGTGGTTGAGTCGGATGGCGGGCTCTATATCGGCGTGCGCCGCAACACGGGCGACGGTCGCTTCTACTGGCGCATCACGCAATGGGTCATGCCAAGTTTCACATTGATCCCGCCACGCGGGGATCATCCGATTGGCGGACATTGCTGGGTGCCAATCGATGATGAAACCTGTTGGGTGTTCAGCTTCAATCATCACGTGACCCGACCGCTAACGCAGGAAGAGCGTGACGCGGTCGAGCGCGGCGAAGGCATTCATGCGCCGTTAATCCCGGGCACCTATCGCACGGTCGCCAACAAAGCCAACCATTACCTGATGGACCGCAAGGGGCAACAGGCCCACCAGACGTTTTCCGGTGTCCATGGCTTTGCGATGCAGGATGCATCGGTGCAGGAAAGCATGGGGCCGATCCAGGATCGCACCAAAGAAAATCTGGTCGGTACCGACAACGGCGTGATCATGGCGCGCCAGCGCTTGTTGCGGGCGGCACGGGCGTTGGCGGAGAAGGGCGTACCTCCGCCTGCGCTTGACCCGGCCGTGCAGCGCGTGCGATCGGTGGCCATCATCTTGCCGCCCGGTAAGGCGTTCAAGGAAGCGGCCAAGGATGCGCTGCTGCCGGTCTTTGGGGCGCCCCACACTACCGTTTAGTTAGACTCAACGTCGAGATCAGCCCGCCGCCGACGAGGAAGGCGGCGGCTGCCCAGAATACGGACAACACACCGAGGGCTGCGCTCATGCTCCCGAACACGAGCGGCACGCCGATCTGTGTGATCTTGTTGATGGTGAGCCGCAGGCGAAGCGCCTCGCCCGAGCGACCGGCGGGGGCCTGGTTGTAGGTGAGGATGATGGTGAGCGGCTGGGCGGAACCCAGCCCAAAGCCAAGCACGAATGACAGCGCCGACAAAATCACGATGTCGGTGGCCATCGGCAGCAACACATAGCAGACCCCGGCAATGAACAATGATGCAGTCAGCACACCGGCTTCGGTGTAGCGGCGGGCCAGACGATGCATGACGAGCCGCACGACGAACCCGGCTGCAGCATTGAAGCTCATGATGATGCCGATCCATGAGGCCGACAGCCCAATCGCCTTTCCGTACACCGGAAAGTAGAACGAGAAGAGTTCGATCGCGGTGAGCGTTGCCCCGCCCATGATCAAGGTGCGCCGCATTGATGGTAGGCGCAGCAGGTCGAGTGCGGTGCCGTTTGACGCCTCCGCGCGCGGGGCGGCGTGGGGTGGCAACGTGATGGCCCGCAAGGCCAACATACAGCAGGACCCACGGCCACGAGCGCCAGCATCATGTAGGTAGTGTGATGTCCGGAATGGTCGATGGCGAACCCGGCGAGCGATGGGCCGATGAACGCTGCGATGGATTGGCCGAGCGAATACGTGCCGAAATTTTTTGGTCCGGTCGTTGCCTTCGCCGAACGCGCCAATGGCGTTATGCATCGCGACGTGATGAAAAATGTGTGTGAGCCCAAGGAGTGCGGCGCAGGCAAACAGAGATGCCATGCCGCCGATCAAGGTTGGGATCGCCAACGCCACGGCCATGCCAACTGCGCCCCACAGAATCGGGCGGCGATAGCCGACGCGATCAGAGACCTTGCCCGCGTACACCCCGACCACCAGTGGCAGGGCTGCATAGAGCGCCGCGAGAATCCCGATGGTGACGGCACTCGCGCCAAGGCCGAGCGCATCGATGGTGACAAGGATCTTGCTGCCGCGGAGCGCGATGCTGGAGAGCATGTCTAGAAAAATAACCGACAGGATCACCATTACGTTTCGCGGCTCATACAGAAGCCAGCAACAGATCAGCGGCCTTCTCGCCAATAACGATGGCTGCCGCGTTGGTATTGGAGGCCGGTATCGTCGGCATCACTGACGCATCGGCGATACGCAGGCCCGGCACGCCGTGAACGCGCAATTCGGCATCGACGACGGCCATGGGGTCATGGCCCATTTTGCATGTTCCCACCGGGTGATACGACGAGAAGATCGTTTTCACCAGATAGTCTGCAATCGTAGCGTCCGTCGACGCAGCGATGCCGGGGCGCAACTCGCGCACGATATGCGGCGCCAACGCGGGCTGGGCCACCACCTGGCGGGCCATGCGCATGCCGCGGATGAAGGCTTGCATATCATCCGGATGCGAAAGATAGTTGGCCCGTATCTCCGGTGCGGCGATTGGATCGCCAGAGCGGATATGAATCGAACCGCGTGAGGAGGGCTGCTGATGCACGATGCCAAGGGAGAATCCGGGCATCTCGTCCAGCACGATACGCGTTGGATTACGCTCGTCGGGACTGGTGAGATGATGCAATTGCAGCTTGATATCCGGTTGGCGGCGCGCGGGGTCGGTGTGCACATAGGCGTGGGCCGTGACGCCGGGGACACTCATCATGCCGTCCCGAAAGAGTGCCCAACGCAGTGCCATTTTCGCTTTCGCCCAGGGACTTCGCAGCGTTTCGTTCAGCGTGCGCAAGCCCCTGACTTCCATCATCAGGCGCGCATGCAGATGATCGCGCAGATTTTCTCCAACGCCGGGCAAATGATGGCGGACCGCGATGCCGTGCTGTGCCAGCAATGACGCATCGCCAATTCCTGAGAGTTCGAGCAATTGGGGCGACTGGACGGTACCGGCGGCGATAATGACTTCGCGGCTCACGTAGATTGCATGCGATTGGTCGCCCACACGGTAGGTGATCCCGTCGGCACGCCTGCCATCGAAGTGAATACGTGTGGCATGGGCGCGCGGGATGACGCGAAAATTGGCGCGACGCATGGCGGGTCGCAGATAGGCCTCGCGCGCACCCCAGCGCAAGCCGCGGCGCGTGGTGAACTGCATTAGCCCCGCGCCATCGTAATGGCCGCTGTTGTAGTCGGGGTTCTCCGCGATACCCGCTTGCGCGCACGCGCGAAGAAATGCATCGGTTAAGGCGTCACGCGGGCTGCTCTCGGTGATGATGTTCGGTCCAGCGTGTCCGCGCACTGCGGGATCACCCTTGGCGTACGACTCCATGCGTTTGAAGATCGGCAGCAGATCGGCATAACTCCAACCGGGATTACCAAGGTCGCGCCAATGATCATATTCGAGTGGATCGCCACGCACCCAGAACATGCCATTCACGCTGGAGGTACCGCCAAACACCTTGCCGCGCGGCCAAAAAAGCGGACGGTGGCCAAGTCCTGCTTCGGATTCGGTCGTGAAGCGCCATAGCGCGCGCTGCCCGACGACGATCTTCGCGATGCCGGTGGGGATGCGAATCCAAACCCACGGATCGTCTTCACCCGCTTCGATCAGCACGACGGCATGCCGTCCGCTCTCTGTGAGACGAGCAGCGAGGGCACAGCCGGCCGAACCGGCACCGACGATAAGGTAGTCACAAGAAGGAGAGGACATCAAAAACGCCGGCACTACCTCAGGAGGCCATTGCGCCGCCATCGATCGGGATGACTGTCCCGGTAAGAAAGCTCGATGCAGGGGAGGCAAGCAGCAGGGCAAGGCCTTTCAGCTCCTCAGGCGATGCAATGCGCCCGATCGGTGCCATTGTCGCAAACTGTTTGCGGACTTCCGGATCCTTGAGACGCCCGCCCGCGATGTTGGTATCGAACGCCCCGGGCGCGATGCCATTCACCATGACATTGAACGGCGCGAGTTCGGTGGCCAAGTGACGCACGATATTGGCGACCGCGGCCTTGGTCGCCGTATACGGATAGCCAACGAGTGGTTCGGAGCGCAACCCCGCAACCGATGATGTCACGATGAGCCGGCCGCTCCGCTGGCGCTTCATATGCACCGCCGCCGCCTGCAGCGTCACAAACACGCTGGTGAGATTGATCGCCAGCACGTTATCCCAGTTGGCCTGCTGCACGGCTTCAATGACGCCAATCGGGGTGAGAAAACCAGGTCCCGAGCTGATCCCCGCATTGGCAAACACGGCATCGAGGCGCCCGTGCTTGGCAGCGGTGGCGTCGATGGTATTGCGGAGCGCTTGCGTATCCCGCACATCGACGGTCAAGCATTCCACCGTGCAGCCTTTAGCACGCAGACGCGACACCGCACGTTCGAGACCGGCTGCATCGATATCCAGCATCGTCACGCGCGCACCGTTCTCCGCCATCACTTCGGTCATGGCAAGACCGAGGCCGCTGGCCGCGCCGGTGACGATCGCGACGTGATTCTGGACGTTAAAGAGTTGATCGGCTTTCACAGGAGCGGCCTCGATGGGGTTGCTTGGAAAACAGCATTCCACCGTAGTATGTCATGCTGCGGGAGGCGGCATCCGGAGTGTTGAAGCGTTCGGCTAGCCGCTGCTACTGGAAGCTCCGTCGCGACGTGTCCTCGGGCCGCTGGGAATCGGGGAGATTGGGATCGTAACGACTGCCTCGCGACAAAGGCGGCGTCGGTCGCATCTCGGCCGCCTCCCGTTCCGCGCGGCCGCGACGGAGCATCTGGTGTTCTTCTTCGGCGCGACGCATCATGGCGCGCCGTTCAGCCGCAAGCTGGCGGCTGACTTCGGGTGAGGCGACATTGGGCGCTGCTTGCTTCTCTGGAGTCTGATGCGCTTTGGCGGGACGATCGCTAAATGTGATGTTTCCTTTCTCATCCACATGGCGATAGATCGTAAATCCGGCGAAGGGAGGAAAATGCGGACACTTTACCCACTGCACAAGGAGCTCGCATGCACGATCTCAATGGAAAAGGCGCCATCGTCACCGGGGCTGCATCCGGCATCGGTCTTGGCATCTCCCGCGTACTTGCCAAAGCAGGCGTGAATGTCGCGCTGGTCGATATTCAGGAGGCCGCCCTCGACGCTGCGCGGCAAGAAATCGCGGCCCTGGGTGTGCGAGCAATCGCGGTGCAACTCGATGTCTCGGATCGCGAGGCGGTCAAGGCAGCTGCGGTGCACATCGACCGCGAGCTTGGCAAGGTTCATCTGGTGTTCAACAACGCGGGCGTCGAGCTGGGCGGCGGATCGGTGGCCGACGTCGAAGACCGCGAATGGGATTGGATCATCGGCGTTAATGTGTATGGCGTCATCAATGGCATCCGACATTTTCTGCCGCTGGTTCGCAAGCACGGGGAGGGCGGGCATATCGTGAACACCGCCTCGGTCGCGGGCTTCTGGGTCAATCCGGACTTCCGCTTGGGACCCTATGCGACCACCAAGTATGCAGTCGTCGCGCTTACCGAGGCGTTGCATCAGGATTTGGCCGGCTCGAACATCGGTGTGTCGATCCTTGCACCCGCTGCGGTGAACACCCGCATTCATGCCTCGGGCAGCAATCGTCCGGCGCGCTTTGGCGGCGCCTATCAACGGTATGGCGCGGCAGGGCTACAGGCGGCGCTGGCTGCGGGTCTTGCACCCGAGGTGGTGGGCGAACGGGTGTTACGCGCAATGCGTGACAAGGAACTCTATATCTTCACCCACGCGGCGCCGAAGACCTGGTTCAGCGCGCGCTTTGAGAGGATTCTGGCGGCGTTTGGCAAGGTCTAGCTTGTTATCGTAACGTCTGCATTTGTTCGGCTGACAACCGCAATCCCGCCGCACCGACATTCTCTTCGAGATGCGCGAGCTTCCCGGTGCCTGGAATCGGCAGCATCACCGGCGACCGCGCGAGTAGCCAAGCAAGCGCCACTTGGACGCTCGTCGCGCCGTGTTGCAGAGCGATTTTCTTCAGCTTCGCCGATTTCAGCGATTGGCCGGCGCCAAGCGGATACCACGGAATATAAGCGATGCCCAATCGTTCGCAGGCGGCCAGCACACTCTCGTCGCTCTGGTCTTCGTAGTTATAGTGGTTCTGCACCGAGACGATCGGTGCGATCCGACGTGCCTCGTTGAGCTGCTGCACCGACACGTTTGATAGGCCGATATGCCGGATCTTGCCGGCGCGTTGCAGCGCGGCCAGCGCCCCCACTGAATCGGTGAACGGTACCCGCGGATCGGGCGTGTGAAGCTGATAGACGTCGATGCAATTGAGCCTGAGTCGCTTGAGGCTGCCTTCCAGTGCCTTGCGCAAATGATCCGGATGGCCGTTCGCTACCCAGCTTCCTTCATTCGGCCTGGTGTAGCCGCCTTTGGTGGCGATCACGATGCCCGCCGGATACGGATGCAGCGCCTCGGCAATCAGCGTTTCGGAGACTTCGGGGCCATAGCTGTCGGCGGTGTCGATGAAGTTGATACCAAGCGCTACGACCTGCTTCAGAACCTGCAACGCACCGGGGCGATCCTTCGGCATGCCCCATGTATAGCCGCTGCAAATACGCATCGCGCCGAATCCAAGGCGATGTACCGTGAGATCGGCAAGCTTGATCGAGCCGGCCGGCGCAGCGGCGTTGGGTTGCGCTGTCATGGGGCACCGTACGCCTTGATGGAGGCGTCCTTCGCGGTCGCCGCCCGATTCGCCCGCACTTCCATGGTGAACAGGATCGCGCCAATCACTGCGCCTGCGATGTTCGTCCAGATGAACCAGTCCGAACCCTGGAAGGGCAGCAACAGCAGCACGCCTGCAGCGACAAACCCTGCGCGTATCGGGCCGGGTAGCACGCGCACGAAGTAACCGGTCATCGCTGCCGAGATGAACCAGATACCGGCGAGGCACGTCGTCATGACCGTGCCGATTTCAAGCCAGGTTCCGCGCATCAGCATTGCGGGGGAATAGACGAACAGGAACGGCACGATGTAGGCGGTCCAGCCGAAGCGCATGGCGGTCCAGCCGGTGGCCATTTGCGGTGCGCCGGCAATCGTTGCTGCAACGGCTGCGGCGGTCGCCACCGGTGGTGTGATCAGCGACATCATGCCGAAGTACAGGATGAACATGTGGGCCGCCAACGCCGGAACGCCGACCTTCACCAACGCGGGTGCCACCAGAATTGCGAGCATCACATAGACGCCCAAGGTGGGCAGGCCCATGCCGAGCAGGATATTCACGAACGCGCACAAGATGAGCAGCAGCAACAGATTCTCGCCACCCATTTGCACCAGGTAGGCGGAGAATGCGAACGCGAGGCCGCTCACCTGGAAGAGGCCGAGGATGAATCCGCCCGCGCCGCAAACGACCAGGATTTCGCAGACGCTGACGCCGGATTCGAAAATCGATTTGCCGATGTCCTGCAAGGTCATGCGTTTGCCGCCGTACCCAATCGTGAAGCCGAGCACGATGATGGAAACGCAGGCGAGGATCGCCGAGACTTCCGGCTCCCAGTTATACCAAAACATCGCGCCCACCAACACCACGAAGGGCGTAATCCAGATGGCACCGCGCATGATCACCGGGCCTGCCTTGGGGATGTCTTCCTTGGGTACTTTGCCGAAGCCGTAGCGCGCCGCTTCGAGGTCTGACTGGATGAACAGGGCCGCGTAGTACAGCACCGAAGGAATGATCGCGGCAATCGCCACTTCGCGATACGGGATCTGCAGAAAATCGGCCATCACGAAGGCGACCGCACCCATGACCGGCGGCATGAGTTGTCCACCGTTTGACGCGCAGGCCTCCACCGCTGCAGCTAACTTTTTCGGCATGCCGGACTTGATCATCAACGGAATCGTGACGATCCCGACCGCCACCGCATTGGCGACCGCGATGCCGGAAATCATGCCGAAAATGCTCGAACCTAGCACCGCTATTTTCGCCGCGCCGCCGCGAAAGCGACCCATCAACGCAATGGCGAAATCATTGAAGAAGCCGGCGCCGCCCGAGCGTGCGAGGAGTTGCCCCATCAAGACAAACGCGACCACCACGGTCGTCGCGATCTCCAGCATCACACCAAGCAGCGAATTGGTGTCCAGACCCAAATACAGAATGATGGTGGTCGCTTCGGTCTTATGCAGCTTCATCGCGCCTGGCACTAGATCGCCCATCAGCACGTACGCGCCCAGCAGTCCCACGATGATGACTAAGGTGAGACCGACCGCACGACGCGTCCCTTCCATCGTTGCAAGGATAAATACGCTTGAGACGATGAGACCATCGATCGGCATGCCGCTCGATTGGGCGGTGAGGCGCGGAAAGTGAATCGCGGTGTAGATCCCGGCCGCGATCGATGCCACGGCGAGCACGATGTCGTACCAAGGTACGTTCTGCCGCTCTGCGCCTTCTTTCGCCGGGAAGCGGACAAAGAGTAGCGCGAGCCCGATGCCATATGAAAAGGCGTAGAACTGCTCGGGAAACAGCATGAAGCCAAGCTTGGTGTGCAGCCCGACGCACCAGGCCAGCGCGACCAGCGTAACCAGCGTGGCAAGAGTGATCTCTACCCCGCGCGCGATGCCGGATCGGCTGACCAGCGCGGTACTCGTATTGGATTCGAGCATGGAGGCGTCTGGGCGGATCCCGCTCAGCCTCCTATCGGCACGAGCAATGCAGCTGTTCGGCAAAGCATAGGGAGATGGTCAACCAGCATGCGAGGTCTTTACATTCAGGCATCAGCGTGGGTTACCGCGCCGATTCCTTCCAGATGCCCTTTTCGCGATAGAACTTGATGGCGCCGGGATGATGCGGCAGGGTCGGTTGCACCTTGCCCGCCTGGTCGGGAATGAAGGCATTGAAATTCGGATGACCTTCGACCAATCCCGCCTTGTTAGCCTGGATCGCTTTCACGAATTCATACACGATGTCGTCTTTGACATGACTGCCGACGCCGACGATGAAGTCGATGGTGATGACGTCGGTGGGCTTGTCGAGGCCCACGACATGGGGTGCCGGGTTGGCGGTGGAGGGGTAGTACTCCTCGCGGACGGATTTCATGGCCTTGTTGGCCGCAGCAACATCGCCCAGCGGCAGGATGCGCACGCCGCCCACGCTGGCCGCAACTTCGGCGACTTTCGGTGCGCCCACCGCAAAATAGAAGGTGTCGAGCTTGCCTGACTTGAAGTCATCGGCCGCGCGCACGACATTCACCTCGGGCACCTTGACCACATCGTTGTAGGTGAGGCCACCGACCGCGAGGATCGCTTGCGAGTGCGGCAGCACACCGGTCTGCGCCACCCAGTCGGAGGGCACGCGTTTGCCCTTGAGATCGGCGAGCGTGTTGATGTTGGAGTCCTTGCGGACGAACAGCCCCATCTGAAAGCCGTACAAGGTCAAGGCCATGCGGATGGCAGGCTTCGCGCTACCTTGCCAATTGCGCCGGCCGTGATGAGCATCGGCCGTTTCACCGAGATCGAGGATCATGAAGTCGGCCTTTTGGGTATTGATCGCATCGAACATACCGGCGTCACCGCCATAGCCGATCACCCGCACCTGCATCTTGGTGTGGTCTTGCACCACCTTAGCGATGATCGATGCTTGCGCATGCAAGAGGCTGCCTGGCGCCAGGGTGGCAAAGCCGATGGTCTGTTGGGCCTTGCTTGCGAACGGCAGCGCGAGCGCGCCTGCCAGCAAGAGGGTCGAAACGATTCTGGACACGGACATCCTCCTCACACGGGTCGATTGAATTCGAATGAGCGGGCGCGGCGCGCGCGCCGACGCATCACGCGGCGCAACTATACACAGGTCTCTCAAGCCCGGTGGAATCTCGGCGCGTCTCGCCTAGGCTTCTTTGGGGAAAGTATGGGGTTCGCGCGGCGCGTGGAACCTCACACCCAATCCATCGCGCAGGACGAGCACCGTGGCGGCACCCAACATGTCCATGAGGAGGTCAAGAAGGGTATCGCCGAGTCCATACACCATGTGTGTGCCAAGGAAGTGATCGGACAAATACTCATACAACTCCCATAGCAAGGCCGCGAGCGCCGTTCCCCAGAGCGTCAATGTCCAATGGATCGACAGCGGCATCTCACCGACGATCGATTCGGCGTTGGCGGTGGCGCGGCGAATGAAGAAGGCGATCACCGCACCGCCGGCAAAATGGGTAGGGATGTCGAGCGCTGGATACGATTGATATGCGCTGAAGCCCTGTGAGGCGATGATGAATAGAACTAGCACGAGTGAGCTTCCCTCGGTTTTTCGCCTTCCAGCGCATCAGCATTATGCCGCCAGTTCTTGCACATGTTGAGCACTGATCCAGTCTGCAAGGAAGATGCTTGGTGAGGTGTAGCCAAGCGTGGAATGCAGACGCCTGCG
>SHXR01000072.1 GCA_009693235.1 Betaproteobacteria bacterium | reverse complement strand
GTCACCTACGAAATTGAGTAGTTACACCTTTGTGTAACATTTCGTGTAACTTTAATTCCTAAGCCCAATAAAAACAAGAACTTGTTTTTATGTGTGAAACTTTTGTGTAACTAGGTTATTGTTAATAAACAATGGCTTAGTTAACTAAAACTACTCCCACTCAATCGTCGCAGGCGGCTTACTCGACACATCGAGCACGACGCGATTGATTCCCCGCACTTCATTGATGATGCGGGACGACACCCGTGCCAGCAGATCGTACGGCAGCGGTGCCCAGTCTGCGGTCATGAAATCGGTGGTCTGCACAGCACGCAGCGCCACGACGTGCTCGTAGGTGCGGCCGTCGCCCATCACGCCGACCGAGCGCACCGGCAGGAATACGGCGAAGGCCTGCGCAGTCTTGTCATACCAATCGGCAGCGCGAAGCTCTTCGATGAAAATCGCATCGGCCCGGCGCAGCAGATCAGCGTATTCGGGTTTCACTTCGCCAAGAATGCGAACGCCAAGACCGGGTCCGGGGAACGGATGGCGAAACACCATGTCGCGGGGCAGGCCCAGAGCGAGCCCAAGCTCGCGCACTTCGTCTTTGAACAGTTCACGCAGCGGTTCCAGCAGCGACAGCTTGAGGGTTTCCGGCAAGCCGCCGACGTTGTGATGCGACTTGATGCTCGCGGCCTTCTTCGTCTTGGCGCCGGCGGATTCGATGACATCCGGATAAATGGTGCCTTGCGCGAGCCATCTTGCATCTTTCAGCTTCGATGCTTCCCGCTGGAACACTTCGACAAATTCACGGCCGATGATCTTGCGTTTTTGCTCAGGATCAGTGATGCCCTTCAGGTGGTGCAGGAAGTCCGCAGAGGCATCGACGTGGATGACTTTTACGCCCAGATTCTTCGCAAACGTTTCCATCACCTGCGCCGCTTCATTGAGGCGCAACAGTCCGGTATCGACAAAGACGCAGGTGAGTTGCTTGCCGATGGCGCGATGAATCAAGGCGGCGGCTACTGAAGAATCGACACCCCCTGAGAGCCCAAGGATGACTTCATCGGTGCCGACCTGCGCTTTAACCCGTGCGACGGCTTCGGCAACATACTCGGGCATCGTCCAATCGCCCTTGCATCCGCAGATGTCACGCACAAACCGCTGGAGGATGGCGCTACCTTGCTTGGTGTGCGTCACCTCGGGATGAAACTGGACCGCAAAGAAACGCCGATCAACGTCCGCCATGCCGGCGATCGGCGTCGAGGCGGTGCTTGCGATCACCTTGAATCCGGGCGGCAGCGCGTTCACCTTGTCGCCGTGGCTCATCCAGACATCGAGCAGGCCATGTCCTTCGGCATTGGTGCGATCTTCGATGTCGCGAAAGAGTGCCGAGTGGCCACGCGCGCGGACTTCGGCATAGCCGAATTCGCGAACATTGGAATTCTCGACGACCCCGCCCAATTGCTCGGCCATCGTTTGCATGCCGTAGCAAATGCCCAAGACCGGGACGCCCAAGGAAAAGACGATCGCCGGCGCTCGCGGTGTGGCGCTTTCGGTAACGGATGCCGGGCCGCCGGAAAGAATGATTCCGGTCGGGGCAAAGGCGCGAATGAATTCATCGGATACATCAAAAGGATGTAACTCGCAGTAGACACGATGCTCGCGCACGCGCCGTGCGATCAGTTGCGTGTACTGCGCCCCGAAATCGAGAATCAGGATGCGTTCATGCGCCCTACTATTCGACACGGTAGTTCGGCGCCTCTTTCACGATCTGCACATCATGTACATGCGATTCGCGCATGCCCGCGGAAGTAATCTCAACGAATTCGGCGCGGGCGCGAACATCTTCGATAGTGGGGCAACCGACATAGCCCATGCTGGCGCGTAGACCGCCCAGCAATTGATTGATCACCGCCACCACCGAGCCCTTGTACGGTACGCGGCCTTCCACGCCTTCTGGCACGAGTTTGTCGGCGTTGGATTCGGGATCCTGGAAGTATCGATCCGCCGCGCCTTGCTGCATGGCGCCGATCGACCCCATGCCGCGATACGACTTATAGGAGCGTCCTTGATAGAGCTCGATCTCACCGGGCGCTTCCTCCGTGCCGGCAAACATGCTGCCCAGCATGACGCAATGGGCGCCGGCTGCGATGGCTTTGGCCACGTCCCCCGAATAGCGAATACCGCCATCAGCAATCAGCGGGACACCGGTCCCAATGAGGGCTTTTGCCACGCTGCTGATCGCGGTGATCTGCGGCACACCCACGCCCGCCACCACGCGCGTGGTGCAAATAGAACCCGGGCCAATCCCCACTTTGACGCCGTCTGCGCCGTGCTCAATGAGTGATTTAGCGCCCGCTTCCGTCGCGACATTGCCGCCAATGACATCGACATTGGGAAAATTGCGTTTTACCCAGCGCACGCGATCCAGCACGCCCTGCGCATGGCCGTGCGCCGTGTCAACGACGATCACGTCCACCCCGGCTTCCACCAGGGCGGCCACCCGCTCTTCGGTCCCCTCGCCCACCCCGACCGCCGCGCCGACCCGGAGCTTGCCCTGCTCATCTTTGCAGGCATAGGGATATTCGCTCGACTTCAGAATGTCCTTGACGGTGATGAGGCCGCGCAATTCGAAGTTGTCGTTGACCACCAGCACGCGTTCGAGGCGCGATTTGTGCAGCAGCGCCTGGGCTTCTTCGAGCGTCGCGCTTTCACGCACCGTCACCAGTCGATCCCGTGGCGTCATGATGTTGCGCACCGGCTGGTCAAGCTGCGTTTCGAACCGCAGATCGCGGTTGGTGACGATGCCCACGACGCGCGAGCCCTCCAGCACCGGCAGTCCGGAGATGCGGTGTAGCGCAGTAAGGGCCTTCACTTCACGCACCGTCATCGTCGGTGGAATGGTGATTGGGTCGCGCAAGACCCCGGACTCATAGCGCTTCACCTTCTGTACTTCCAACGCCTGTTGCTTGGGCGTGAAGTTCTTGTGGACGATGCCGATACCGCCTTCCTGGGCAATGGCGATCGCCAAGCGCGCATCGGTCACCGTGTCCATGGCGGCCGATATCAGCGGGACATTCAGTCCAATATTGCGGGTGACGCGAGTTTTGAGATCGACTTCGCGGGGCAGGACGCGGGAATGCGCCGGAAGTAGAAGCAGATCATCGAACGTATAGGCTTTGGCGGCGATACGCATGGACCGGGGCTGGCGATTGGAGGGCGGACATTCAGAGGCCGCAAGGTGAAATTATACACGTCCAAGTTGCAGGACCCGTCCGATCAAAGAGGGCCCGGCCGATGTGATCAAGATCGGTGCGCTGTTACGTGATCGCGCGGCTGATCGGACACCTTTCAAATTGCGTTCGTCGCAGTGCGTGGGAGTTTCGATGATGCGAATCCTGATTATTGCCGCGTCACTCTTCATCGACGTTAGCGCTTCGGCTCAACCTTACAAATGGGTCGACGCCAATGGTCGGGTGCAGTACACCGATCAGCCTCCTCCCGGGGCGAAAAAAGCCGAGCCCGTCAAAAATAGAATCGGCAGCGCGACGGGCCAGCGGAGGCCGCACCGGCGGCGGGTGCTGAAGCAGGCGCCAAGGCAGAGTCGCGCGGCAAAGCCGCAGAGCCGATGACGATCGCGGAGAAAGAACAAGCCTTTCGTAAGCGCAAGATTGAAGAGCAGGAGAAAGCGGACAAGCAGGCCAAGGCCGATGAATTGTCAAAGCAGAAGAAAGAGGCCCGCACGGATGCTCAGCGGCGGCTTAGCGCTATCGATAGTGGCATGCGGATGACCCGATACGGTGACAACGGTGAGCGTGTGGTCTTGAATGACGCGAAAGTGGCCGCCGATAAAGAACGAACGATGAAAGCCGCCGCCAACGCTTGCAACTAGCCGGTACCCCAATCGTGGTCTAAGGCTGATTTCGCTCCGGTCGTGCCTTGCGCACCCGCACCCGTCGCCGCCGCGCCTCTTTGGGATCTACGACCAACGGACGGACAATTTCCACCCGGTCGCCCTCTCGGAGCGTCTGGGTGAGGTTAGCGGTAACGCCATAGATCGCCACGCCAAATCCTTTGGAGCAATTGATTTCGGGATAGCTCACCAGCAGTCCGCTTGCGTCCAACACCATCTGGACGGTGGTGCCCGCCGAAACATCTAATGCGCGGCGCACCCAGCTCTGTGCACTGCTTGCATAGATCACCTCAACCCGCATCGGCCGCCTGATTGGCCAGTGCATCGGCGCGGCGGACAAACGCATCCACGAAGGTTCCCGCGATGTGATTGAACATTGGCCCGATCAAGTGTTCGAGAAGGCCACTGGCGAGCTGATAGTTGAGGACCAGTTGGACCCGTGATGCGTTACGCTGTAAGGGCGTGAACGACCACAAGCCATCCAACGCCTTGAACGGGCCGTCGACCAGGCGGAGGGCAATCGACAGGTCGTCTGCTGTCTCATTTCTCGTCGTGAATCGCTGGCGCAGTCCGCGATACTCGATCTGCAACGTCGCCTCAACCTCTCTTGGCCCAATCCGTTGGCTTGCACTAGCGCGACACCATGGCAAAAAGGTGGGATAGGCTTCGATATCGGCGACGAGTGCATGCATCTGCGCCGCAGAAAACAAAACCAATGCTGAACGTTCGATGCGTACCATGGAATTCCAGAGGCTCGATGCGGCGCCGGCGGCTACAATCCTTGAACTTTAGCGGCCGTTTCAAACTAACGCCAAACGGCCCAGATTTAGGCGAGTATGAGGGGATGTTTCCCCCCATTTTGCAACAGATCCTTAGGGAAACGCTGATTAAGCAATGTCGCGGCCTCAGCGTGCCCATCTATTCAGGGCGTTACGAGGGGGCGTGCCCCTTGGTTCCGTTAATCTTTAGTTTGGTTGAGCAGAATGAGCATCGTCGAGAACCGTAAAGCATCGCACGACTATTTTATCGAGGAGCGCCTGGAAGCGGGGTTGCTGCTCGAGGGCTGGGAAGTCAAGGCGATTCGGGCTGGGCGGGCACAGCTTAAGGAAGCGTATGTGATCATCAATCAGGATGAAGTATTCCTGATCGGCGCACACATCTCACCCTTGCCCACGGCGTCCAGGCATGTGCAACCCGACCCGACGCGAACACGGAAGCTCCTCCTGCATGCACGGGAAATTGCGCAGTTGATCGGCCAGGTCGAACGCGCCGGCTACGCGCTGGTGCCGATCGATCTTCACTACACGAATGGCCGGATCAAGCTGCAAGTAGGACTTGCCAAGGGCAAACGGCAATACGACAAGCGCCACGTGGAAAAAGAACGCGAGTGGGCGCGGGAGAAGCAGCGACTCGTGCGGCAGCAGAACCGCTAGGGAAGGCGTGCCTATCGTTTTGCCAAGGCCATCCAGGTGTCGACGACCGTATCTGGGTTCAATGACAGGCTTTCGATGCCTTCATCGACCAGCCACTTTGCAAAGTCCGGATGATCAGAGGGACCCTGCCCGCAGATCCCGACGTACTTGTTGGCTTTCCTACAAGCCTGAATCACCAAACGCAGCATTGCTTTGACGGCCGGATCGCGCTCATCGAAGGCATCGGCCACCAGCCCCGAATCACGATCGAGGCCAAGGGTGAGCTGGGTGAGATCGTTCGAACCAATCGAAAAGCCGTCAAAGAACTCGAGAAACTGGACGGCGAGAATCGCATTCGATGGCAACTCGCACATCATGATGAGCTTGAGCCCTTGCTGGCCGCGGCGAAGCCCGCGGTCGGCGAGCAGGTCGACCACTTGACGTGCCTCGCCAAGCGTACGCACAAAAGGCACCATTATTTCGACATTGGTGAGCCCCATCGTTTCACGCACGCGGCGCATCGCTTCGCATTCCATCGCGAAGCACTCCCGGTAGGAGCGCGCGATATAACGGGACACACCACGGAATCCGAGCATGGGATTCTCTTCGTCGGGTTCATAGCGCGCGCCACCCATCAGCTTCTTGTATTCGTTTGACTTGAAATCCGATAGGCGGACGATCACCGGTTTGGGCCAGAAGGCAGCCGCGATCGTCGCCACGCCTTCTGCCATCTTGTCGATAAAGAATGCCCGTGGACTGGCATGTCCGCGCATCGCCACTTCGATACCCGCTTTGACATCGTCCGGAACCGCTGGATAGTCGAGGATCGCGCGCGGATGAATGCCGATATCGTTGTTGATGACAAATTCCAGACGGGCCAATCCAACGCCTTCATTCGGCAAACTGGCGAAATCGAAGGCGAGCTGCGGGTTACCGACATTCATGGTGATCTTCACCGGAATCGGCGGCATGTCAGAAATTGTTTCGGTGGTTACCTCAAACGGTAGCGCACCTTCATAGACATAGCCAGTATCGCCTTCGGCACACGAGACGGTGACCGTTGCCCCCTCTTTCAACTCAATGGTCGCATTCCCGGCACCGACGACGGCTGGAATGCCTAACTCGCGCGCGATGATCGCCGCATGACAAGTACGGCCGCCGCGATTGGTTACGATGGCCGCCGCGCGTTTCATGACCGGTTCCCAGTTCGGATCGGTCATGTCGGTGACGAGGATGTCGCCGGTTTGAACGCTGCCCATGTTGGCGGCATGCTGCACCACGCGCACCTTGCCCGCGCCGATTTTGCCGCCAATCGCGCGGCCCGAGGCCAATACCACACCACGCTTGCCGAGCTTGTAACGCTCTTGTCCCTCGGCACCGCGCTGCGACTTCACCGTTTCCGGGCGCGCTTGCAGAATATAGATACGACCGTCCTCGCCATCTTTGCCCCATTCGATATCCATTGGGCGTTGGTAATGCTTCTCAATCATGACGGCGAAGCGCGCCAATTCGATGACATCTGCATCGCTCAATGAGTAGCGATACTGATCGACGGTAGGTACTGGCACCGTTGCCACCGATCGATGCGCCTGGGTCGTGTCGGTGAAAATAATCTTGAGGGCCTTCGAGCCAAGACGTCTGCGAATAATCGGATAGTGATCGGCCGCGAGCATCGGTTTGTGAACGTAAAACTCATCGGGATTGACCGCGCCTTGGACGATCGCTTCACCGAGGCCGTACGAGCTGGTGATCAGTACGACATCGCGAAAGCCCGATTCCGTGTCGAGCGTGAACAACACGCCGCTTGCTGCAAGATCGCTCCGTACCATTCTTTGTACGCCAGCCGATAGGGCCACCTCGGCATGGGCAAAGCCCTTGTGCACCCGATAGGAAATGGCGCGATTGTTGTAGAGCGAGGCAAAGACGTGTTTGATGGCATCGACAATATTTTGTAAGCCGCGAATATTGAGGAACGATTCCTGTTGTCCGGCGAACGATGCGTCGGGGAGATCTTCAGCGGTCGCGCTGGATCGCACAGCAACGGCAAACTCCCCTTCCGTCGACATGTCGTGATAAGCCGCCTCGATGGCGCCTAGGAGGCGCGGAGAAAATGGCGCCTCGATAATCCATTGTCTTATTTCCGTACCGCATGCAACGAGCGCCCGCACATTATCGACGTTAAGACTTGCTAAACGCTTGGCAATGCGGGTGGTCAATCCCGCTTCATCGAGAAAGGCGCGATAGGCACTGGCTGTGGTGGCAAAGCCGCCTGGCACGCGAATGCCGACCCCGGCAAGCTGGCTGATCATTTCACCAAGCGATGCGTTCTTGCCGCCGACCTGTTCGACGTCGGTCATGCGCAGGCTTCGCAGGGGTCGTACGAAATTGTCTGTAGTCATCGGGCTTCGCAGGATCGAGAGGTAGAAGTTGCTTCGCGGACGGGATGCCATTATCGTACAGGCAGGACGTCTCGACGTTTAATCGCTTGGCACATTCAATGGCGCAAAATCAACGGATCGCATTCATCATTTCCGATGGCACCGGTATTACCGCGGAAACGCTTGGCCACAGCCTGCTGTCGCAATTTGAAGGGATTCATTTCGTCCAGAAGGTGATGCCCTTCATCGATTCCGTCGACAAAGCGGAACGTTGCCTGGCGGAAATCCAGGATACGGCCCATCGCGAGGGAAGCCGTCCGATACTTTTTACCACGCTCATCAATCCCGATGTCCGCAGCGTGCTGGAGCGATCCCGACTGCTTGTCCTCGATTTTTTCGCCAGGTTCCTCGATCCGCTGCAAGCCGAGCTTGGCATTCAATCCAGCCACACCATCGGACGATCGCATGCCGCCGCAGATCGCCAGGAGTATCGCGACCGGATCGACGCGATCAATTTCGCACTGGCCAACGATGATGGCGTGCCAAACCAGGAATTGAACAAGGCCGATGTCATTTTGATCGGGGTTTCCCGCAGCGGCAAGACGCCGACATGTCTCTACCTTGCCCTGCAGTTCGGTGTCAAAGCCGCTAACTATCCGCTCATTCCGGACGATTTTCAGCGCGATACCCTGCCGAAGCCGGTCTTGCCCCATCGCAACAAACTGTTTGGTCTCACCATCGGTGCTGAGCGTTTGAGCGAAATTCGCAATGAACGGCGCCCGGGTAGTCAGTACGCAAGTATCGATAACTGCCGACGCGAAGTGTCGGACGCCGAGTGCCTTATGGGGCGTTACGGTATTCCTTCCCTCAACTCCACGACCCGTTCGATCGAAGAAATCGCCACCAAAATCCTGCAGGAATCGCGGATCGAACGACGAGTATTTTAGGGAAACGCCCAATAAACTATCTCGTGCAATCGGCGTGCCCTCCGTATTTTTCGAGGAGCTACGAGGGGACGAGTGCCCTCGTTCCTTGTTAGACCCGCCGCTGGCGAGCCTGCTCAAACAGGCAAATGGCAGCGGCCGCTGCGACGTTCAGCGATTCGCTGCCGGACGCCATCGGAATCGACACCGCCAGCGTTGCGGCGGCCTGGGCTGTCGCTGAGACGCCCGCTCCTTCGCCGCCAAATATCCATAGGCCAGGCGCACGCAGGTCAGCGTCATAGATGGAGAGCCGCGCATGACCGGTCGCAACGATCACTTGGCCACCGGCGTTCTTCACCGCGTCAGTCACCAATTGGTTGCTGATCAACGCAAGATCAAAATGGGCGCCCATTCCCGCACGCAATACCCGGGGCGACCAAAAGTCGGCCGTCCCAGTCGATGCCGCGATCCGTTGCATGCCGGCCGCGGCCGCCGTGCGGAGAATCGATCCGACGTTGCCCGCATCCTGAATGCCGTCCAGAAAAACCGCATCAGAAAGTAATGGTGCCGGGGGCGGAGCGGGCGGAATATCGATGATGGCAAGCAGTCCCACCGGACTGGCAACCGGCGCAACGCGCTCGAAAAGACGGTCGGAAAACACCACGCGCCGCCTGGCTTTGCAACGCTCAAATAGTTGGGCGGCTTCTTCGTTTTGGAGTCCGGATTCACTGGCCGCGAGGGTGTGGGCGGTGCCGTGTCGTGCGGCGAAGGCGGCCACTAGATGCGGTCCATCGATCAGCGTCTGTTGCAGCGTGCGTCGTAACTTGGCCGATTCTGCCAGGCGAGCGATCTCCTGGACCAGTGGATTGGTCGGTGAGGAAATGAACTTCGCTGGCTTGGTCAAAGTTGGTGCGCTGCCCGTTTCGCGCGCTGAAGAGGTAATCTTGCTGCCGGTCGATTGATCCTCGGATAGGCCAGTCTAGCGCAAGCCCTACGCCATTGAAAATTTCAATTATTACCCCTGCCGCGGCGAGTTCGCGAACCGGCAACCGGCACACCGCCGCCCGTTACGCGCTGTTCCTGCGCCAACGACGACATGTTGCAGCGCGCATCATGGTCGAGTGGGACGGCCAAGCTTGCGATCTCATGATCGCTTTGCATGCGCGCCGTAGTCTTGCCTCCATCCGGCATTTTCGCAGGCGCTTCCCGGAACGGCCCCTTATCGTCGTGCTGACCGGCACCGATGTGTATCGGGACATCCATAGCAATCCGGATGCCCGTGCGTCGTTGCAGATGGCCGATCGATTGATCGTGCTGCAGGAGCGGGCGCTCGACGAACTCACGAAGGCCGAGCGGGTCAAGGCTGACATCGTTTATCAATCATGTGACACCAACCTCAAGCATGCGCCCATAGCGCGTCGCTTCCGCATTGCATCGCTTGGTCACTTGCGCGATGAAAAGGATCCTTTTTGCATCGCCCGCGCGCTGGCGTTTGCGCCCGCGCCGGAGATCGAAATCGTGCAAGTTGGCGATGCGCTCTCGACTGCCGACCGTATTGAGACGCTCGCCTGGATGCAGCGCGACGCCCGGTACCGCTGGATTGGCGGGCGCCCCCATGGCAATGCCCTGCGTTGGCTTGCTTCATCGCATCTCATGGTGCTGAGTTCGCGGATGGAAGGCGGCGCCAATGTCATCTGCGAGGCGGCTCGTATTGGCGTGCCGGTGATTGCGTCCAAGGTGTCAGGAAACATCGGCATGCTGGGGCCGCAATATTCAGGCTACTACGCCTTGGGCGATGAGCGGGCGCTGGCGAAAACCATCGAACGCGCGCGGACCGATCCGTCGTTCTATCGTTTGCTGCAGACCCAACTCCGACGGCGCCGTGCCCTTTTTTCGCCGGCTGCGGAGGCCAGTGGACTGTTTGGCACGGTGCGGAAGGCAGTGGCCGCCGCCCGCGCTCGTTAGCGCGTCGCGCCCTGCCCGGCTGCCGCGATGCGAACCGGCGCGAAGCTGCGCCGATGAATCGGGCACGGGCCATGGATGTTTAGGGCATCGAGGTGCACTTTCGTCCCGTAGCCTTTGTGTTGCTCAAATCCATAGTGCGGATAGGTCGCAGCGAAGCTGCTCATCATCCCATCGCGGGCGGTCTTCGCGAGGATCGATGCCGCGGAGATGGCCGGGACCAGCGCATCGCCTTTGACAATCGCGCGGGCGGCATAGGGTAGCGTCGGACAGCGATTGCCATCGATCCAGACTTCATCGGGAACGATGTCGAGCGCCATGACGGCACGTCGCATCGCCAGCATGGTGGCATGCAGGATGTTGAGGTCGTCGATTTCTTCGACACTGGCATAGGCGATCGCAAAGGCGAGCGCATCGCGTCGGATGAGTAGAGCTAGTCGTTCACGTTGTCGCGCGGAGAGCGTTTTGGAATCTGTCAGGCCTGCGATGGGCCGCTTGGGATCGAGAATGACCGCCGCGGCACTCACCGGGCCGGCCAAGGGCCCCCTACCCGCCTCGTCGACCCCGCAGATGAGACCGCTACGCTTGGCATCGGATCCGAATAGGTCGCCTTGCATGCGATGGACTACTTCCGTTCGATGAATGGCGCGATGGCGCCCGCCGCGCGCTCCGCCGCGCCAAGTGCCAGCTGCTCGCGAATGGCGACGAACTGCTCCGACAGCGCGGTACGGGTGCGTTTGTCCTGCAGGAGGTTGAGGACCGCTTGCGTGAGATTCTCCGGGGTTGCATCGTCCTGCAAAAACTCCGGGCAAAGTGCAGTACCCGCCAAAATATTCGGCAAACCGATGAATGGTGTTTGCATCATCATGCGCGCGATCCGAAAGGTGAGCGACACAACGCGATAGGCGATCACCACCGGACGTCCGAGGAGCGCAGCTTCCAATGTGGCCGTTCCACTTGCTGCCAGCACCACATCGGCGGCCGCCATCGCGTCGTGGGCATGGCCGTAGAGCATCGAGATCGGCAACTCGTTGGCATCTTGTCGATACAGCCGCTCCTCGAACAGCAAGCGGGTCGGACGCGTGACCAGCGGAACGAGAAAATGTAGCGTCGGGTCGAGCGCATGCAAGCGCTTGGCCACTTCGATGAAGGTGGGTGCCATCATTTCAATCTCGTGTTGGCGAGATCCGGGGAGAATGGCCACGACTCGTGCGCCGGCGGGAATGCGCAATTGCTCGCGCGCGACATCTTGTGTCGGGCCGTTCGAGAGCGTGTCGGCGAGTGGATGGCCTATACAGGTCACCTCGACCCCGGCGTCCCGGTAGAGCTTTTCTTCGAACGGGAACAACGTCAGCATGTGCGAGACCGCGCGACGGATGCCATGAATCCGACGCGCACGCCATGCCCAGATGGTCGGGCTGACACAATGCACCGTGGGGATGCCGCGCCGCTTCAGTCGGCGCTCCACACCGAGCGTGAAATCGGGCGAATCAATGCCGATGACCACCTTTGGCGCTGCCGCGATCAACTGTTTTACGAGTCGCTTCCGAATGCGCAGCAACTCGGGAATACGATGCACGACCTCAACCAGACCACGGACCGCCAGGCGCTCCTGGTCGTGCCACGATTCCAATCCGGCACCGATCATGCGCGGGCCGCCGATGCCGACCAAGCGAATGCCTGGAAAGCGGCGAAGGAGTGCTTGAATGATTTCTTCGCCGAGCGTGTCACCGGAGGCTTCACCGGCGATCATGCCAACCACCGGCTGCGCAGCAGAGGAACTCAACGCAGCACTCCACGCTTTGCTTCAGCGAGAAACGTCACCAGGATGGCAAGCTCCGGTACCGATTTGGCCTCTTCTGCAAGCGCCGCGCGCGCCTCGGCGAAGGTGAGATTGTTGCGATAGAGCGTCTTATAGGCGCGGCGGACTGCTTCGATGGCATCGGCACTGAAGCCACGCCGGCGCAATCCTTCGGTATTGACGCCGTAGGGTTTGGCCGGATTGCCCTGCGCGAGCACATAGGGCGGCAGATCCTGGAACAGAATCGTGCCGCCGCCAGTCATGCTGTGCGCGCCGATCTTGACGAACTGATGCACGCCGGTGAGGCCGCCCAAGATGGCGTAGTCGCCGATGACCACATGCCCCGCAAGCTGCGTGTTGTTGGCAAGAATCGTGTGACTGCCAACCCGGCAATCATGCGCAATATGCGCATAGGCCATGACCCAATTGTCATTGCCGACCCGGGTCACCCCGCCGTCTTGGACGGTGCCGGTATTGACGGAACAAAACTCGCGAAACGTATTGTCGTCACCGATCTCAAGCAAGGTCTCCTCGCCCGCGTATTTCTTGTCCTGCGGGGGACTGCCGATCGAACACGCATGAAAAATGCGATTGCCACGGCCAATCCGGGTATGTCCTTCAATGACGACATGCGCTCCGATGATAGAGGCCGCCCCAATCGATACATGCGCACCGATCACGGCATAGGGCCCGATTTCGATATCAAGGGCGAGTTCGGCCCGCTTATCGATGATCGCCGTCGAATGGATCATGCCGGTCGCATCGTGCACATGAGGGCGGCCTCCGCAGCGAGGTGCTCCTCGACCCGGGCCGTCGCTTTGAAGCGCCAGATGCCGCGGCGCTGCCACTCAAGTTCCGCGCGCATGATGATCTGATCGCCCGGCACCACCGGTCGTTTGAAGCGCGCATCATCGATCCCGGCGAAGTAGACGACATTCTTGTCGCCGACGCTTTGACTGGCGGTGAGAAACGCAAGAATGGCGGCCGTCTGCGCCATGGCTTCGATCACCAATACGCCTGGCATCACCGGATGGTTCGGGAAATGACCCGGGAAAAACGGCTCGTTGATCGTGACGTTCTTCAAGGCGACGATATGCTTGCCAAGTTCGTATTCGAGCACGCGATCGACCAGCAGAAACGGAAACCGATGCGGCAGGTGTCCGATGATGTCGCGAATTTCCAATGGCGTCATGGTCAATCTTTCGGATCCGGGAAGCGGCGCTCGAGAGCGCGGATGCGATCTTTCATGTCTTCGAGATGGCGCAGGGCCGCAGCATTGCGGGTCCACTTTTTGTTCTGTTCAAACGGATACACACCGGTATAGATCCCTGCTTCGCGAATCGATTTGGATATCAGGGTGCCGCCCGAGACGATGACACCATCGCCCAATTCGAGATGACCGGCAATCATCGCAGCACCGCCGATCATGCAACGCTGACCAAGTCGCGTGCTGCCTGCGATGCCGACACATCCGGCGATGGCGGTATGAGCACCGATGCGGCAGTTGTGCCCGATTTGCACTTGGTTGTCCAGCTTTACGCCCTCTTCGATGATGGTGTCATCCAGTGCACCGCGATCGATCGTCGTGTTGGCGCCTATTTCAACATCATCACCCAGCACGACGCGGCCGACTTGGGGAATCTTGACCCATCGGCCGCCATCAGGCGCAAAGCCGAATCCATCGGCGCCAATCACAGCGCCCGACAAGATAACGCATCGCTTGCCGACCACGCTCCGGGCATAGATCGAAACGCGTGTATCGATGCGCGTTCCGGCGCCGATTGCGACGTGATCGCCGATCGCGCAGTGGCCACCGATGGCGACGTCATCATCGATATGGCAATTCGCGCCAATCGAGCAGAACGGTCCGATTGCCGCGCCGGCCCCGATACGCGCCGTAGGATGAACGCGGGAGGACGAATCAATGCCTAAGGCGGGCTTGGGGTCCGGGTTGAGCAACGCGGAGACGCGCGCAAAATAAAGATAGGGGTTGTCGGCCACGATGCGGTTTCCCGCGTAGACATCGCGATCACCCGGGGCGACGATGACCACCCCTGCAAGGCTATGACGTAAGTCGTCGAGGTACTTGCCGCGATGACAAAATGAAACGTCTGTTGCACTGGCCGATCGCAGCGTCGCGACACTCACGATGGCGTGATCAGGATCGCCGATCAATTCTCCGCCGAATTGCTCGATCAAGGCCGCAAGGCGAATCCCAGACGGGGTCATCGACGAACCGCTACTTGGTGGCTCGGCTATCGTCGAGTGCCTTGATGACCTTGTCGGTGATGTCGATGCGAGGACTCGCCCACACCGCATCCTGGAAGATGATGTCGAATTTTTCCGCCTCCGCGATGCCCTTCACCACCTTGTTCGCCCGCTCGAGGACGACCTGCAATTCTTCATTGCGTCGTTGATTGAAGTCTTCACGGAATTCGCGTTGTTTGCGCTGAAATTCGCGATTCGTATCATTGAAGTCGCGTTCGCGATTGCGTCGGTCAGTCTCCGACATCGTGACGTTGTTTTTCTCCAGCAGATCCTGCTGTTTCTTCAACTGCTCGGTAATCCTGTTGAGTTCGGCGTCCCGCTTGGCAAACTCGGCTTCGATTTTCTTTTGCGCGCGTTGCGCCGACACCGCATCGCGCATGATCCGGTCCAAATTGACGAAACCGATCTTGCCGTCGGCCTGGGCATTTGCATTGGGGGGTAGCAGCAGGCAAGTCGCTGCTACCAACATCGTGAAGAAAATATTCAAGTTGCCCTCGGAATCGTAAGTTCGATTGGATGCCGTCCGCTGCCCAGAGGCTTCGAGCGCGTGACGGCCGGCAGCGGCGTATTGTAAGCGAATCGAGGCACGTTAGAAGGTGCCGCCAAAGGTGAACTGAAAACGCTGAACGCGGTCGCCTGCCCGATCTTTGTACGGAAAGCCCATGCTCATTTTCAAGGGTCCGATCGGGGAGATCCAGCTGAAGGCAAACCCGTAGGAGTACCTGAGGCCAAGCGTTCTTAGCCTGCCGTCGACAATCGTGCCGTCCGGATCGGCTCTTGGCGCCCCGGGCGTCCAGACCTGCCCCGCATCCGTGAAAATGCTCAAGCGGGCGGTGCGATCCTGGCCAATGCCGGGAAACGGGAACAGCAACTCCATGCTTGCAACCCCTTTTCTCGTCCCGCCTAAGATACCCTGTGGATCGCGGGGGCCCAATGAGCTCTGGGAGTAACCTCGCACCGAGCCGGGTCCCCCCGCATAGTACGATTTGAAAAAGGGCAGCTCTTGATCGTTATAGCCGGCACCGCCACCGAATTCCGTGGTGAACGCATAGGTGAGCGTGCGGGTGAGCGGCAGGAAGAACGTGTTGTTGACGCCGACCTTATAGTATTTCAGGTCGGCACCCGGCAACGCGACCTCGACGCCGACTCGCTGGTTGGAACCGGTCGTAGGCCAGAGCGAGCTGTCGCGTCCGTCACGTGCCCAGCCTACCGTTCCGAGTAGCAAATCGGTTGATGCGCCATTGGCGTTCACGAAGTTCTTGAAGCGCTCCGGGCTGTTGTCGAAGGTATCAATCTCGGTGCGTTCGAACGCCATACCCAGGTTGACCGAACCGGTCTCGGTGATCGGATAGCCAAGACGAATCCCAGCACCCTTGGTATCGGTCCGATAATGGCCAAGGCTAAGGGAGGTTGGATCAAACCGGCGGTTGTAAAGATCGTAGCCGAGGCTTACGCCGTCGACGGTCCAATAGGGGACCGTGTACGACAGTGCATAGATCCGACTGATCGACCCGCTCGATAGCTGCATCGATAATGAATTCCCCGAACCGAACAGGTTCTGCTGGGATATCGAACCGCGCACGATGAATTTTTCAGCGCTCGAAAAGCCAACACCAAACATCAGATTTCCGGTTGGCCTTTCCTTCACCCGAATCATGATGTCGACCTGGTCGGTGGTGCCGGCAACCGGCTCGGTTTCCAGTTCCACCTCGGTGAAATACTGGGTGAGATCGAGACGGCGCTTCGATCGTTGCAGTTTCTGATTGTCGTAGAAGGCGCCCTCTAGCTGACGAAGCTCACGCCGAACGACTTCGTCGCGCGTGCGGGTGTTGCCGACGATGTTGATCCGGCGCACATAAACGCGCCGACCCGGGTCGATCAGGATCGTGAAACTGACGGTGCGCTTTTCCTTGTCGATTTCGGGAACCGCATTGGCGTTCGCAAACGCGTACCCGTCATTACCGAGACGCTCGGCGATTGCCTTGGTCGATTCGGTCAAGCGTTGTCGTGAAAAAGGTTGAGTGGGTTGCAGCGATATGAGCTTGCGCAGCTCCTCTTCCGGAGCGATCAGATCGCCTGCCAGCTTGATGCTGGATACGATATATTTTTCGCCCTCAGTGATGCCAAGCGTAATGTAGATATCCTGCTTGTCCGGGGAGATGGATACCTGCGTTGAATCGACGGTGAAATCGAGATACCCCCGGTTCTGGTAATAGGAGCGCAGGCTCTCGATATCGGCGGCAAGTTTTTGCCGGGAGTATTGATCGTTCTTGGTGTACCAGGTCATCAGTCCCGAGGTCTGCAGGACGAATTGGTCGAGCAGTTCGTCTTCGGCAATCGTCTGATTCCCCGCGATATTGATGCGGCGAATCTTGGCGACGTCGCCCTCGGTCACGGCAAACGTCACGCCGACCCGGTTTCGCTCGAGCGGTGTTACGGTGGTCGTGACGGTCGCGCCGTACTTGCCGCGCGTGAGGTATTGGCGCTTGATCTCCTGCTCGGCCTGATCGAGCGCCGCGCGATCGTAGGTCCTGCCTTCGGCGATACCGTTTTCCCGCAGTGCCTTGCGCAGCTGCTCGTCGTTGAAGTCCTTAATACCAACAAACTCGATCGTGGCAATCGCCGGCCGCTCTTCGACGAGCACGACCAGGACATCGCCTTCGGTCTCAAGGCGGACGTCGCGAAAGAAACCCGTCGCATACAGGGCGCGCACTGCTTCCTGAGCACGCTCAGTGGTCATCCGTTCGCCGACCTTTACCGGCAAGTAGGTGAACACTGTCCCCGCCTCGACGCGCTGGATACCTTCGACGCGAATATCGCGGACCACGAAGGGCGCGAAACTCTGCGCCGTTTGGGCGATCGAATGCGGTGCGAGGATCGCGACGAGCAACGCCGCGAGTAGCTGTTTTCTCATCCTGTCTTTGGGGCGTCTTGCGACGGAATTGTTGTGCGTGAGGGTATTGGTGCGCCACGTCTGTCACGCATGCAGCGCGTGCGGACGTGTTTGTAATAGTGGGACGGGCTCGGATTCCGGGACGTCAGCTGCCAACGATGCGAACAATATCGTTGTAGAACGCGAACCCCATCAACACGAGCAGAAGCGCCAGTCCCACCCGTTGTCCGTATTCAAGAGTGCGATCGGACAATGGACGGCCCTTAACAAGCTCGACGATATAATACAACAAGTGTCCGCCATCCAAAATCGGAATGGGCAAGAGATTGAGCACGCCAATACTGATTGAAATCAGCGCAATAAAGGTCACAAAAGGCAGCCATCCAAGCGCGGCCGATTGACCCGCATAGTCGGCGATCGTGACCGGGCCGCCGATATTGCGCCAGGACACTTCACCGGTGAGCATCTTCCACATCATGCTCACGCTGAACATCGACATATCCCAGGTCTTCTGCGTCGCGCGGCCCAGCGCATCGATGGGGCCGTAGCGATGGACGACGTAGAGATCCCGGAACGTATTAGGGTTTTCCCGTACGCCGGCACCGATTCTGCCAATCGTCTGGCCATTGCGCTCATGGGGCGCTGGCGTCACCTCGATTCGCAAACGCGTGTCGCCGCGAAGAAGTGTAATCTGCAGCGGCTTGCCAGGACTGGCAACGATCTTGCGGACGAACGATTGCCAATCGTCGATTCGTTCATCGTCTACCGCGATGACCCGATCACCTGTCATGAACCCCGCCTGGCTCGCGGGGCGACCCGATTCCAGCGCGCCAATGACCGGCGAGATGGCTGGACGAAATAATCGCAGGCCAAGCGTCGTCAGGGGATCGCCCTCGCGAGCATCGATCGTGATCCCGGCCAGATCGAGCGATCGGGTGCGACGCTGCGAATCAGCATCGACCACGTCGACGGCTGCGAGGGTGCGAGACGCGGCGAGATCGATAATCGCCCATCGAACGTCAGGCCATGCGTAAATCGCCTTGCCGTTGATGGCCACGATTTCATCGCCTTCGGCAAAGCCGCTGCGATGGGCTGCGGTGCTCTCCTCCGGGGTCGCCAGGCGCGGGCGTATTTCCTGAAAACCGATCATGTAGGTGGCCGCGTAGAGAACGACGGCCAGCACGAAATTGGCCAGCGGGCCGGCGGCGACAATGGCCATGCGCTCCCATACCGACCGCTGGTCAAACGAGCGATGCTTCTCCGCTGCGGGCACCGGGCTCTCGCGCCCATCCAGCATCTTGACGTAGCCCCCGAATGGGATTGCCGAGAGGGCCCATTCGGTCTGATCGGGCCCGAGCCGGATGGCCAGCATGACCTTGCCAAAACCCACCGAAAAACGCAGTACCTTGACCCCGCATAGGCGCGCGACCCAGTAGTGTCCCAGCTCGTGGAAAATGATGACCACGGCCAAGACGACGAGGAACGACGCCGCGTACTGAAGAAATGCCATGCCTAGTGACTCCTTGCGTGCACCAGAGCGCTGGCGCGAATACGGGCGCGTTGGTCTGCCTCGATGACTGCCTCGACGGTAGCGAGGGTAACGTCTTGGCTGGCTTGCAAAGTGGCTTCAACGATCCCTACGATGTCGACAAA
>SHXR01000071.1 GCA_009693235.1 Betaproteobacteria bacterium | reverse complement strand
GGTATTGCCCTTGCCCTCGGCTAGTGGTTAGCCTACGGTCATGATGTCCTCCCACAGGGGACTTGCACCCCATAAGCTCATGCCCATGTCGGGCGTACACCAGCCCATGCAGCGAAGCCGCTAAAGCGGCCCGCTGATGCGTACCTCGTTGGGCGTCTTCAGTTCGCGCGCATCAAACCAGTACTATCTTGTGGTACTATGCGTGAATGAGGCGTAGGCACCAACGGACGCTTGAGCTGGTCTTCGCTCGCCCGACAAGCGGAAATGTTCAGTGGCGCGATATCGAGGCTCTGTCCCTGGAGTTTGGCGCCGAAGTCTCGTAACGAGAGGGGAGCCGCGTCGCCATTGTTCTGTTTGAAGAAGTGCGAGTCTTTCATCGGCCGCACCCATCGCCCAATACAGACAAAGGAGCCGTGGCTAGTATCCGAAAGTGGTTAGAGCAGCATAGGGTTGAACCATGAATATCATGTTAGTGAACGGCTATCGCGCGAAGATTGAGTACGACGAGGAACTCGACCTCTTTCGCGGTGAAATTCTGGGGCTCACCGGCGGCGCAGACTTCTACGGCAAGAACACGAAAGAGCTTCGCGCCGAATTTAAGAAGTCGCTCCAAGTGTTCCTTGAGGTTTGCAAGGAAAAGGGCATCGAACCCCGTCGCCACTTTTCCGGTAAATTCAACTTGCGCATTCCGCCCGAGCTGCACGAGAAACTAGCGATCGAGGCTCAGGCACAAGGCAAGAGCATCAACACGCTGGCTCAAGAAGCGCTGCAGGAGCGGGTAGCCCATTGAGAAAGACGCCCAACGACCTCTTCGAGAGGGACGTTGAGGCTGTAGAATTTCTATTTTGTGAAGCCATCCGTCCCCGCGATACTTTCGCGTTGATGTTATTTAGAGAATGATGTTTCGCCTAACGTTTTCAGCACCGATGGAATTGACCCTATAGATCGATCCAACGGGGCGTATTGCCCCCTTCTATTCGCTCTTACTGCTCATACCCATGGTGCGCAAGCTTCTCAATGTTATGGATCAGGCAGAACAGCTTCCACTGCCCATCGACTTTCTTCTTCCCGCGTAGCGTGAACCGGTCCAGGCCCTTGTTGTAACGCAGGTTGCCGAACACCGGCTCCACTGTGGCGAAGCGTCGGCCGTAGCGGATGCGGCCCTCGGGCGCATCAATGCGCCGTTTCATCTTGTCGGTGAATGATTCGGGCTTGTGCAGCGTGCCGTTAAAGAACACGACTTGACGCACCGCGGTCCGATCCGGATGACGCAGACACTGATCGCGTACCGGGCAGGGGCCGAACAATGCTTCTTTCTTCGCCGGGGTGGACTTGTCCCAAAATGAATCGGGCTTGGCATTGTGCTGGTCTTGATCAACGAAGCGCTCATCGCGTTTTTTGGTGCTACACATGAGTTCCGAATCAAGGTTACTAATCGTCTGTCATTGCAAACGCAAACATGGAGAAATCATTCGCATCATCTCGGCCCGCAAAGCAACGAAGTATGAAAGTACGTTCTATCAAGGTGGCTTAACATGAAAGCTGAATACGACCACTCTAAACTGAAGTCCCACAAGAATCCATATACCTCAAAGCTAAAGAGGCCCGTCACCATACGATTGTCGGATGACGTTGTTGAGTATTTCAAGGCTATGGCCGAAGACGCAGGCGGTCCGTACCAAAGCCTGATTAACCTGTACCTCCGCGACTGTCTTGCCCACAATCGAAAGGTGCAAATCAAGTGGCCACAAGCTACCTAGTCGGGTGAGGGCCGGCTTTTGACCGTCCCTCCCCGCACCACCACATATGCATCCGCACCGGACGTGACGGCGAAGCACGCGTTGATCGTCACGCTCCCGATCCAGATTACTTGCGCGATCGCGATGACTTGTGATCTTGCTCGCGACGTATTGGTATTTGTTTGGTGCCGCGATGCAGCGTGGGGCGCTATCACCCGCCACGCTGCTATCCATCGCTACTTCATCTTCGAGTAACCGGTCGGCTGCAGAATGTAGTTCTCGAGATGCGCGACCAAGGGCCCGTTCTTTTCGGTTTCCGCACGCTTGGCATGCCAATCCGGATCGGCCGCAAAGCCATTCCAGACCTTCTCACGATGCGCGAGGCTTTCCCACTCGAGCATGTAGTAGAGGATCTGGTTACTCGGCCCGACCAGCACGGTCCAGAACCCGACCTGCTTGATCCCGTGCTTTTCCCAGATCTTGAGGGTTATGGTTTCAAATCGCTTGTTGAGATCCGGCAGGCGACCCGGCATAGCGTGATAAATCCGAAGTTCATGCAACATCATTGCCTCCTTTAGGCGTTGGACAAGACTACCCAGAAATCATGGTCGCGCGCGCCGCGACAACTTGGTGCATAACACCGTCAGCATGCGAGATCCGGTCGGTACGCCCCGATACTGTCATATTGGGCGAACTCGATGAAATTGCCTTCCGGATCGGGCACCAAGGCCATGCGCACACCAGGTCGCAGTTCGACGATGCCCTTCACGCTGGCAGATCCTGCTCGCTCACAGCACTTGACCATCGCGTCGATATCGTCGACCAGAAAAGTAACGTAGGCAAGCCCGGTGCGGGAGGAGGGCGTTGCCGCGGGGCCCGGCCGTTCTGGCGGGCCGATCGGACAAACCAGCTTGATCCGCTCTCCATAGCTCGTTTGCAGTCGAACCACCCGATAGCCCGACGTGCCAAGACCCGACATTTGACTGCCGTGCTCATTCAAATCGATTGCGGAAATCTTTTTCAGTGCCAACACGCCCTCATAGAACGCCATGGCACGCGCCAGATCGGCAACGCAGATACCGACTTCCAACGGCGCTGTCATCTTCATCAAGAATCCCTCCAACTAGACATCGCATGGCCGGACCCAACCGCTGGCATGCATGCGATCACCGTACGCTCCATTCGCAAACGCTCCGCTGATAGCGCACCGCAATCGCGCATGACCGAGCGAGATAGGCGATCTTTCGCCCGCAATTCAACTATTCCGGACCGCGAAATCAAATTTCTTCGCCGTATCTGATCAGCGGGCTCGATCCATTGATCGCTCTTCGGCATAATGGCGTGTTGACCCCCCTCCCGATGCGCGACGACAACTTCTCCAGGCTGTTACGGCCGTTTTTTGACGATACCACGCTTGAACGCGGGCTCGACTACGCGCGGCGCGGCCTTGCACGCGTCACCAGCACGCGAACGCGTGAAGACGCTACTCAGATCCAGGCAACGTGCGAAGGCACGACCAGCGAACCCTACGAACAACGCATGGAAGTCATCATTGCGAGCGGACGCGTCGCCAATGTCGTCGGTTCGCACTGCACCTGCCCGATGACCAGCGATTGCAAGCATGTCGTCGCGGCAATCACGACTTGGCTCGATTCACAGCAGGAGCGCTCCACACTGATGGACCCAACGCCGATCGAGACGAGTGCCGAGGACGCCATGCCAAGCGTCGTGGTCAGCCGCACCGTACCAATGACTCGGCTGCTCGCGGTACGCGAACCGGCTCTGACGCTTGGACAAGACCTCGAGGCCTGGTTACGCGATGCCGAGGATCGGGTCAAAGTTGACCGCGCGGCGCCACCCGCGGATGTAGTGTTGTATTCGCTCGAGATGAATCCACCGCGGCTCGCCGTGTGGCGCGTTCGACGGCGCAAAGACGGGACACACACCAAACCCGTCGCGGTCGATGTGCGTTCGCATTTCTTCGAAGGCGATCGGGCACCGCGTTATGCAAGCCCAGAGGATCTTGAAATCGTGCGGCTGCTACGCGGCACCGAGACCGATCCGGAGGGGACCGATGAAGAATTGCTCGTTCCTCTGGACGGCGTGATTGGCCATGCCATTGTCGAACGTGCTTTGCAGACCGGCCGACTGTTTTGGCAAACGCCGCAGCGCATGATTACCCGTGGCGAACCGCGCACCGGGCAATTCGCCTGGCAAGAATCGCCGACGAAGACACTGACCCTCGCGGTGGAATCGCCTGCCGGCCCAATCTATGCGCTGCCCACCTCGCCACTGACTTACTTCGTCGCGGACCCGCCACAAATCGGCGGATTAACGCTACCGGCGCCGGAAAATCTGGTGCGACAGCTGCTAAAACTACCCGCGGTGGAACCGCGCGTGCAGTCGCACTTCTTTGCCCATTGGCGTCGATTGCAAACGCAGGGCGGCGAACGACTCCCGTTGCCCGATCCACCCGCCAGTGTAGACGTTGAAGCTCCCGCGCGACCACAGGTGGTGCTGCAACTATCCGCCGCGGAATTTGAGGTCTATGCAGGCTCCCGCACACGACGCGAAGTGCGTCCGGTCGCCGAAGCGGTCGTGCGCTATCCCTCGGGTGCGCAATTTGATCTCGCCGATGAGATTCCGTTCGTTTCGTCGTGGCGCGCCGATGGCGAGGTCACCGTGATCACGCGCCATGTTGAAGCGGAGCGTTCGGCGCTCGCGACACTGCAAGAACTCGGCCTCATTCGCAATACGCCGTGGGGCTACGGGGTACGGCGAAGTGACACGCGCGAATACTGGACGATCGGAGACGGCTCCACCGAACGCTGGCGCGCTGCGATTCCGAGTGTGCTCGCGCGGGCGGACGCGGCGGGTGTCGAACTCGAATTCGATCAGAGCTTCCCATTTCGCGTCGGCGAACCGGACTCATGGGATGAAAAGTTTGAATCTGTCGACTCCGCCGGTTGGTTCAGCCTGGAAATCGGCATTACCGTCAACGGCGAGCGCATTACGATCGCCAAGTCGCTGGCCGCCTGGTTGGCGAGGCATCACGATCCGATTGGCTTTTTGAATGCCTCCGGTGAAGGACGTTTCATTCTGCTTGATTTGCCGGGCGGCAGCCTCACCAAGCTGCCGGTCGATCGGGTGCGTGCACTGCTTGCACCGTTGCTCGAATTTGGCGTCCCGGAAATCGGTAAGGACGGGCGGTTTCGGGTATCGCGACTCGATGCGGCCTTGCATGCCGGACTTGGCACCCGTGGCGACAAGCTTGCATCCAACTTGGAGTCGCTAAGGTCGCGCCTGCATGAGGCAGCCCGGCAGTTAGAGATCGATCCCTCGCCGACATTCGGTGCGACGTTGCGACCGTATCAGCGTGTGGGGCTCGCTTGGCTGCAGTTTCTCCGCGAATGCGGATTCGGTGGGGTCCTCGCCGATGACATGGGCCTTGGTAAAACAGTCCAAGCGCTTGCGCATCTGCAATTGGAGAAGCAATCCGGGCGCGCGGTACATCCCAATTTAGTCGTAACGCCGACCAGCGTGTTGCCCAATTGGCGCGCCGAGGCCGCTCGCTTTGCCCCGGATCTGCGGATTCTTGTTTTGCACGGCAAAGATCGCGCCGCGCTGTTTGCCAAAATGCCCGAGATGGATCTCGTCCTCACGACCTATGCTTTGTTGCCGCGTGACGGTGCCATGCTCACCAAGCAGGATTGGCATGCGGTCATCTTCGATGAGGCGCAATTCCTCAAGAATCCGACCGGGCGCGCACGGGAAGTAGCGTCTCGATTACGAGCGACACATCGCATCGGCCTCACCGGTACGCCGGTCGAAAACAACTTGCGTGAGCTGTGGTCGTTGTTTGACCTTGCACTGCCGGGATTGTTGGGCAGCCACGACCGATTCACCCGCTTATTCCGTACGCCGATCGAGCGCGAACGCAACACCGATCGGCTGGATACGCTCAAGCGACGCATTCGCCCGTTTCTAGTCAGACGCCGGCGCGAAGAGGTCTTGGGCGAGTTGCCACCGCGTACCGAAATCACGCAGAAGGTGGAATTGGAGAACGCGCAGCGTGATCTCTATGAGTCGCTGCGCATCGCATTCGATTCCTCACTGCGCAAAGCCATCGCCGAACGCGGGCTTGCGCAAAGCCAGATCATGATTCTCGATGCACTGCTCAAGCTGCGCCAGACATGCTGCGATCCGCGTCTGGTGAAATCGAACACCGCCAAGAAGGCGCATGGCGAATCGGCGAAGCTGTCGATGCTGAGGGAAATGGTTGAAGAACTGGTGGCCGAAGGACGCCACGCGCTCATCTTCTCGCAGTTCGCCTCGATGATCGAGCTGATCGAAGCTGAATTTGCCGCGATGGGCGTGCGCTACGAGAAGATCGTTGGCGACACGCCAATGCTTGAACGCGAGGCAGCGGTGCAACGCTTTCAGGCGGGCGAAGCCGATGTGTTCCTGATCAGCCTGCGGGCGGGCGGCACCGGACTTAATCTGACGGCCGCCGATACCGTCATTCATTACGACCCCTGGTGGAATCCAGCGGTCGAGGCACAAGCCACCGCACGCGCCCATCGCATCGGTCAGGACAAGTCAGTCTTCGTGTTCAAACTGATTGCCGCGGGCACTGTCGAAGAACGTATCCTCGAATTGCTCGCCCGCAAGCAAGCGCTCGCCGATTCGATTCTCGATGGCGGCGAGGCGAAAGGTTCGCTCATTACCGAAGAAGATATCGACGCGTTACTCGCGCCGATTGGGTAGGAATCCCCCGCTTCGCTGCCCCCTTTTCGAGGGGGGAAGGTTTGCGCTACGACGCCTTGCGGCGTCGTACGCTTAGAGGCTTGTGATTTCGATATCCCGAAGCACTTCCGAATCCGCGCGCGCGATCTCGTTTTCCAGCAGCGATCCACAGCCCGGGCAATAGAACTGGCGAAACACCGGTCGGTCATCGATAAACCGCTTCCAATCACCCACATGCGGATTGGACTCGGTGATCTCGTTATCAGCGCGAACCGCGAAGTCCTTATAGTTTTCGCGGACCGGACCAAGGTCGGCTGAGCATTTCGCGCAGCAGGTATGGATGCTGCCGTTTTCCTTGCGGACCGCGAGGTTGTCAGTGATCTGCGCAACCAACTTGCCCGAAAGAATCTTCACCGGACCGTCCTTGCGCTTTCGTGCATTGCGCCGTTCAGCGCGCAGTGCTTTGGTCGCCTCGGCATCGAAGACTTCGTTCTCGCTGATCACCACACCATAGATCGAGCGGGCGGCCTCGCGTGAAACCGCGCAATTTTCGATGACGTCTTTGGCGACCCGCTCGGCCTCGCGCTCGATCGGATCACCGAAGCCGCCGGCCGCAGTCCAGATCACCGCATACACATCGGTCGGATGCTGGAGAAAATTCTCCTGACGCAACTGCAACTCCACCGATGTGCCTTTGACTTCACTGATATCGCTGATCATGTCGCGATCGGCGATACGCTTCTTGATGTCGGTGTCGCGCTTAAATTTGTAGACGTTCACCGTCGCAGGATAGCCGCCCATCATGCCGGTCGATGTCGGGATCGCATTGCCCGATGACAATGTGTCATGTGTAATGCTGGTCGTGCGATGGGGAATGAAGCAGGTCTCGGCCGACAATCCGCCCCGCCAGCGACCCGCACCACCGGAGTCGATCACTTCCTTCCGATAGAGAATCAAGAGCGGAAACGATTGCTCGTTGTGCTCAACATTCGGCAAGCGGCAAATCGGCGTGCGGGATTGCCCGCCGTTCGAGATGCCGTCACCGGTTGAGAATGCACCGATGGCACCGCCGATCGGGTCGACCAGCAGATAACCGTAGCGCTCGCCCCACTGATCGATGCCGCGAAAGATCGTCGCCGGCCACTGGCTGGTGCCACCGATGCACATGATGTCGCCGCGCATGCGCTCATCGATAAACAGCATCTTCGAGAGCACGTTGTAGGCGGGATAGAGTGAGATTTCCATCGCCTGCACCGGCGCGGTCGATACCGAGGCGGGGAAGGTCGCACAAGTGAAGGTACCGGGCGTGGGGTCAAACTCGACATGACGCAAGGCACCGCCAATGGCGAAGTATTGGTCCCAGCAGAGCAACTGGTTGAGCGCCACCATGATCGCGCCACGCCATCCTGAATAGGTGGCGTTCATCGCGCCGTCTTGGTCCGCCGTCCCCTCATTCTCGAAAATGAGCCGGTTGCCCTTCTTGCGCAGCGTGAGCATCACTTGGTGCGTGCGACGGTCACCCGGGCGGCAGCATTCGACGTAGGTACGATCACGCCAAACGCCATCGGGAAGACGCTTCAATTTATCCAGAAACGCCTTCTCGCTGTTGGTGAGGATCTTTTGCATGACCCCCTTCACCACCGTCGGACCATAGCGTTTGATCAATGCGAGCACGCGATCGCGCGCCGTCATGTTGCCGGCCAGTTGCGCGCGAAAGTCGAGCGCCACGGCGTCGGGCTTGCGGGACGACCGCAAGTAGACCTCTTCGATGTCCCGCCGGATCTCGTTGTTCTCGATGATCTTGACGGGCGGCATGCAAATGCCTTCTTCGAAGGCATTCTCGGCCGAGCCGCAAAACGATGATGGCGTGATGCCGCCGATGTCGTATTGATGCAGGCAGTTGGTGACCCAGCAGAACAATTCACCCTTCCAGAACACCGGGCAAATCAACATGACATCCTGTTGGTGCGCCGCGCCGACCCACGGATCGTTGGCGAGGAACATGTCGCCATCGCGAATGCCTGGGTTGTCGCTCCGATATTCGAGAATCCATTTCACCTGTGTATCGGTCACGCCCGACATGTATTGCATGTACGGCCCGAAATAGACGAACTCGCCGTCGGCGGTAAGAATCGACGGATTAAGGTCGAGCGCATACATCGCCACCGGTGAACCGGATATCCGCTGAATCGTCGCACCATGTTCTTCATTCACATGCCAAAGCGAATGGCGGATCACCTCATAGGTGATCGGATCGATGTCCTTATCGAACTTGGTGTGCAGCTTCAGCTTGCTTGAAATATTGAGTTTCTTTGGCGGCACATAGCCATGGAGCTTGCCGTCAAACTTGACGTCTTTCATCTCGCTCACTTTGGGCATGGCTGTCTCCTATTTGAAAGTCATTTCGAAGTTGCCGTAGGCATCGACCTTGAGGGTGCAACCCGGATGGACAACCACGTTGGTTTGGGTCGTCTCGATGACGCAGGGTCCCTTGATCTTGTTGCCGGCAACCAGCTTGGCGCCATCGAAGATCGGTGTTTTCTGCGTCTTCTTCAGATCGGCCCAATAGATATCACGGGTCGTGAGCTTCGCTTGTTTTGGGATCACGCCACTCATCGCTCTCGCTTTCGACAGTTTCGGACGCTGCGTCGGCGAGGTCGCCCGCACACGCATGGTCACAATCTCAAGGCGCGCGCCTTTGAACGATGCGCCCTTCCCATAGAGCTGCTCGTAGCGGGTATAGAAGCGCTGTCGCAGTTTTTCCCAAGCGCCCGGGGTGAGAACGGCTTGGTCTTTCGATCCGGCCAGGCGCCCTTCGGGCATCATGATCTCGACCTCGTTGATCTGGCCGCGATGCCGTATGTCGAGCGAAAAGCTGAACTTGCGCCGATTCTTCGGAATGCCGTCTTTCTCCATCTGCGCTTCCGCGCGAGCCTGCAGCTCCTCGAGAACGCTATTGACGCGCGATGGCATAAAGGGCGAACCCTGGATGTCCACTTGCTCATAGACATGCAGGATGTCGGCCGAGGCCGCACCAAAGGCGCACCAGGTCGAAGCGATCTCACGCAACGGCACGACCACTTTCTGCACCCCAAGTTCTGAGCCGAATACGCTTGCATGCACGGGGCCCGCGCCGCCGAACGCATACAAAACGAAATCTCGCGGGTCGTAGCCCTTCTCGACCGTCATTTTGCGAATGATGTCAGCCATCTTGAACTCGACGATTTTCGCGATACCGGCCGCCGCCTCGTTGATCGTTAACCCAAGCTTGTCGGCCACGCTTTTCACGGCGGCGATCGATTTCGATTTGTCGAGCTTGATGCGACCACCAAGAAAATTGTCCGGATCGATATAGCCCAGCACGATGTCGGCGTCGGTCACCGTCGGTGTCATGTTGCCCTTGCCATAGCATGCAGGCCCCGGATCGGCACCAGCGCTTTGCGGGCCAACGCGCAGGGTCTTCGCGAATTCATCGACCACCGCAAGACTGCCACCGCCTGCACCAATCGCCTCGATGTCTACCTTGGGAAGGAAGTATTCGTACTGAATGACATCGGACTTGAACGAGTATTCCGGCTGACCATTGGCGACGATGCCGACATCGAACGAGGTTCCGCCCATGTCGGTGGTGATGACGTTGGGCGTACCGACGAGATTGCTGAAGTACGCCGAACCGGTAACGCCGGATACCGGTCCGGAATCGAGCGTGAGGAGCGGCGATTCCATCGCCTTGTCGATCGACACCGAGCCGCCACCGCATTGGGTGATCTGCAGCGGCTGCCGATAGTTGTGCTTCTTGAGTTGCTCGTCGAGATTGGCAAGGTAGCGTGACATGACCGGACCGATATACGCATTGAGCACCGTCGCGGTCGTACGCTCGTATTCCCCCCATTTCGGAGCGATATCGATCGAGCACGACACGAAAACACCGGGGGCAATTCGCTTGACCATTTCGGCCACGCGACGCTCATGGGCGGCATGACGAAACGACCAGAGAAAACAGATCGCAATCGCCTCGCATCCAAGCGCGATGAGCTCTTTGATCGCTACTTCCGCTTCAACCTCGTTGAGCGGCACGATCACATCACCGAAGCAGTCGATACGCTCGGAGACGCCACGGATATAGCGCTTTGGCACGATCGGATCGGGCTTCTGGCTTTCCGGGAAATGAACGACCTTGGAAATGTCGCGCGAATTCACCCCACGGGAACCCCGCATGATGTGAATGGCGTCTTCATGGCCCTTGGTGGTAATCAAACCGACCTTGGCGCCTTTGCGTTGAATCAACGCATTGGTGCCAACGGTCGTGCCGTGGGTCAGCACCGAGATGTGTTCGCAGAATTGCTCGAACGGCATCGATAATCGTTCTGCGGCAACACGCATGGCATTCAGCATGCCCTCCGCGAAGTTGCCAGGCGTTGATTGCGCCTTGGTGGCGGTGATGTTGCCGCGCTTATCGAGCACGACACAATCGGTGAACGTGCCACCGATGTCCACACCGACGAGGTAAGGACCCAAGATACTCCTCCTGTTTTAGAATGCAGAGGCGGTGTTTAGAACCCGCCGATAGAAGATGCCGCAGTGGAAATTCGCGTCGCAGTATAAAGGTCCCTGCCCGGACGTGAAAGTGGTGCGTTGATCATTACATTCCGCTGAACGCTTTTGCGGCGCTTGCGAGGACGAGGATCCATGTTGGTCAGGTACCGAGCAGTCATCGTTCTTCTATCCATCGCATGCATGCACGCGCTGCCGGCTGCCGCGCAAGCGATCAAAACGCAAGAACATTCGCTACGCGTGACCACCCTAATCAGTGGGCTTGAACATCCATGGGGACTCGCCTTTCTCCCCGATGGGCGCTTGCTGATCACAGAACGCCCTGGCCGCCTGCGTATTGCAACGAGCGATTTCAAGCTTGCGCCCACGCCGATCAATGGACTGCCGCCCGTTGCCGCCGTTGGGCAAGGCGGTCTGCTCGATGTCGCGCTTCATCCAAAATTTGCCGAGAACGGCTGGGTCTATTGGTCGTTCGCCGCGCGGGGCCAAGGCGGCGTTGGCACAGAGGTCGCGCGCGGCAAGTTGCGGGGCGATTCTCTTGATGAGGTCGAAGTAATTTTTCGGGCGATGTCAAAGCGCGGCGGCGGACTCCATTTTGGCTCACGTCTCGTGTTCGACCGCCAGGGTTTTCTCTACATTACGCTTGGCGATCGTGGTGAGCGGGAGCGTGCACAACGCCTGGACGAGCACCCTGGCAAGATCATCCGCCTGCATGACGATGGAAAAGTACCGAGCGATAATCCATTTGCCAAGCAAGCGGGTGCCCGTCCGGAGATATTTTCGCTTGGGCATCGCAATGTGCAAGGTGCAGCGTTGCATCCTGAGTCAGGTATCCTTTGGACCCATGAACACGGTCCGCAGGGTGGCGATGAAATCAACATTATTAGCGCAGGCATCAACTACGGCTGGCCTGAAATCACCTACGGTGCTGAATACGGCAGCGGCGCCCCCATCGGCTACGGCACTGCCAAAACCGGCATGGCCCAGCCGATTCATACCTGGGTGCCGTCGATCGCGCCCTCAGGGATGGCGTTCTATCGCGGTAGCGCATTTCCGCGCTGGCAAGGCGATCTATTCGTCGGCGCATTGGCAGGGCGTTCGCTCGTGCGCCTGCGCCCGCAGGGCGACAAAATCGTCCATGAGGAACGACTGTTGCGAGGCGCCATTGGACGCGTCCGCGATGTGCGCGTCGGCCCCGATGGCCTGCTATATCTTTTGATCGACCATGGCAGCGGCGCGTTGGTACGGGTTGAGCCCGCGCCGTAGTTTTGATGCCGCCGTTGCACGAGATGGCTTAGCGGGCTACATTTAGCCCCCTTTTCGTCACCCACCTTAGGAAGACATGGCCACGACATTCGGCGGCCCGGCAAACCGGGCGGACCAGGCGCTTGCCTGGAATATGAAACTCATCTCGCAGCACGAACTGTCCGGCTTTGGTGGTGTCGGCGAGGGCATGGCGATGCAAAAAACCAAGGATGGCCGTCGCATCCTCTGGCTCGCGCATGAATCAGCGCCGAAGAATTTTACGGCGATCGATGTCACCGATCCAAAGAATCCCAAGCAGGTCGTGCAGACCGAGTTGCCGCATGCGCGCGTTCGTTCCAACTCGCTCGATGTCGTCGGCAACATCATGGCGGTGGCCTATCAATGCCAGCAAGTCGGCATGAAGCCGGCCGGTGTGGATCTGTTTGATATCTCGGTCCCGGAATCGCCCAAATTGATTTCGCACTTCGATGCATCCGGCCCCTATTCGCGAGGCGTGCACTGCGTCTGGTTTGTCGATGGCAAGTACGTCCACATGTCGAGCGGCGCGGCGGATTTTGAACCGACAAATCCGAACGACGATCAGTTCTACCGCATCATTGACGTGCAAAATCCCTCGAAGCCGGTGGAAGTTGGTCGCTGGTGGTACCCGGGAACACGCAAAGGCGATGACGTACCGCCCCCCACTCGATTGAAGGGCGAATTCGATACGGGCTTTCGCATTCACAACGTCAACGTTTATCCGGAGCGACCCAATCGCGCGTACATCGGCTATATCGATGGCGGCGCGGTGATCCTCGACATCACCGACAAATCGCGGCCAAAGCAAGTATCGATCTGGCGCTATTCGCCACCGTTCAACGGGTTTTGCCACACGGCGATGCCGCTACTGTCGCAAGAGCTGTTGATCTGCAGCGATGAGTGCACAAAGGATGGCGGTGTCGATTGGCCAAAACTGGTCCGGGTTGTCGACATCAGTACCGAAACCAACCCGCAGCCGATTTCTACGTTCCCAATGCCGGCCTACGATTCGTTTGCCAAGCGTGGCGGCCGTTATGGCGCGCACAACCTGCACGAGAATCTGCCGATCGAAACGTCATGGCGCTCCGACAAGATCGTCATCGGCACGTTCTTCAATGCCGGCGTGCGGGCGTATGACGTTTCGAATCCTTACCAGCCGCAGGAAGTCGCCTACTTCGTGCCTGCTGCACCGCGGATGGCACCAAGCGGCGCGATTCAAATCAACGACTGCTATGTCGACGATCGGAAACTCGTCTATGCAGTCGATCGACATATCGGCGGGGTCTACATCCTCGAAATGACTGTGTGAGTGCGGTGAGCGACCGGGGACGCGACCCGTTCGCCGGTCGCATCCCCATCACGATCATTACCGGTTTCCTTGGCGCGGGGAAAAGCACGCTGCTCGGGAAATTACTGCGTCATCCTGATATGCATCGTGCAGCGGTGATCGTGAACGAGTTCGGCGAGGTCGGCATCGATCACGCGTTGTTGTCGGGCTCGACCGAATCGATGACCTTGCTGCCAAACGGTTGTCTTTGCTGCACCGTCCGCACCGATTTGCAAGAGACCTTGCGCGAGATGTTTATCCAGCGCCGGGCCGGGGAAATCATCGATTTCGATCGGGTGTTCATCGAAACCTCGGGCCTGGCTGATCCTGCACCGATCATGCATTCCCTCGTTTCCGACCATATGTTGGCGACGCAGTATCGCCTCGATGGCGTGGTCACCCTCGTCGATGCCATCAATGGCTCGAGCTCGCTTGTCGAGATGCCCGAAGCGGTCAAGCAAGTCGCAGTCGCCGATCGATTGGTGATCACGAAGACGGATCTCGCACAGGATCCCGCTATCAAGGCGCTCGAACAGTCGCTTGCGCAACTCAATCCACAAGCCGACCAAATGCGCGTCGTGCGCGGCGAAATCGAACCGCGTGAGCTGTCGAATATCGGATTAGCCCGTGGCGAGGCGGATCTCCCTGCGATCGAGCGCTGGCTCGGACGAGTGAGCAATGCCTCGACTGACGAAGGCACCTATCTTGGCTCGCGTGTACCGCGCGCGACGCATCTTGCCGCGGTGCGATCGTTCGTGTTGTGGTTCGACCAACCTTTTACATGGCAGAGCTTCACGACGATCGTGCAAGTCTTAACGTCGCTGCGCGGCCCGGATTTGCTGCGCGTTAAAGGTCTCGTCAATATCGTCGAGGAAACCGGGCCAGTCGTGGTGCAAGGGGCCCAGCATCTCTTCGATGAACCGGCGCGCTTGGAGAATTGGCCCAGCGAAGATCGGCGTTCCCGCCTGGTGTTTATTACGAAGAACCTCTCGCGTGAGTTGGTAGAGGGACTCTTCAAGGCCGTCGGGACCATCTCCGCGCCCGCGGCAACGCCCAAAATTTAACGGTTGAAACGCTGCATCAGATCGTCCAAATGGTCGAGACTCGCGTATTCGATGACCAACTTGCCGCTGCCCGCTTTGCCGTGTTTCAGCTCGACCGTGGTGCCCAATTTTTCCGATAGATCGTCTTGCAGACGGGCGATATCCCGATCGATCTTTACAGTTGGCTTGACGACCGGCATCTTCGGACGCAGCGTCTGATTCACTAGCGCTTCGGTCTCGCGAACCGACATGCCCTTCTCGACGATTTGTTCCGCCAGCCGAACCTGCGTAACGCCATCGAGCGACAGTAATGCGCGCGCATGTCCCATATCGAGCTTGCCGGTGAAGACGAATTCCTGCACCTGCTTGGTAAGATTAAGCATCCGAAGAAGATTAGTGGTGGCGCTCCGCGATCGACCGATCGCCTCGGCTGCTTGCTGGTGGGTGAGGCCGAATTCATCGATCAGCCGCTGCACACCCTTCGCCTCTTCCATCGGATTGAGGTCTTCGCGCTGGATGTTCTCGATCAACGCCATCGCCAGCGCTGCCTGATCCGGCACATCGCGAATAACCACCGGAATTTCCGTCAGGCCGGCCAGCTGCGCCGCACGCCACCTACGTTCGCCGGCAATAATTTCGTAGTTCGCTCCACCGGTACTACGCACGAGGATCGGCTGAATCATGCCTTGCGATTGAATCGACGCCGCAAGTTCTTTAAGCGATTCATCATCCATGCGGGTGCGTGGTTGATAGCGCCCCGGCTGCAGCTGATCGGGGCGCAGCTTCGCCATGGAATTCTTGCCTGCAACCGCCGGTTTGTCGTCGCCAAGCAGCGCATCGAGTCCGCGGCCAAGACCCTTTGGTTTCATCATATTCACAGCCCTCCAGTGGGCGATGCCAGCCGGAAGCGTTCGAGCATTTCTTCTGCGAGCTGCAAATAGGCCTGCGCGCCCTTAGACGACTCGTCGTAGCGAATGCCGGGGATGCCGTGGCTCGGCGCTTCGGCCAAACGGACATTGCGCGGAATGACGGTTTCGTAGACTTTCGCGCCGAAGTGCTGTTGCAACTGATCGGACACTTGCTGCGACAAAGTATTACGGGGATCGAACATGGTGCGAAGCAGCCCCTCTATTTCAAGTGACGGATTGATGGTTTGCCGCACCTTGCGAATGGTATTCACGAGGTCGCTCAGCCCCTCGAGTGCGTAGTATTCACATTGCATTGGAATGACGACGGCATGCGCGGCGGCAAGACCATTCAAGGTGAGCAAACTGAGCGATGGCGGGCAATCGATCAAAATGAAATCGAATCGATCGGCCACCAGCGCAAGCGCACTTTTGAGGCGCGTTTCGCGATTTTCGAGATCGACGAGTTCAATTTCGGCGCCGGCTAATTCCCGGTTCGCGGGCAGGACGTCGAACCCGCCACTTTCAGATCTGGTGCGTGCCCGTTCGATGGTCGCCAAACCCAGGAGCACGTGATAGACGGTCTGCGGTAAAGCACGCTTGTCTATCCCGCTGCCCATGGTCGCGTTGCCTTGCGGATCGAGATCAACCAACAACACACGTAGTCCCGAGCGAGCAATACTCGCCGCGAGATTGACCGTCGTGGTGGTTTTCCCCACGCCGCCCTTTTGATTGACGATGGCGATCGTGCGCGCCATCAGAACTTCGCAATCACCAAGTGACGCACCGCATCGAGGCCCGGGACGTGCAGCGACGCCACGCTTTCTATCATGACGGACGATGGCAACCGCGCAATTTCGTCATGCGGGTAGACGCCCTTCATCGCGAAGAGTCGACCGGCTGGGGCAAGCAGCGGACGACACAGTGCAGCAAATTCCTGCAGGCCTGAAAATGCCCGTGACACGACGATCGAGAAGCGCTCATCCGTCGACCACGCTTCGACGCGCGTACAAACGCTTGTTGCGTTGTGGATCTTCAACGTTGCAATGGAATGCTGCAGGAAGGCAACCTTCTTATGAATGCTGTCGAGAACGGTGACCTGCAGATCGGGGCGAGTGATTGCAAGCGGTAGGCCGGGAAATCCCGCGCCGCTGCCAACATCAAGGACGGTCGCGCCGTGCGGGATGTATTGCGATACGGAAAGTGAGTCGATGACGTGTTGGGCGACCATCCGCGCCCGGTCTCGCACCGCAGTGAGGTTATGAACGGCGTTCCACTTTTCGATGAGGACGAGGTGGCTCGCCAGACGCGCAGCGTCACTCGGAGAAATCGCAAGGCCAAGCGCCGCCGCGCCGTGTGCGATGGCATCGACGTGCAAGGTATCAGGCGATGCGATCACGCGGCATCCTGTTGGGATGGGTTGGCGGGACGCATGCGATGCTTTTTCAAATGCACCAGCAACAGCGAAATGGCGGCCGGCGTGACGCCCGATATCCGGGCCGCCTGACCGACCGTGCCAGGTCGATGCTCGTTCAATTTTTGCTGCACCTCGTTCGACAATCCCCGCACCGATCGATAGTCGAAGCTAGTGGGCAATTGGAGCGATTCCAGTTCGCCGTTGCGTGTCACTTCGTCTTGCTGGCGCACGATGTAGCCGCGGTATTTGGCCTCGATTTCTACTTGTTCCGCCACGATGGGATCCACTACCCCCGGACCAGCACTAGGTAATTCCATAAGTGAGCGATAATTAACTTCTGGTCGCTTAAGTAGATCACCAAGGGGGAATTCGCGTTCCAAGGGCTTGCCGAAGAGCTTTGTCGCGAGGTCTGGATCCACTATTCGAGGGTTGACCCAGGTGGTCCGCAGCCGCTCGATTTCGGTCGCAATCGCATCGCGCTTGCGCGAAAAGTGGTCCCAGCGGATGTCATCGACTAAACCCAAATGCCGCCCGATATCGGTAAGGCGCAGATCAGCATTGTCCTCGCGAAGCATCAACCGATACTCGGCGCGACTGGTAAACATCCGGTACGGTTCGCTAACACCCCGCGTGACGAGATCGTCGACCAGAACGCCTAAATACCCTTCATCGCGCCTCGGGAACCATGGTTGTTGGTCCTTGACGCGAAGCGCCGCATTGGTTCCGGCTAGGAGGCCCTGCACGCCAGCCTCTTCATAACCGGTCGTACCGTTGATCTGGCCGGCGAAGAAGAGATTCTTGATGGCTTTGGTTTCCAGCCAGGTATGCAGTCCACGCGGATCGAAGTAGTCGTATTCGATCGCGTAACCTGGGCGCAGGATGTGCGCCGACTCCATGCCACGAATTGAATGGACAAGGTCGAGTTGCACATCATACGGCAGGCTGGTGGAGATCCCGTTTGGGTAGAACTCGTTGGTGGTGAGACCCTCTGGCTCTAAAAAGATCTGGTGACTCTGCTTATCTGCGAAGCGGTGAATCTTGTCTTCGATTGAAGGGCAATACCGCGGCCCGATCCCTTCGATTTTCCCGGTATAGAGCGGCGAGCGACCCAGACCACCGCGAATAATTTCGTGCGTCGCGTCGTTGGTATGGGTGATCCAGCATGGCAGCTGGGCCGGGTGCATCGCGCGAGACCCAAGAAATGAGAATACCGGCTCCGGATCGTCCCCGGGCTGGCGCTCCATGACCGAGAAATCGATCGTTCGCCCGTCAATACGAGGTGGCGTCCCAGTTTTGAGTCGTCCAACTGGCAGGTTGAGGGCGCGAAGGCGCGTGGAGAGGGTTTTCGCAGGAGGATCTCCGGCCCGACCTGCCTCGTAGTTCGACATGCCTACATGAATGAGCCCGGCCAAGAACGTTCCGGTGGTCAGCACGACAGCTCGAGCCTGGAACGTCACGCCGAGCTGAGTCACGACGCCGGATACGGTATCGCCAGTGAGTTCGAGGTCGTCGACGGCCTGCTGAAAAAGCGTGAGGTTCGGTTGATTCTCGATGCGGGTACGAATCGCTTTGCGATAGAGCACGCGATCGGCCTGCGCCCGCGTCGCGCGTACTGCCGGGCCCTTGCTGGAATTAAGGGTGCGAAACTGAATGCCCGCCTCATCAGTTGCGATCGCCATCGCGCCGCCGAGGGCGTCAATCTCCCTGACGAGATGCCCCTTGCCGATGCCACCGATCGAGGGATTGCATGACATCTGCCCGAGCGTCTCGATGCTATGCGTGAGAAGAAGCGTTGAACAGCCCGAGCGCGCTGCGGCGAGCGCAGCCTCGGTTCCAGCGTGGCCGCCGCCGACAACAATGACGTCAAATATTTTCGGGAAGCGCATGAACGTTCACTCACGAGGAGGCGAGATTGTATAGAGAAATTAGTCGCGTAGAAGTCGTGAAGAGTTTCACGTGAAACGGCAGGCGGGAGACGTTGATCTCCCTAATTCGAAGTTACCCACGATGATTCACGTGAAACATTAAGTTTCCGCACAAGCGCTAGGCAGGTCGCGATACTGAAACGCGCGCGGGCAATTCGGACGTCCAATCGGGATAGGTGCAGTCAGGAAATCTGACTGGTCCCCTCCCACACCACCTGGCATGCGGGTCCGCACCGGGCGTTTCGAGAAGTTGAGGTCATAAAAGCCGGGAGACGCCAAGTCGGTCGAAGTAGGCAATGGGCATGAGCCGGTT
>SHXR01000013.1 GCA_009693235.1 Betaproteobacteria bacterium | reverse complement strand
AAACTTGCAAGCCTCCTCGTCCCATTCGAAGTCGCTTTCTTCCATCGCCTGTCATCTCCTGATCGCCGACAGGCCGATAATGTACCATGCATCAATATAGTTATCTTAGCTCTTATGGGGGCGAGCCCCCTTGTTCAGGGATTCCTAAGTAGCCCCAGCTGCGGTCACACCATCATCCGGAGATCACCATGCAAAACGATCCAATCGTCATTACCGCTCTTGCCCGTACGCCAATGGGAGGCTTCAACGGCGACTTGAAATCCTTTGCCGCCGCGGAGCTTGGTGCAGCAGCGATCCGTGCCGCCGTCGAGCGCGCCTTGCTCAAACCGGCACAAATCGAAGAGGTGATCATGGGTTGTGTGTTGCCCGCAGGCCAAGGGCAAGCGCCCGCGCGGCAAGCTGCCCTGGGCGCCGGGCTACCGCAGGCAACCGGATGTACGACGATCAACAAGATGTGTGGCTCGGGCATGAAAGCGGCCATGTTCGCGCACGATCTGCTCGCTGCCGGCACCAACAGCATCATGGTGGCAGGGGGCATGGAATCCATGACCAACGCACCGTATCTATTACCCAAGGCGCGTGCCGGCTATCGCATGGGGCACCAGCAAGTCATCGATCATATGTTCTTCGATGGCCTGGAAGATGCCTACGAGAAAGGTCGCCTGATGGGCACGTTCGCCGAAGATTGCGCGACGAGTTTTCAGTTCACCCGCGAGGAACAGGACCGCTTTGCGATCACCTCTCTTGAGCGAGCCCAGGCGGCCAATACCAATGGTTGGTTTGCCTGGGAAACCGTTCCCATCGCGATCAAGGCCGGCAAGGAAGACCGTTTTATAGAGGCCGACGAGCAGCCCTTCAAGGCGAACTTCGAAAAGATTCCGACCTTGAAGCCGGCCTTTCGCAAAGATGGGACGGTGACCGCCGCGAATTCCAGTTCGATCTCAGACGGCGCAGCCGCACTGGTGATGATGCGTCGATCGACCGCCGAACGCTTGGGTCTGGCGACCCTGGCAATCATCCATGGACACTCGACGCATGCCCAAGCACCGGCGCTCTTCACTACCGCACCGATCGGCGCGATCAAATCGCTCTATGAGAAGACCGGTTGGACCGATCGCGATGTCGATCTGTATGAAATCAACGAGGCGTTCGCGGTGGTGACGATGGCGGCGATGCGCGAGCACAAGCTCGCCCATGCGAAGGTGAACATCCATGGCGGCGCTTGCGCGCTCGGTCATCCGATCGGTGCTTCCGGCACCCGGATTCTTGTGACGTTGATCGGTGCACTGCGAAAGACCGGCGGCAAGCGCGGCATTGCCAGTCTTTGCATCGGGGGTGGCGAGGCGACTGCGATGGCCATCGAGTTGACCTGATCGTAGGACGAGGATTGCATAAGACGCCGGCGAACTTGCCAATCGTACCGGCGGGCACGCTGTAGAATTCGCCAAGCTAGGCGATCGGGCCCCGGGATCCCCAACCGAGCGCGCTTTCCCCAGTGAAATCCTTCCCAGTCTTTGTGCAGCCACCTCTCCGATGAGCGACAACCCGTACGCGCCGCCTGCCGCAACGAGTGATCCATCCGGCACGCCGCCCAGACGGGGATCGGCGCTGCTTGCGGTGGCGATTGGATGGGTCACCGATATTGTCGGTACGACGATCTTTAGCGCCGTGGCCATCCTTTGCATCGGCATCATGCTCGGTGCCGACGGCGCGACCGACGGCGAACTCGCGGCACTGGAACAATCATCGGGATGGCGTGCGTTTGGCCTCGTCTTTGGCATGGGCTTCACCGCGCTCGGCGGCTATGTCACCGCACGCATTGCCAATTACAGCGAATACCGGCTTGCCGCCCTGATGGGTCTCAGTTCACTCGTCACGGGGGAAATTCTCATTCAAATGGGCGAGCCGGAGAGTTCGCTGTTTTGGGTGCGGCTGGTCGGATTTGTCTTTACGCTCCCTGCTGCACTCGGTGGTGCTTGGTGGTATTTGCAACGCAAGCACTCCTCCTGATCCAGCCGATCGCTCATCATGCGACTTTCCAACGAGCAACGCCTCATTCGGGATAGTGTGCGCCGCTTCGCGCGGGCGGAGCTCGTGCCGCATGCAGGTAAGTGGGACCGTGACAAGGAATTTCCACGTGCTGCGCTCCGCGGCCTGGCCGAACTGGGCCTCTTTGGCGCATGCATCCCGACAGAGTGGGGCGGTGCGGGGCTCGATCATGTGTCACTCGCGCTGGCTCTTGAGGAAGTTGCTGCGGGTGACGGGGCTTGCTCAACGATTCTCAGCGTTAACAACGCCGTCGTCTGCACGCCCATTCTCAACAACGGCACGACGGAGCAAAAGAGCCGCTTCCTGAGACCGTTGGCGAAAGGCGATGCGCTCGGATGTTTTTGCCTTACCGAGCCGCATGCCGGTTCGGATGCTTCCGCGATCCGAACTTCGGCGCGCCGCGACGGTGATGCCTACGTGCTAGATGGCGTCAAACAGTTCATCACCAGCGGCAAGAACGGCGATATCGCGATCGTGTTCGCGGTGACCAACAAGGAGGTCGGCAAACGGGGCATCAGTGCTTTCATCGTGCCCACCAACACCCCCGGCTATATCGTGGCGCGCGTGGAGGAAAAACTCGGACAACGCGCTTCCGATACCGCACAGATCGTCTTCGAGAACTGTCGCGTGCCGGCCGAGAACCGGCTGGGTGGTGAGGGCGACGGTTATCGAATTGCCCTCTCGAATCTGGAAGGCGGCCGGATCGGCATCGCCGCGCAGTCAGTCGGCATGGCGCGCGCCGCGTTCGATGCCGCCAGACAGTATGCCCGCGATCGCGAAGCGTTCGGTCAGCCGCTGATGGCCCATCAGGCCGTCAATTTCCGACTGGCCGACATGGCCACGCAAATAGAAGTGGCACGCCAAATGGCGCTGCATGCAGCTTCGCTGCGTGACGCCGGCGATCCGTGTCTAAAAGAAGCGTCCATGGCCAAGCTCTTCGCGAGCGAAATGGCCGAACGCGTATGTTCGGACGCCATCCAAATCCACGGTGGCTACGGTTATGTGAGCGATTTTCCGGTCGAGCGGATCTATCGTGATGTACGCGTGTGCCAGATTTACGAAGGTGCGAGCGACATCCAGCGGCTCGTGATTGGCCGCGCGATTGCCGACGAATAGCCGATGCGTAACGTGAACGCGATTTGCCTGTTCGCCGGCGCCTCGAGTGGCCACGACAGCGCGTACATCGAGGCAGCACGCGATGTCGGGCTCGCCATGGCGACACGCGGCCTCACGCTGGTCTTTGGCGGTGGCAGACGCGGCTTGATGGGCGCAGCAGCGGACGCGGCACTCGCAGGAGGCGCGCAGGTGGTCGGCGTGATCCCCGCATTCTTGCAACGACGCGAACAGTCGTACCCGGCTACCCAACTGACCGCATTGCATGTCGTCAAATCGATGCATGCGCGCAAAGCGATGATGGCCAAACTCTCAGACGGGTTTCTTGCACTGCCCGGTGGCTTCGGCACCCTCGAAGAACTTTGTGAGATGACCACTTGGACGCAACTTGGCGTGCATGCCAAACCCGTCGTGCTGGTGAATGTAAATGGCTACTTTGATCCCCTCATTGCCATGTTCGACCGCGCCGCCTCGAGCGGCTTTCTTGATCCGCGTCATCGTGCGCTGGTCCAATCCGCACCGACCACCGACCACGCACTGACGTTCGTCGAACAATTCTCTCCACCCGCGATGGACGCGCGGGTCGACCTCGAGGAGGCCTGAGTTCCGCATGTCCGTATTCAAATCCAATATCAACGCACGGTCGGAAGAATTTCGCGCGAATGCCCTGCAGATGCGCACGCTGGTTGCCGATCTGCGCGCCAAAATAGATCAGATTGCCCTGGGCGGCGGCGAGGAATCACGCGCCCGCCATGTGGCCCGCGGCAAGTTGTTGCCGCGCGAGCGTGTTCGCATGTTGCTCGATCCCGGATCACCGTTTCTCGAACTGTCGCAACTGGCCGCATATGGTATGTACAACGGCGATGCGCCGTGCGCCGGCATCATCACCGGCATCGGCCGTATCGAAGGCGTTGAGTGCGTGGTGGTCGTCAATGACGCGACGGTCAAAGGCGGCACCTATTATCCGATGACGGTCAAGAAGCATCTGCGCGCGCAAGAGATCGCGCTCGAAAATCGTCTGCCGTGTCTCTACCTGGTGGATTCAGGCGGAGCCTTTCTGCCCGAATGGGATGCCGTATTCCCCGATCGCGAACACTTTGGCCGGATCTTCTATAACCAGGCCACCATGTCGGCCGCACGCATCCCGCAAATTGCCTCGGTCATGGGTTCTTGCACGGCGGGTGGCGCCTATGTGCCGGCGATGTCGGACGAAACCATCATCGTGCGCCGGCAAGGCACGATTTTTCTGGGCGGCCCACCCCTCGTTAAAGCGGCCACCGGTGAAGTGGTAAGCGCTGAAGATCTGGGCGGTGCTGACGTCCATACGCGCCAATCCGGCGTGGCCGACCACTATGCGCTCAACGATCATCACGCGCTCGCCATTGCGCGGCGCATCGTCGGCAATCTCAATCGCGTAAAGCCTGTGACCTTAGCTAATCGCGAACCGCGTGAACCGCTCTATCCGGTTGAAGAACTGGACGGGGTCATCCCAGCCGACGTCCGCAAACCATACGATGCGCGTGAAGTGATTGCACGCCTGGTCGACGGTAGCGAGTTCGACGAGTTCAAGGCGAACTACGGCACGACCATCGTGACGGGCTTCGCCCACCTATGGGGTTACCCGATTGGTATTGTGGCAAACAATGGCATCCTGTATGCCGAGTCGGCGCAAAAGGCCGCGCACTTCATCGAGCTATGCAGTCAACGTGGCATTCCCCTGCTATTCCTACAGAACATCACCGGCTTCATGGTGGGCAAGAAATACGAGTCGACTGGCATCGCCCGCGACGGCGCGAAAATGGTGATGGCGGTGGCATGCGCCAAGGTGCCGAAATTTACCGTCATCATCGGCGGCTCGTACGGCGCGGGTAATTACGCCATGTGCGGGCGCGCCTACGGACCGCGGTTTCTCTGGATGTGGCCCAATGCGCGGATCTCGGTCATGGGCGGTCAACAGGCCGCCTCGGTGCTGGCGACGGTTCGTCGCGATGCGATCGAAGCAAAGGGCGGATCATGGCCGGACGCCGATGAAATGGCCTTCAAACAACCGATCCTCGATCAATACGAGCGCCAGGGACATCCCTATTACGCCACCGCCCGTCTATGGGATGACGGCGTGCTGGCCCCAAGCGATACCCGGCGCACGCTTGGCCTTGCCATTTCAGCGGCGCTCAATGCGCCCATCGAGCCAACGCAGTTCGGCGTTTTCCGCATGTAGATCAACTACTCGACTCCCACCATGGCAAGCAAAACTCCCGCGCGCTCGTCCCTTGAGATCAATACCCAGCATGCCGTTGGCGTCATCTGGATGAATCGCCCGGCCGTCCGCAATGCAATCGATGATGTGGTCATCGCCGATCTCACACGCGCCTTCAAGGACATGGACGCCGATGATTCGATCCGCGCGGTGGTCATCGCCGGGCACGGGCCGGTTTTTTGCGCGGGGGCCGATCTAAATTGGGTCAAGCGCACCGCCGGCAACCCCAAGCAGGCCCATGTGCGCGATGCAACGGCGCTTGGTGAAATGCTGCTTGCGCTCGATCACATGCAAAAGCCCACCGTCGCGCGCGTGCATGGCGCCGCCGTGGGCGCCGGTGTTGCGCTAGCCGCAGCGTGCGATATCGTCGTCGCCGGCACAGCCGCATCGTTTTCGGTGCGCGAGGTGCGCATCGGGCTGGTGCCGTTTGGCGTCGCGCCATTCGTGGTCCGTACGATCGGTTCCCATCAAGCGCGTCGCTATGCACTCACCGGCGAAACCATTGCAGCGGCCGAAGCCTATCGGCTCGGACTCGTCCACGAATTGGTTCAAGATGCGCTCCTCGATGGTGCTGTCAATGAAATCCTAGGGCACCTTTTGCAAGGCGGACCCGAGGCGATCAAAGGAACCAAGGCGTTCTTGCGTGAGCTGGAGGGCAAAGCTCTTTCGCCAACGCTCCTTGCCAAAGCGGCCAAGGATTTCGCGACCATGCAGGCTAGCCCCGAAGCAAAAGAAGGATTGCAATCGTTCATGGAGCGACGCAAGCCCAAGTGGCATCCGGAGGCCTGAGCGGATGTTCAAGAGAATACTGATCGCCAATCGCGGCGAAATCGCTTGCCGCGTGATGCGGACCGCCCATCGCCTCGGCGTGCAGTCAGTCGCCGTGTACTCGGAAGCCGATGCCGACGCGCTGCATGTCGGCATGGCCAATGAAGCATATTGCATTGGGCCCGCCGCCGCGCGCGAAAGCTATCTGAAAATAGAAACGATCATTGACGTCGCCAAACGAAGCGGTGCGCAAGCGGTGCATCCCGGCTACGGATTCCTCTCTGAAAATGAAGAATTCGCCGCTGCATGCGCGGCCGCGGGCCTGGTCTTTATCGGTCCACCCGTCAATGCGATTCGCGTCATGGGTTCAAAGAGCGCGGCGAAGCGCCTGATGGAAGCGGCGCGGGTACCGCTGGTGCCGGGCTATCACGGCGACCACCAGGATCCCAAATTTCTCCATGCCGAGGCCGATCGGGTCGGCTATCCGCTTCTCATCAAGCCCTCGGCAGGTGGTGGCGGCAAAGGGATGCGGATCGTTGAGTCATCCGCGCAATTCCCGGAGGCATTGACTGGCTGCAAGCGCGAAGCACAATCGTCGTTTGGTGACGACAAGGTGTTGTTGGAACGCTACCTGATTCGTCCCCGCCATATCGAGATCCAGGTCTTCGCTGATACGCACGGCCATTGCATCCATTTGTTTGAACGCGATTGCTCCGTACAACGCCGGCATCAGAAAGTCCTGGAAGAAGCCCCGGCACCCGGGATGTCGGCAGAGCGCCGCGCGCAGATGGGCGATGCAGCGGTGGCGGCGGCCAAAGCGATCGGCTATGTGGGCGCCGGCACGGTCGAATTCATCGTCGATGCGAAGGGCACCTTTCATTTCATGGAAATGAATACCCGCCTACAGGTTGAGCATCCGGTAACGGAGATGATTACCGAGCAAGATCTCGTCGAATGGCAATTGCGCGTCGCGGCCGGCGAGCGTCTACCGTTGCAACAGTCTGACCTCCGCATCAACGGTCATGCGATCGAGGCGCGGATCTATGCCGAGGACCCCGCGAAAGGCTTTTTGCCCGCCACCGGGAAGATCGTCCATCTGGAGACCCCGCTGCCAACGCAGCATGTTCGCATCGATACCGGCATTCGCGCGGGCGATCGGATCTCACCCTACTACGATCCGATGATCGCAAAGCTCATCGTGTGGGATGTTGATCGCGAGAGCGCTCTCAGGCGAATGGACCTGGCGCTCGCGGACTTTCACGTGGTGGGTCTTGCCACCAACATCAATTTTCTGCAACGCATCATTGGTTGCCAAGCGTTTGCATCGGCCGATCTGGATACCGGCTTGATCGAGCGCAATCGCGACGCCCTGTTCCCGCCGAGCGCCCCTGTCTCTGCAACAGCGCTTGCGCTCGCCACCATTGCCGAACTAGGCGCGATTGATGAAGCAACGGCGAATCGTGCCGACGCATCCAATGATCGCTACTCGCCGTGGCGACTTGCCGATGGTTGGCGGCTGAATCAGGACAATCATCACATGCTCGCGTTTCGCGACGGTGAACAAGTTCGCGAGATCACCGTGCACTATCGTCGGAACGGCTATGAAATCGAATCCGACGGCATGCGATGCAATCTTTCCGGTGCCGCCCGTGGCACCCATATCGATGCGCGACTGGATCAGATCGCCATCCAAGGCAGCGTCGTGCGGACCGGACATCGACGCGACATCTTCATTGGTGGCCGGCACGTCGTATTGGATTTCGTGGATCCGTATGACCACGATCTGGAGGACACCACTGGCGGCGGTTCGCTCAGCGCGCCCATGCCGGGGAAAGTCATCGCCATCATGACCCAGGTCGGGACAACTGTTCTGCTTGGCACGCCGCTCCTCGTCATGGAAGCGATGAAGATGGAGCATACGATTGCCGCGCCGGCGAACGGCCTCGTCAAGGCAATTCACTATAGCGTCGGCGAACAGGTTGCCGAAGGCGCCATGCTCATTGGATTCAAAGCATCGACGTGACTCGACCATCGCAGCCTGCTCAAGAACCGACCGTTGCATCGCCCTGTGTCGACGTGTGCAAGATGAGCGCGACGACCGGTCTTTGCGAGGGTTGTTTGCGCACCATCGATGAAATTGCCGGCTGGTCGACGATGACGGTTACGGCGAAGCGCGAAGTGCTGGAGCGGGTCCGTGACCGCCGCGCATAAGGTCAAGACCCGCCCGATCCTGCCGCGCTGCATGCAAGTCATCGAGCGCGGCTGGTTATCCTGCAACAGCATCGTCTTTCAGGAAGACCGCCATGCGGTGATGATCGATTCCGGCTACGGCAATGAAGCTGCGGAGACGCTCGCCTTGCTGGATCGTGCCATCTTAGGAAAGCCGCTGACACGCTTGCTCAATACCCATTGCCATTCCGACCATATAGGCGGTAATGCCGCGCTGCAGAAGAAGTATCGGGTACACACAACCGTCCCGATCGGCGAAGCACCGATCATTGAACGGTGGGACGACGAAGAACTCTTGCTCACCTACGCGGATCAGGCTGCCCAGCGATTCGCCGTCGATGCAACGCTTGCGCCCGGGGACGTCGTGCGGCTGGGCAACCTGGATTGGCAAGTGCTCGCGGCGCCGGGCCATGACCATCACGCACTCATCTTCTTCTCCCCGGACGAGCGCATTGTTATCACCGGCGATGCCCTATGGGAAAACGACTTCGGCGTGGTGTTCCCAGCGCTTCGCGGTGATTAGCAAGCCTTTGCACTGGCGCGCGCAACCCTTGACCGAATTCGTGCGCTCGATGCGCGGATCGTCATTCCCGGTCATGGTAAGGTATTTGCGGAAGTGGATGCGGCCTTGGAGCGGGCCTACTATCGACTGGGAGGCTATGAGCAAAGCCTGGAGCGGCTGGCCCGTCATACGGTCAAGGTGATGCTGACCTTTTCACTGCTGGCGCGCGGAGAATTGGTGGTGGCGACGATGCCCGATTATGTGGCACGCATCGGCATGCTGCGCGATCTGAACAACCAGTATCTCAAGATGCCGGCCAATGATTTCGCCGATTGGCTCGTGCACGAACTGACCAGAGCCGGCGCGATCCGCATTGAACATGGCATGATCCGTCCGCGAGCAGCGGCTTAAACCGCGATCACCGTCATCTCCGCATCGACCGTTTGCACCAGGCTTTCAATGCCAGATAGCGTGGCGGAAAGCGAACTCGGGCAACTGCCGCAGGCGCCTTGATAGTGGACCTTCAGCGTCTTGCCTTCGAGCCCCATGACGAAAAGATCGCCGCCGTCGCCTTGCAGAAAGGGGCGCACACGCTCATCCAACAAATCGATGATTTGCGAGAGCTTCGCGCGATCCTCCGGCGACAACTCCGGATCGTCCAGCGCCTGATCGGAATTTTCACCGAGTTGCGCGGACTGTGATTCGGCGGTCGGCGCTTCGCGAATCGGCACCGCGATCTTCTTCAGCAGATCGGGCCACTCGGCGCTACCGTCTTGCGTCACGGTGATCCAATGATCGACGTAGAAGACGTTCGTGATGTTGGGAATCTCGAACAATGATGAGGCTAACGGATCGCTCGTTGCCGCATCCGCTGAATCATACGAACGCGACACGCCCCAGGTAAGCGGCTCCTTGAGGATGAACTTCTTCGCGTTGGGATTGGGCGTGCTTTCTATTTCAGCGATTTTCGGCATGATGGTTCTGAAGTAATCGTGTCAGTGGCGGCCCGATGCGGCGGGATCAGCGTCACCTTCGGTGGTCGCGTTGGCAGTTTGATGGAGCGCGGCATCCAAAGTGTGCCACGGCAGTACCGCGCATTTCACACGGGACGGCAAATCCTTGATGCCGGCGAAGGCCGTTAGACGCGCAAGTGCCGGTGATGGCGTCGCATGCATTCCCACGGTAACCATTTGGCGAAATTCTTCAACCAACGCCTCGGCAGTGGCGATTGGTTTGCCTTTCACCGCGGCCGTCATCATCGAGGCGGACGCTTTACAAATCGCGCAGGAATGGCCCTCAAACGCGATCGCACCGATCGTCTCCGCATCCACCTTGAGCGCCACCCATATATGGTCACCGCACAACGGATTGAGACCCTCGGCACGATGGGTCGCATCATCAAGCTTGCCGAAATTGCGCGGCTTCTTGTTGTGATCGAGGATCATTTCCTGGTAAAGGAACTTCGGGTCCATGGTTGCAATAAATTTAGGAGCGCTGATTAGACTATCTCGTGCGATTAGCGTTCTCATATTTTTCGGGGAGTTACTAGGGGGCGAGCCCCCTAGTTCATTTAATCAGTCGAAGAGCTTCTGGACTTTGCTGATCGCGGTAACCAACGCGTCCACTTCCTCGAAGGTGTTGTAGAACGCAAACGAAGCGCGCGCCGTCGCGGGGATCCCAAACCGCTGCATGACCGGCTGTGCACAATGATGCCCGGTCCGCACCGCCACGCCTTCGCCGTTGAGAAGCGTACCCACATCATGCGGATGCACATCGCCCACATAGAACGAGATCACCGCCGACTTGTGCTTGGCCTCGCCATAAATGCGAACGCCACCAAGACTGTTGATTCGCTCGGTGGCATAGGAAAGCAGCGCCTGCTCATGCTGCGCGATGCTCGTCAAGCCAATCGCATTCACATAATCTATCGCCGCGGCAAGCTGGATCGCCTGCGCAATCTGCGGCGTTCCCGCCTCGAACTTGAAGGGAATCGTGTTGTAGGTGGTCTTCTCGAAAGTGACCGAGAGGATCATGTCGCCGCCACCACGGTGCGGCCGCATTTTTTCCAGCAACGCGGCTTTGCCGTACAGCACGCCGATCCCGGTCGGGCCATACAGCTTGTGTCCGGTAAAGGCGTAGAAGTCGCATTCCAACGCCTGCACATCGACCGTCATGTGTTGCACGGCTTGCGCACCGTCGATCATGATCGGCACGCCATGTCGGTGCGCGATATCGATCATTGCCTTGACTGGATTGATGGTACCCAACGCATTCGAGACATGCGTGATCGACACGAATTTGGTGCGCGCATTGAACAGCTTCTCGTACTCTTCGAGAATCACTTCGCCCGCATCGTTGATCGGCGCCACACGGAGCTTCACCCCCTTCTCATCACGGAGCATTTGCCACGGCACGATGTTGGCATGGTGCTCGAGATGGGTGATGACGACCTCATCGCCCGCGCTGAGAAATGCCCCGCCATAAGAGTGCGCGACGAGGTTGATCGAATCGGTCACATTCGCTGTGAAGATGATCTCGCGGTCTTCCTTGGCATTCAAGAAACGCTGCACCGTCTTCCGGGCCGTCTCGTAGGCGTTGGTCGCCGTCTCGGAAAGGTAGTGGACGCCGCGGTGAATGTTCGCATGCTCGTGGGTGTGATAGCGAACCAACCGGTCGATGACTTGACGGGGCATTTGCGCCGACGCACCGTTATCCAGATAGACCAGCGGTTTGCCATTGACCGTGACTGCCGACAGAATCGGAAAATCGGCGCGGATCCTGGCGATATCCAGTGTTGACGCGCTTGGCGTCATCGGTCCCACCGCGGGAGCGTTCATAGCGAGTCCTTGGTACGAGTCTGTTCCATCACCGCCTGATGCAAGCGGTCGACCAGCGTCGGAATACCGATGCGATCAACGATCGCCGCGGCAAATGCATAGGTGAGCAGGTTTCTGGCCTGGGATTCAGGCAAGCCACGACTACGCAGGTAGAACATCTCCTCTTCATCGAGCTGCCCGACCGTGGCGCCATGGGAACACTTGACGTCATCGGCCAGGATTTCCAATTGCGGCTTGGTGTCGACATGCGCGCGTGGCGAGAGCAGGAGATTGCGGCTTTCTTGTGCGGAATTGGTTTGCTGCGCGTCTTGTCGCACCAGAATGCGGCCATTGAATACCGCGTGCGCGGTGTCACCGGCAACGCATTTGTGGAGCTGCCGGCTGGTGCAATGCGGTGCGCGATGATCGATGAATGAATGGGTATCGGCAAGCTGTCTACCGTTGATGAGGGTAAGCCCATCCAGCTCACAGCCTGCGCCCGGACCGGCCAGCTCAATGCCGATGGTCTCGCGGGAAATCCGGGCACCAAGTGAAATGGTATTCGACCGATATTGCCCTGCTTGCTGCACGCGCGCCGCGCTCGCGCTCAAATGAAACGCCTGCGATCCCTCGCGCTGGAGCTTGATCAGCCGCACCTTTGCGTTATCGGCGACATCGACTTCCGTCACCGCGTTGACGCAATACACCCGGTCGCCCAAAGCAACATAGTCTTCGATGACGGTAAGTTTGGCGCCCGCTTCGGCGATCACCAGCATGCGATTGTGAATCGCCGCCTCAGCCTGGGTTGCGATGTTCAACACATGGATAGGGCTAGGATGGGAGGCATTGCGGCCGGCAAAGACGAACGCCCCATCATTCAGGTAAGTGGTGTTGATGGCACGAAACGCATCCCGCTCGATGGGCGCGATCTGTCCCAAGCGCGCACGAATGATCGCGGCGTAGTCAGACACGGCGCCAGCCAAAGGCGCGACGATCACATTACCGGTCAAAGCCGGGGTTGAGAGGGCGGCGTTGAACTGACCGTCCACGAACACCAGACGCGTCGTGGTCTCCGGAAGGCTCAATGACGCAATGGTCGCTCCGCTGACCATGCCACCAGCACGACTTGGCCGAAAAGCAAGGCGATAGAGTGGCGAGAGGTCGGTAAAGCGCCAATCTTCATCGCGGACCGTCGGCACGGTGAGCGCACTGGCACGTTCGAAGGCATCGGCCCGCAACTGGTGGAACCAACCAAGCGGACCGGCAGCATTGAACCGGCCAAGCGGCCAGGCAGCCGCCTCGCCGCTCAACACGCTCGACAAATAGGCATTGGGAACAGTCGTCATGATTGCCTACCGGTCCATCCTAGGACGCGACCGCCGCTGCGACCCAGTCGTATCCGCGCGATTCCAGTTCGAGGGCAAGGTCCTTGCCACCCGTCTTCAGAATGCGACCGCCTTCCATGACGTGCACGTAGTCGGGAATGATGTAGTTGAGCAGGCGCTGATAGTGGGTCACCAGCACCACCGCGTTGTTGGCATTGGCGAGCGTATTGACGCCGCCTGCCACGATTCGCAGTGCATCGATATCAAGGCCGGAGTCGGTTTCATCAAGAAAGGCGAGCTTGGGTTCCAGCAGCGCCATCTGTAGAATTTCGTTGCGCTTTTTCTCACCGCCTGAGAACCCTTCATTGACGCTGCGATCGAGGAACGCGGGATCCATTTCCAACAATTTCATTTTTTCCCGCACGAAGTCATCGAATTCAAGCGGATCGAGTTCGTCTTTGCCGTGTGCGCCTTGAATCGTGTTGTAGGTGAGGCGAAGAAATTGCGCATTCGCCACGCCTGGAATCTCTACCGGATACTGAAAGCCAAGAAACAGGCCGGCGCGGGCACGCTCTTCCGGTGGCAGCTCGAAAATGCTTTTGCCATCAAGCAGCGTGGTGCCAGCGGTCACCGTGTAATCAGGATGCCCGCTCAAGACCTTCGCAAAGGTGCTCTTGCCCGATCCATTGGGCCCCATGATGGCGTGAATCTCACCGGCGCGAATGGTGAGGTTCATGCCTTTCAGGATTTCGATGCCGCTTACCTTCGCCCGCAGATCGCGGACTTCGAGCAGCACCGGTGCACCGGCCCGAATCATCCGACGCTCCCTTCCAGCTTCAGTCCAAGGAGTTTGGATGCCTCGACGGCAAATTCCATTGGCAACTGCGTAAAGACATCTTTAACGAAGCCATTGATGATCATCGACACCGCCTGCTCGGCATCGATGCCGCGACTGGCAAAATAGAAAAGCTGGTCTTCACCGATCTTGGAGGTGGTCGCTTCGTGTTCGATCTTCGCGGAACTGTTCTGTGCGCGAATGTACGGAAAGGTGTGGGCGGCCGAACGATCGCCGATCAGCATCGAATCGCACTGCGAGTAATTGCGTGCCCCTTCGGCACGTGGCCCGACTTGCACCAACCCCCGGTAGCTGTTGCTGGAGTGCCCGGCCGAAATACCCTTGGAGACGATGCGACTGCGCGTATTGCGGCCAAGGTGGATCATCTTGGTGCCGGTATCGGCTTGCTGCTTGTGATTGGTGAGCGCAACCGAATAGAACTCGCCCGTCGAGTTGTCACCTTGCAGAATGCAACTTGGATACTTCCACGTAATCGCCGAACCGGTTTCCACCTGGGTCCAGGAGATTTTTGAATTCACGCCGCGGCACAGCCCGCGCTTGGTGACGAAGTTATAGATGCCCCCCACGCCGTTTGCATCCCCTGCATACCAATTCTGCACCGTCGAATACTTGATCTCCGCATTATCGAGTGCGACCAGTTCCACCACCGCGGCGTGCAGCTGATTGGTATCGAACTGCGGCGCGGTACAGCCTTCCAGATACGAAACGTGCGAGCTGTCCTCGGCGATGATCAGCGTGCGCTCGAACTGTCCGGATTCCTGGGTATTGATCCGGAAATAGGTCGACAGCTCCATCGGGCAGCGCACGCCCTTCGGGATGTAGCAGAACGAACCGTCGGTAAACACCGCAGAGTTGAGCGCAGCGTAGAAGTTGTCGGTCGTCGGCACCACTGTGCCCAGGTACTTCCGAACGAGGTCCGGATGCTCTTTGACCGCTTCTGAGAACGAACAGAAGATCACGCCCACTTCGGCGAGCTTGTGCTTGTACGTCGTGGTGACCGAGACGCTATCGAAAATGACGTCGACCGCTACCCCTGCCAACGCCTTTTGCTCATGCATAGGCACGCCGAGCTTTTCAAACGTGCGGAGCAGCTCAGGATCGACCTCATTCATCGATGCGAGCTTCTTCTTCGTCTTGGGCGCCGAGTAATACGAGATGTCTTGAAAATCGATCTTCGGATAATGCACGTTCGGCCAGGCGGGCTCGGTCATCGTGAGCCAGTGCCGGTAGGCTTCCAGGCGAAATGCCAGCAACCACTCCGGTTCGCCCTTCTTCGCCGAGATCGTCCGGATGACCGCCTCCGACAGCCCTTTGGCGACAACATCGGAGGCGATATCGGTATGAAAGCCGTGCTTATACGGCTGATCGATTAGATTTTGTAAGGCAGAGCTCATGGGGGAACGCCTGGATGCGCCAGAAAGACTGACTAATCGATGTTGAAGCTCTCGCCGCAACCGCACGTGCTTTTCACATTCGGATTGGTGACCGCAAACATTTGTTTGAAGCCTTCGCGCACGAAATCGAGTTCGGACCCGGCGAGATACTGGATCGCATTGCCATCGACCACGAGCTTTGCATCATGGGCTTCAAACACGGCGTCATCCGGCGCAATGTCTTTAGCCGTATCAAAGGTATAGGCAAGACCATTGCAACCGACCCGTTTCACGCCAAGGCGTAAGCCAATACCACCATATTTCTTGACCGTGCTCTTGATTTGAGCAGCGGCGTTTTCCGTAAATCGTACTGACATGTCTGAAAGCTCCTTCAGGCAGTGATCGTGTTGGTATTCGGGGGGATGTCGGCTTTGCCGCGGCTATGCACTTCGATGACGTGCACCCCTTTGGCTTCCTGTTTGCGGCGCTCGGAATCATCGATCAGCTTGGCCAGCGTTACCGCGCGCAGGTACGTAAAGATGTGTTCGTTGAGGCCTTCCCAAAGATCGTGGGTGATGCACTTCTGGTCTTCGACGCAATTTTCCTGACCACCGCAAGAAGTTGCATCGATCGACTCGTCCACCGCAGTGATGATTTCGGCGACGGAAATATCCTGGGCCGGACGCGACAGCATGTACCCGCCGCCCGGTCCGCGCGTGCTCTTCACCAGCCCGCCGCGACGGAGCTTGCCGAATAACTGCTCCAAGTAGGAGAGGGAAATTTTTTGCCGCGCGCTGATTTCGGCAAGCGAAACCGGCCCGCCAGCCTGATTCGTAGCAAGATCGAGCGCTGCCGTTACGGCAAACCGGCCTTTGGTTGTAAGGCGCATAGAGAACCCCCAGTCGACTAGGTTGATCGCGAAACATTAGCGAGAAGACGCGATACCCGAGAGAATTTGTCAAGTATAGCGATACCCGAGCCATTCGATCAACTACGGCAACGAAAGTTCCCAATGATGCGCCGGTCGGACGGGCGGCTGCGACTGGCTGAACCGAATCGGCAGTCCGGATATAGCATGCTGTTGATTCAATGGGTTAGGGGTCGCTTTGGGACCGCTAATGACGATTGAATACCGTCCGGATCGGCTTTCCCGCCGAGAGCCTCCCAACACCGGTCAAGACTTTGCCCTCCGCTTGCAGGACCAACCTGAAAGGCTCCTCCCTGGCATTCTCCGCAATGACCTCGAGCATTCGACCGCGAAGTGTGGTCCGCGTAACGCGAAGAGGCACCCCTTCAAGGGTGAGTTTGGCCTGCACGGCTTGGTACTGCTGGGTCAATTCAAGTCGCACGCCACGGAGTTTGCCATTCATGGGCGCTTCCCAATTCCCGGCAACTTGGGCTGAGACAATCCACAGGTAGATATCGCTTTTGCGCAAGGGCCCGACCGGCTTGTCGGGGACATCCAGCATTTCATGCGCATCGGCCTGCCACTCACCCAAGTGGTAGTCGTGCGAAACAATGCGGGTGCCTGGATTCAACGCGAGGAGCCGCGGTCGCAATTCGATATTCACATCCGGTAATAGGTACATAGTGATGACACTCGCCTCGTGAAGGGGCGTCTTGAACAGATCCTGCTCCATGAACTGCACACGATTGCCCACACCTTCCGCCACGGCCGCGCGGTTCGCCAGGGCCACCAGACGAGGATCGATCTCGACACCGAAGCCCCGGGCGCCCAACTGCTTGGCGGCAGTGATCACCATGCGACCGTCACCAGATCCCAGATCGATCAGGAAATCCTTTGGACCCACCTCACCCATCGCCAGCATCGCATCGACCACCTTCTGTGGCGTGGGCACGTAAGGGATGTCGAGGTCCTTGGCGTCCGCCTGCGCAAAGGCGGTGCTCGCCAAACAGAAGGCCATGACGACGCACGCAACGGTTCGATACTTCATGGTTCGATGTATCAAGATTTGCACCATCAGTATCCTGCTTTCGGATAGGGGGTGTCGGCCGCCCGTTTGTAGACGAGCAGATTGCGCTTGTAGGCCACGACGAGTTCTCCATGCTGGCTATAGGCGCGCGTCTCGACATTGAGGATGCCCTCGTTGGGTCGCGATTTGGATGCGCGCTTTTCAAGAATGGTCGATTCGGCATGCACCGTGTCACCCGCGAAGACCGCGTGAGGCAAGGTGATGTCGTACCAACCGAGATTTGCGACCACGCGTCCGAAAGTGCGTGTCGAGAGCGCGGTCGCCGCGCTGATCAGCCATGTTTCGGCGACCCGGTAGCGGCCGTCCTGATGCTCGCGAATCCATCGCTCGTCATGATATTGCGGCGCCACATCAAGTGATCGGTACGCATGCTCAATCGCCTCATCGCGATGAAACGTGCGCCGCGAGTAGTGCACGAAGGTTTCACCCGGTGCGCAATCCTCGAAGAAAAAGCCGCATTGCTCGACCAGTGCACCGTCTGCCAACTGGCGATGATGGGCAAAGCGTGATTCGGGGGCGCGCTGCAGCCCGCGTGCTTGCCCAGCGGTGTCCGGATGCTGGCCGCGCTTGAATACTTCGACGGTATAGGTCACTCGCGCCACGATTTGGCCGGCCGCATTGACGCCACGCGAGACCACTTCAACCAGACCGCAGATGGGATCGGTCCCGGCGCTGACACCCAGCACATCGGTCTCCGCGTACAAGGTGTCACCGCCAAAAACGGGGGCCGTCATCGCGATTTCCTGCATGCTGCGAATGGCGCGGCGCTTGGCAAAGGTCTTGGACGCCATCCCGATGATCCGCTGCAACGTCACCGTGCTCACCATGAGCGGCTTTTCCCAGGTCGTCTGCGCCGCGTAATGCGCGTCGTAATGAATCATCGCGCTATTTAGCGTATCGAGGGCCTCGTCCAGATTGTCTTGCTGTGTGACCGTGACACCAGGACGATGGCGAAAGCGCTGACCGACCGCAAAGTCTTCGAAGTCGAGGCCGAACTGCTCGACGTAGCGGCCATCGCCTGCGGTGTAATAAGCAGAGAAGGGCCCCGCTGATTCGCTCCCCGCCGCCACCAAAGATGCTGGATGCATCGATACGCCGGCACGCCAAGCAAGCGCCAGAATGCGTTCGTGCACCTTGACGATCGGGCCTTCGACCATCTTGCCGTCGAATTCGACGACGTTGCCTGCTGAGCGTTCGAATGCGGCCACGATCCCGGCCGCCCGCAAGGCCTCCTCGGGCGTTGGTGTGAAGATGGCTTGGATCGGCTTCACCTGCTTTGGGTGAATCGCCAGCTTGCCGGTGAATCCCATCGCCTTCACGCGTTGGGTGTCGCGTTGCAATCCACTGTCATCGGCCAAATCGATATGCGGCACGTCGACTAATCCGATCCCTGCCGCCGCAGCGGCCTGCACGAGCCGTGCGCGCGCCATGAACATCGGCTCCCACGCAAGCTCCGCGCGAAACTCGACGGCCAAATCCGCGCCGCCAAATCCAAGCGATTGAACGCGTGGATGCACAGCCGCAATAGCCATGGCCGCCTCCAATCCGCGGGCCGACTCAATGGCACAGAGAAACTGAACGCCCGCCTGCGGACCGGCTAGCTGGCGAATGAACACTTCCACCTCAGGGGCCGACTCGACCTTCGGAATGACGATGAAGTCCGGAGTGATGCGGGAAGCGACGAGTGCTTCCAGATCCTTGGCGCCGGCCGGTGTGTGGAGATTATTGACCCGCAATCCGCACAGCTGCCCTGCCCCCAGGGAGGCGCGCCAATTGCCACGGAAATGTTCGATGACCGTCGCGCGGGCGCTGTCTTTATCATGTGCGGCAACCGCATCTTCAAGATCGAGGATCAGCGCGTCGGCACCGGAGGCAGCGCCCTTGACGAAGCGTTCCGGGCGATTGCCCGGTGTGAATAAGAATGAACGGCATAAACTGAGATCGGCGTTGGACATGATTCATGGTCGATTGGCGAGTTGGAAGGTCGTTAGTGAAGCACCGAACAAGGGGCCCCAACCCCTCCGATGCCCCTCGTAACTCCCTGAATATTTAAGCACGCTGATTACGCGGGATAGCTTACATACAAGTCGCGAACTTAGGCGACAAGTCCTTGGTACTTCGCGACTGACTTGAGCTTGGTTTTGTCGCCTAAATTGGCGACCCCTTAGTAATCAGCGTTTCCTTGGTGACCGGCATGGCATGAAGGCCGGCAGCCCGCCCGACGATGATCTGTGCGATTATAAAGGCCAGCCGTCAATGAGTCCGTTGTGGGCAGCGAGGTGAAATGATGCACCACTTGCCGCATCCGCTTCACGGCGTGACGGTTGCCATCGCCCTGGTGGCGACGCTCGCGACCCATTTCGCTAGCGCACAAGGGGCCGCTTACCCCAATCGCCCGATCCGCATGGTGGCGCCCTTCCCACCCGGCAATGCCGCAGACGTTGCGTCTCGTGCCATGCTCGATCGACTCGCGCAGCGATTTGGCCAACCGGTCATCGTCGATAACCGTTCAGGTGGCGCAGGGATTATCGGTGTCGATGCGGTCGTCAAGGCCCCTGCGGATGGCTACACCATTCTCGTTACATCGATCTCTCCGGTGGCGATTCTTCCGGCCGTGCACAAGAAGCTTCCGTACGACCCGGAAAAGGATCTGACGCCGATCTCGATGGTCGGATTTACTTCGATGATCCTGGTAGCGGCCAATCAAGTGCAAGCCAATAGCTTGCAAGAAGTCATCGCATTGCTTAAGGCGAAGCCCGGCGCCTATAACTACGGCCATATTGGTGAGGGCACCATTTCGCAGCTCATCATGGAGGCCCTGAAAGTCACCACCGGCATTGACGTGGTCGGCGTTCCTTACAAGGGCAGCGCACAGGCGCTGACCGATTTGATGAGCGGCCAGATCACCTTGATGTTCGACGGCATGACCTCGGCTAATATCCAAGTCAAAGGGGGTAAGGTAAAAGCGATGGCCGTCACCTCACAACGACGCTCGCCGTTTGCGGCCAGCGTGCCGACCATGGGCGAAGGAGGTGTCCAGGAGATTCATGACCTCAACATGATCGCCTGGATCGGCATGTTTGCGCCGGCCGGCACGCCACGCAGCGTGGTTGAACGCTGGAACAACGAGCTAAAGGAAGTGACGAAGTTGCCGGATGTCGTTGAGCGCCTTGGTAACGTCAGCATCGAGGCTGCGCCCTCTGCGTCCCCGGAGGCATTCGCCGAATTTCACCGCAATGAGATCGCCAAATGGGCGGCCATCGCGAAAACGGCGAAGGTGTTTCAGTCGCAGTAACACGCCAAGAACGCCATGAACTCCAAGAACACCATGAACAATCGGGTGGCCGGACTGCCTACTTTTCCTTCTTGCCGACGGCGGCGGCGAGGCGATTCATTCGCTCGCTGGAAGTGAGCAGTTCCTCGGCGAGATCGCGGACTTTCCGGCGCTCGCGTCTGGCTTGCAATCGCAATAGGTCAAATGCCGCCTCGCGGTCCAATGCGAAGCGTTCCATCAGCACCCCCACCACCATGGCCGACAGCTCTCGCTCGTCCAATGCGCCGCGCAATTTGGTAGCCGATTCGCGCAGCTTCTTGATTTTCTGGGCCCGCTCGATCGCCGCGTAGATGGCCGGGATCATCTGGGACGGGTCGAGGGGCTTCACCAGGTAGGCAAGCGCACCGAGCTTGCTCGCTTCCTCGACGATGCTGGCTTCGCCGTAGGCCGAGAAAATGACAAACGGAATCGACGTCTTCTCATGCAGATACTGCGCGACGCCGATGCCACCGACCCCAGGCAATCGAATATCGAGAACCATTAGATCCGGGGGAGGCTCAGATGTCGCCAGGCGAATCGCCTCGTCCGACTCGCCTGCGGTACTGACTTGATATCCTTCGCCCCGCGCGTTTGGGCGATCGAAGCGAGGACCAGTCGGTCGTCGTCCACCACCAGGATATTCGCGAGCGTCCGCTCAGTGGGAGGAGCCGAATCGGCGGGCGTCCGCCCCACAGGGGGTTCAACTTTCACCATGCATGCCATCTTTTACGAGGAAGCAGAAAGAAGCCTGTTGGCGCACCTTTCTTGCTCAAATCAACCAACAAACGAAGGCGTCGACCACACCCTAACTTCGCAGGCAGTTCGTGCCCGTTACATACGTAGCGAATCATAGCGAATTATAGCGAATCAACTGATTGATCTTCCGGCCACCATCCCGCTGCTCACCCGTCTGTTTTGGCCACTTGTCCCCTTTTCCGAGCACGTACGAGTATCATTTAAGAAAGCTTACACCGAATCTCTGATCATACGCTGGTGTACCCATTGCGCTACACCGGTTTCGATCCACGCAACGTTTCTCGATAGATCCTCCCCTGCAACATTGCTCGATCTCGAAGGGCGATAATTGCGATGCCAATGCCGGCCAGAAACCTCGCTGCAGCCGAACGCACCACCATCCAAACCGGGGACTCGCCGACACGTCAATCAGCCAGTTGACTGACAACGAGAAGACGCGCTTGATTCTGGAGTTACGGAATCGCGTTCCGCAACTGGCAGCGAGCGATGCGCGCTTGCGCAGCGTGTTGGATCTCAGCGATGACTCATACTGGGAACAAGACGAGCATCATCGCCTCACCTTCCTTTCGGAAGCGCTCGAACGGTGCATCGGCGCCCCGCAAAGCGTCCGCGGTAAGACACGCTGGGAGCTTCATCCGAACGGTGCGACGCCTGAGGAGTGGGCTGCGCACTGGGCGGCCATCGATGCTCATCTGCCGTTTCGCGACTTTGAATACGTTACCAGTGTTGAAGAAGGCGACGCGTTTCATATATTCGTCAGCGGCGATCCGGTATTCGACCCGGATGGATCGTTCAAGGGTTATCGCGGTATCGCGAGCGACGTCTCGCCCCTCAGACGGCGGGAGGTTGCACTGCGCGAGAGCGAAGAACGATTTCGGCTCACGTTCGAACATGCCCCGGTCGGCGTAGCGCATGTCGCATTGGATGGGCGCTGGATTCGCGCGAATCAAAAAGTGACCGAGCTCCTCGGCTACTCCCGCGATGAACTCTACCGCAGCATCTTTCCCGATGTCACGTACGCCGATGATCTCGAACACAACCTTCGACAGTGCGCTCGAATGTTGGCGGGCGAGATCGACACCTATTCGATGGAAAAGCGCTTTGTCCGCAAGGATGGAACGATTTTCTGGGCCAATCTCACCAAATCGACAATTCGGGATGCGCAAGGCGAACCGCTGCATTTCGTCAAGGACATCCAGGACATCTCCGATCGCAAGTCCGCTCAGGCGGCACTTACAAATCTCAACGCGACGCTCGAACAGAAGATCCGTGAACGCACCGTGGCACTCCGCGAATCCGAAGAGCGGGTCCGACAAACGGCGGAAGTCGGCGGTGTCGCACTGGCGGATTGGAACCGATCGACCGGCGGGGGACACTGGTCGGACCGTGCTTTTACTTCCCTTGGCTTTTACCCCGGTGAAGTAGAACCCAGTTTCACACTATGGACGGAACTCGTTCATCCGGAAGACTTGCCGCGGATGCTCAAGATGCTTGAGCACGCCCGGCAGTCGCACACTCGATTCAAAGGGGAGTATCGCGTGGTATGGCGCGACGGATCGGTTCATGTGCACGAATGCCGAGGCGAATTCATCTACAACAGCAAAGGAAACTGTACCGGCGGGCGCGGCGTCTGGGTTGACATTACCGACCGCAAAAAAGATGAAGAAATTCGCACCGCACGCGAGCTGCAACTGCGGCGCGCGTTGATTCGCGACGTGCATCACCGCATCAAAAACCATCAGAAAGGGGTCGCCGGGCTATTGCATGCCATCGTCAAAAAACGACCCGACGTTCGCGAGGCGATTGCTCCGGCCGTTGCGCAAATGCATGCACTCTCGATCGTTCACGGAATGCGGGGCGGCGACAATGAGCCCATTGTGCTCTCCGAATTGATCGAGGCAATCGTGCGCTTGACGAAATCGCTCGCGGAAGGCGCTGTCGAGATCAAGTGCGACATTGAGGTGCAGCCTGGTACCTGTGTCATCGACGATGAATCCGTGCAGCTTGCCCTCGTCATCAATGAGCTGCTCGTGAATGCGGTCAAACACTCATCGCCGTCCGCTGGAACGCCCATGGTGTCCGTTACGCTCACCGGCGGGGAAGAAGAAATTTGCCTCGAAGTCGTCAACACCGGAACCCTGCCCGTGGACATCGAAGAGCGGAGCGCCGGACAACGAGGTAGTGGCGGACTCGGCATCATTCGAACACTCCTCCCAACCAAAGGCGCGACGCTGAACCTTGCGGAAAACAATGGGGACGTGCGGACCACGCTTAGATTGCAAAAGCCAGTTATCATCTTTGTGCGCGGCGAGACGGGCGCGGTGACACACTAGCGGCGAGGTAAGCTACTCGATTCGACCGCAGTGGATCAGCGACTACTCGTACTTGCGCGTGTCTTCGATCACCTTGCCATCGTTGGCAAGCGAACCCACCGCGGCATAGGCCACCTCGCCTCGCAGCTTCGTGACGTCGCGAATACTCTCGGCGATGCTCTTCATCATCGCATCGTTTGGGCCGCCGGCAAGTTCACAATGCAGCACCATGCGGTCCTGACCGCCCGCATTGTCAACGACGAGGCGCGCTTTGCCGATCGCAGCATGCCGCTTGACGATTTCCGCAACCTGCCTGGGGTGCACGAATAGTCCACGCACCTTGGTGGTCTGATCGGCGCGCCCCATCCATCCACGAATTCGCGTATTGGTTCTGCCGCACGGACTCACGCCCGGCATCACGGCCGACAGATCGCCCGTCGCAAAGCGGATCAATGGATAGTCGTGGTTGAAGGTTGTGATGACCACCTCGCCCACTTCGCCCGCCGGGACCGGATCGCCGGTGCCGGGGCGAACGATCTCAAGCAATAACCCTTCGTTGAGGATCATGCCCTCCATCGCCGCCGATTCATACGCAACCAGACCGAGATCGGCTGTACCGTAATTTTGCAGCACACGAATGCCCCGCTCGCCCATCGCCTTGCGCAACGCGGGCGGCAAATACTCGGCGCCGACGACCGCTTTCTTCAGGCAAGTCAGGTCTACCTTAAGCTCGTCGGCCTTTTCCACGATCAGCTTGAGAAATGAGGGTGTCCCGATAAAGACGTTGGCCTGCAACTCAGCGATCGTCGCAACCTGCATGTCCGTTTGCCCGACCCCGGTCGGCACGACCGCGCAACCGATCGCATGTACACCCGTCTCCATGAGCGAACCGGCTGGCGTAAAGTGGTAACCGAACGTGTTGATGGCAAGATCACCCGCACGCACGCCGGCGGCGAATAGCGCGCGACCGCTTCGCCACCAATCGGCGCCGAAGCCTTCTGGCTCGTAGATCTGCCCTGGCGAAACGAACAGATGCTTGAACTTGCCGATCGGAATGGCGTTCAAGCCACCCAGAGGCGGCAGCGCCTGCTGGAGCTCCTTCAGCTCGGACTTGCGCGTAACGGGCAACTTCGCGAGTGCGGCCCGACTGGTCACCGCACTGGGATCGACAGCGGCGAGAATCCGCGAGAATCCGGGCGCATTCGTCTTCGCGTGCGCGAGCTGCCGAGGTAGCGCGACCATGAGATCGCGTTCGCGTTGCTCGGGGTCGCGCGTCTCAAGGGTGTCGAAGTGTTCCGGCACGGGTCTGTGCTCCTTCGTGGTAGCGCTGTCACCGCAAGGGACGCGAAAGACGCAAGGGGAACTTAACCATCATTGGCACACTCTGCATGTTGCCAAACCAGACGTCTCCGTCAACCCATGGCTTTCAGACTCATCGGAAACCCCTTGCGAACCTTTGCGTTCAGCGGTCACGACAACCACCGCTTGCGCCGCCGATAGGATTTCACATCGCGAAAGCTGCGCCGCCCACCGGAAGAAAAGCCGAGATAGAACTCTTTCACATCCTCGTTCTCGGCGAGCGATCTGCCTTCACCGTCCATCACCACCCGGCCGTTCTCAAGGATGTAGCCGTAACCGGCGTACTTGAGCGCGACGTTAGTGTTTTGCTCGGCGAGCAGAAAACTGACCTTCTCCTTCTGGTTGAGGTTCTGCACGATCTCGAAAATTTCTTCCACCAGCTGCGGCGCCAATCCCATCGACGGCTCATCGAGCAGGATCATCTTTGGCCGCGACATCAGCGCGCGGCCAATGGCGGTCATTTGCTGCTCGCCGCCCGAAGTGTAGCCGGACAGCGAAGCACGCCGCTGCTTCAACCGGGGAAAGTATTCGTAGACGCGTTCCAGGCCTGCGCTCGTCTCGGCGCGGCTACGCGTGTAGGCACCGGTCAGCAGATTGTCTTCGACCGTCAGATGCGCGAAGCAACGCCTGCCTTCCATCACCTGCACCACGCCGCGCTTGACCAGCTCCGCAGGCGTGAGACCGTCGATGCGCTTACCGAGATACTCGATATAGCCCTTCGTCACATCGCCGCGTTCGCCTTTAAGCAGATTGGACACCGCCCGGAGCGTGGTCGTTTTTCCTGCACCGTTGGCGCCGAGCAAGGCGACGATACCGCCTTCGCGCACCGTGAGCGACACGCTCTTTAGCACGAGGATGACGTGGTTATAGATCACCTCAATGCCATTCACGGCGAGCAGAGTCGGTATGGCAGCCGTTGCGGACATCAAGTTCCTCACTAGGCGCCGGAGACGAGCTCGGGCGCCGCTTCCTCACTGAAACATTAGCTGGTTTCTTTCGCGCAATCGCGCTTGACGATCTTCTTCTCCGCCGCATACTTTTCCGCGGAGGCACGAATCATCGGCTTTATGATCGACATGTCGGGTTGCAACATACCCGGTTCAACGACCCACTTACTGCCGTCCCAAGTGTGAATCTGTGCGGCACTGCCACCTTCATGGTCGACACAACTGGTGCTGATCGGCGCCATGAATCCCTCGAAGCCGAGCCGTTTGATCGCGGCGGCGTCGATCGCCAAGTTCTCAAGGCCCCAACGCACTTCCTCGCCTTTCAGCGGCTTCTTGCCGTACCTGATCTGCGCCCGCTTCACCGCTTCGACCGACATCATCGCATTGGTCATGCCACGGTTATAGAGCACTTCACCAAAGCCTTCCTTGTTGCCGGCGGCCTCGCCCTTGGCGTGCACAAACTTGAGGATGTCTTTGTGGACCGCGCCCTGACCGGCGGGCGCCAGGAAAGTGAGTGCGTTATAGCCTTTCGCGCCCTCGCCTGCCGGGGTGACATCGGGTTCGGCCCCGGACCACCACACGCCGTACATCTTCTCGCGCGGATAACCGGTGGCGACCGCTTCCTTGATGGAGGTCGAATTCATCACGCCCCAGCCCCAGAGCAACACATAGTCAGGGCGCTGCTGGCGGATCTGCAGCCAGGTGGCTTTCTGCTCGACGCCAGGATGGGTCACCGGCAACAGCAGCAATTCGAAGCCGTGCATCTTCTGGCGCTCCTGCAGGAGCGGGATCGGTTCCTTGCCGTAAGGCGAATCGTGATAGACCAGGGCGATCTTTTTGCCCTTCAATTTGTCCAGCCCGCCTTCTTTTTTCCCGATGTGCTGCACCAGCATGTCGGACGAAGTCCAGTAGGTGCCGCCGAGCGGGAAATTCCATGCGAACACGGTGCCGTCCATGGAATCCGCACGGCCGTAACCTGGGGTGATGATCGGAATCTTGTCGGTGAACGATTTGTCGGTCAACGCGAACGTAATGCCGGTGGAGAGCGGGTGGAACAAGGTGGCGCCGGTCGGGCTCTTACCCTTTAGTCGCTCATAGCACTCAACACCGCGGTCGGTGGCGTAACCGGTTTCGCATTCCTCAAAGGTGATCTTGATGCCATTGATACCGCCGTCCCGCGCGTTGACGAGCTTCAGATAATCAACGTAACCATTGGCGAAGGGCACGCCATTCGGCGCATAGGCGCCGGTGCGATACGACAACACGGGGAAGAACTGCTCGCCGGCCGGGGCGCTCGCCGCCTTTTTTTGGGCGGGTACGCCGGCTTTGTCCTGAGCTTGCAGCGCGGTGCTACCGAACACGGCGGCCAACAACGCCGCCAGCACCGTGTATTTCACGCCTACTTGATGTCTCATTGTCATCCTCCTTGGATAAGTCCTGCCTACCTTCAAATAGTACTCTGTCAATGCGGGAAGGGCCACAGGCGCAGCTTTTCCTTGCCGATCGCCCAGAGCCGCGCCAAGCCATTCGGCTCGACGACCAGGAAAAACACGATCAGGGCGCCGAAAATCATGAACTCCAGGTGGGAGGCCATGGCGGTTGAGATCGGGAAGCCGATCCACGCCGGCACCTGATTGAGCACGATCGGCAGCACGACGATGAACGCAGCGCCGAAATAACAGCCCAAGACCGACCCCATGCCGCCGATGATGATCATGAACAGGAGGTTCAGCGACAAGGTCAGGTTGAACGCCAAGGGCTCCCAGGCCCCCAGGTGCATGAACCCCCATAGCGCGCCCGCGATGCCGCAATAAAACGAGCTCACTGCAAACGCGGTGAGCTTCGCGTAGACCGGGCGGATACCGATCACCTCGGCTGCGACATCCATGTCGCGCATTGCCATCCACTCGCGGCCGATGTGGCTGCGCACCAAATTCTTGGCGATCAGCGTAAATACGATCAGCAAGGAGAGCAGAAACACGTACTTCTCCACCGGACTGTCGATGGTCCAGCCGAACATCTCGATGGGCGCGGTCTGCACGGAACCCGAATGGGCGTAGTTGGTAAACCACTTCACCCGCGCGAACACCCAATCGATGAAGAACTGTGCGGCGAGTGTCGCCACACCTAGATAAAGGCCCTTGATCCTGAGACTCGGAATACCGAACACCAAACCCACCGCGGCGGCAACCAATCCCGCGAGGACCAGCACGAGCAAAAAATTCAACTGGGGTACGCGCAGCACCAGGTTGTAGGCCGCGTAGGCCCCGACTGCCATGAAGGCTGCGTGCCCAAGCGAAATCTGGCCGCAGTAGCCGACCAAGAGGTTGAGGCCGATCGCCGCAATCGTGAGAATCAAAAAGGGAATCAAGAGCGACAGAAACACATAGTCACCAAGCACCGCAGGCAACACGGCAAAAACGAACACCAGCAGTGCGACCATGAAGACGCGGTCCTGACCGATCGGCAGCATTTGCTGGTCGGCCGCGTAGCTCGATTTGAACTGGCCGTTCTCGCGGTAAATCATGAGGTGACCTGATGAATCATCGTTAGACCCGATCGATGTGCTTTTCGCCGAACAGGCCTTGCGGCCGGACCAAGAGGAAAACCAGTGCAAGCACGTATGCGAACCAGTTTTCAATCCCTCCGCCGGCCAAATCGAAGGCCTTCACCAAGACGGGACCAAGAAACACTTCGGCCATTTTCTCGCCCACGCCGATGATGAGTCCGCCCACGATGGCGCCGGTGACCGAGGTAAAGCCACCGAGGATCACCACCGGCAGGGCCTTCAGCGCCACCTGCGACAGCGAGAACTGCACGCCAAGCTTGGAGCCCCAGATCACGCCTGCGACCAACGCGACGACACCTGCCACCGCCCACACGATGACCCACATACGATTGAGCGGAATGCCGATCGACTGCGCGGCCTGATGATCATCGGCAACCGCACGGAGCGCGCGCCCGGTGGGCGTGTATTGGAAAAACAGCGCCAATCCGCCGACCAACGCCGCCGCCACGATCGCCGCGACAAAATCCTCGCCGTTGACCAGGATGCCGCCCTGGAAAAGGTTTTGCAGGACCAACACCGGCTCTTTGGTCATGCCCAGTTCGATCTTGTAGATATCGCTGCCCCAGACGGTCTGGCCGAAACCGTCCAGAAAGAATGTGACACCCAGGGTCGCCATGAACAACGCGATGGGATCCTGATTGACGAGTGGCCGGAGCACTAGCCGCTCGATGAACCATGCAAGGAGCGTCATGATCACGATGCCAACGAGAATCGCCGCCCACAGCGGCATACGCTCGGCCAGCCGCGCCACTGCGAGCGCGGCGAACAGCACCATCGCACCCTGCGCAAAATTGAATACGCCGGAGGCCTTGAAGATGAGCGCAAAGCCCAGCGCAACGAGCGAGTACAACACCCCGGCCATCAGGCCACCCAACAACACCTCGACGTAGAACCCCGGCGCGGAGGCACCGGTCGCCAGCGGCAGCACCAAGCCCACCAGCAACGCCACACAGACGGCGATAAACGGCGTGTTCTTGTTCATGACGTCAGTGACTCACGCCCAGATAAGCGTCGATGACAGCCTGATTGCCGCGCACCTCATCGGGGGTGCCGTCGCCAATTTTTCGCCCGTAATCGAGCACCACGACGCGATCGGAGATATCCATCACCACGCTCATATCGTGTTCGATGAGCACGATGGTGGTGCCGAACTCATCGTTCACATCGAGAATGAATCGGCACATGTCCTGCTTTTCCTCGATGTTCATGCCGGCCATCGGTTCATCGAGCAACAGGATCTTCGGTTCCATCGCGAGCGCACGCGCGAGGTCCACGCGTTTTTGCAAACCATAGGGCAGGCGGCCGACCGGTGTTTTGCGATAGGCCTGGATCTCGAGAAAATCGATGATCCGCTCGACCACCTCGCGATGTTCGTTTTCTTCACGTAGCGCCGGGCCAATGCGCAGCGCCTGCAGCAAGATGTTGGAGCGCATCCGCAGATTGCGCCCGGTCATGATGTTGTCCAGCACCGACATGCCTTTGAACAAGGCAAGGCTTTGGAAGGTCCGCGCGATACCGCTCACCGCCACTTCATGCGGGTCCATATGGTGATATTCGCGGCCCTGGTAGCGGATGGTCCCTTTTTGTGGGTGGTACACCCCGTTGATCACGTTCAACATCGAGCTCTTGCCCGCTCCGTTGGGACCGATGATCGCGCGCACTTCGTGTTCGCGCACATCGAAGGAGACGTCGCTCAATGCCTTCACCCCGCCGAACGCGAGCGACACACCCTCGACCGCGAGGATCTGTCCACCAATGCGCCCGGCGCGATCATTTTCCATTGCCGACATCAAGCCGCCTTTTTAGCCGCAGCGGGCGGAAAGGTTTTCGCGTCGCGGATCTTGAGGTCGGCCGAAATCGACCCGGTACGCCCGTCTTCATAGCGCACCTGTGCCTCGACATGCACCATCGCCTTGCCGCCGTACAACGCATCGATAAGGGCCGCATATTTCTCACCGACATGGCCCCGGCGCACCTTGCCGGTGCGGGTGAGTTCGCCGTCGTCGGCTTCCAGCTGCTTGTGCAGGATCAGAAAGCGCTTAATCTGCGAGCCCGCGATCTCGGATTCGGCGGCGATATCGGCGTTGACTTTCGCGATGCAATCGCCGATCAGCTCGTAGACTTCATCGCGCGAGGCGAGATCGACATAGCCGGCATACGACAGGTTGCGCTTCTCAGCCCAGTTCCCCACCGCTTCCATATCGATGTTCACCGTCGCGCAGACGGCCGCGCGCTGGTCACCGAATGCCACCGCCTCCTTGATGTAGGGAAAGAACTTGAGTTTGTTCTCGAGGTATTTGGGTGCAAACAGCGTGCCGTCCGTAAGCTTCCCGACATCTTTTGCCCGGTCGATGATCTTAAGATGACCATCCTTATCGATGAAGCCGGCATCGCCCGTCATGAACCAACCCTCGGCATTCTTCGCTTCCGCGGTCGCGGACGGATTCTTGTAGTACTCGCGAAAGAGTCCCGGTGATTTGATCAGGACCTCGCCGCCGGCGGTCAGCTTGAGCTCAACCCCTGGCACCGGCGGACCAACCGTATCGGCCTTCACCTGATGATCCGGCTGCACGCAAACAAAGACTGCGGTTTCCGTCGAGCCGTAGAGTTGCTTGAGATTGACGCCGATCGAGCGATAGAAACTGAACAGATCAGGACCAATCGCCTCCCCGGCGGTGTAGGCGAGCTTGATACGGCTCATGCCAAGTGCATTGCGAAGTGGCCCGTAGGCAAACACATTGCCAAGCATGTAGAGCACACGATCGGCAACGGCGACCGATTCACCATCGAGAATGCGCCCACCGACGCGCACAGCAAGCGCCATGAAGTACCGATACAGGGTGCGTTTTAACCAACCGGCATCTTCCATACGGATGGTGATCTGGGTCAGCAACGCTTCGAATACCCTGGGCGGCGCGAAGTAGTAGGTGGGCCCGATCTCGCGCATATTGACGGTGACGGTCTCGGCTGATTCGGGGCAGCTCACGCAGAATCCGCACACATACGCCTGGGCATACGAAAAGATGTTCTGCCCGATCCAGGCCATCGGCAGATAGGCGAGGACTTCCTCCTGATCGCCCAGCTTTTCCCACTCGGCGCCCATGCGCGCGGCGACCAGCAAACTCTGGTGGGTATGCACGACCCCTTTAGGATTGCCCGTCGTGCCCGATGTGTAAAACATCGCCGCCACGTCGGTCGCGGTACCACGGTCTATTTCGCCCTGGAAGAAGTTAGGATTGGCGCGGTCATAATCGCGTCCGGCCGCCTGGAGTTTTTCAAAACTCGCGAGTTCGGGCTGCTGGTAATGACGCAAACCCCGACCATCATCGTAGTAGATGTGCTTCAGCATCGGGCATTGCGGGCAGATCTCCAAAAGCTTGTCCACCTGCTCCTGATTCTCAGCGATGGCGAATTCGATCTCGGTATTTTGAAAGACAAAGACCCATTCGGCCGCGGCAGCATCTTGATACAACGTGACCGGCACCCCGCCCAGTGCTTGCACGGCCGTCGTCGACCAGTAGAGGCGCGGGCGATTGTCGCCAATGATGGCGAGATTCATGCCGCGACGAAACCCTTCTGCCGCCAAGCCACAGGCGATTGCGCGCACTTCGGTCAACACTTCGGACCACGTCGTGGTCTGCCAGATACCGAGACTTTTTTCGCGAATAGCAGGACGCCCACCACGCGCCTTGGCGTGGTGCAGCAGCAAACGCGGAAAAGTGTCGATCGCTTCTGCCATGATCCTCCCCGTTGCCCTTCGCTATTGCAGTCTGATCCGTTCCGCGACCGTTGTTTCCGGCCTCCGGCGGTGTTAATCAAGGGCGACGAATTGTACAGGGCCCGGAACGCCAAGGTCCGCATCGCGCGCACCTGTTCGCCAGGCGCGCATTCTCAGTCACAATGGTACGGTCCGCGGTTGCCACGATTAATCATGCTCACGACGCTACTCGACTGGCTGGTCACGCATCGCATCGAGGCGGCCGCCACCTTGCTTGGGCTCGTCAATCAGTGGCTCACGATTCGGCGCAACATCTATTGCTGGCCAGTGGGCATTGCCAGTGTTGTACTCTTTGCGGCGGTGTTCCTCGATGCACGCCTTTACTCGGACCTGCTGCTGCAAGGCGTCTACGTTGCCTTGCAGGCATACGGATGGCACGCATGGCTCCGTGGCGGCCCGGGTAGTTCGCCGCTGCCGATCCGTCGTCTGCCGGCGATCGACTATTGGCGCGTGCCGTTGCTCATCGTTGTGGTCGCTGCCATGTTGGGCAGCCTCATGCGTCTTGCCACTGATGCAAGCTTGCCTTATGTCGATGCGAGTGCCACCACATTGAGTCTGGTGGCACAGTGGCTGCAGGCGCGCAAAGTACTGGAAGCATGGATTATCTTCATCGCGGGCAACTTGCTGTTCATCGGCATCTACGCCGCCAAAGGCCTCTACATCACGATTGGTCTATTTGTGGTGCTCACGGTGATGGCCGCCCTCGGCTACCGGTCGTGGCAGACCGCTTATCGCGCGGGTGCTGGGCATTGACCAAGGCGAGTGTCGCGCGATCGGCCCGGTCTTACATTGGCATTGCGATGGGTGCGCTATGTCTTGCCGTGGCGGCCAATGCAGAGGGGGACTTCGCCTTCGAACCGCCGCTATTTCTGTCGGCTAGCGCGCACTCGCTAACGCTAGTCGGGGTGGCGACAGTGCCCGTCGTGCCCGAGGCAGGCGCCACGATCGCGCTCCGCGATGCGAACGGGCAGGCGCTTGGACCGCTTCTCGCAGACGGACAATTCTGCGAGCTTGCCGCCGCCGGCAGCGGTATCATCGCTGATGCGACCTATCAGGTCGTCGGGACGGCGCGCGCACCGCAGGTCAATTGCCGCCGCTATTTCTCAAGGCTCGCCAGAAAAATACCGGTGGCCGCGGGCGCGTTGGGGCGCAGCGTGTTTCAAAAGCTCGATGCACCACACGGACTGGGGGCTGAGCGCTTCCGGCTGATTCCCTGGTGGTCGGTGTCCGCTGCGCGGTTGCCGATTGGTACCGTGCTGTTCATTCCGGCATTGCGCGATCGCCTCATCGACCGCAAGCGCCGACACGACGGCTATCTATTCGTCGCCGATAGACTGGGCGATGCGCCACCTGGCACCCTCTCGATGGTGGTCGACGGAAAGCAATCCGGCGCGGCGGGACCGATCGGCGAAGTCATCGGTTATCAAGTCGACGACCCTGTCATCGCCCGCCACCTGCGGCGCGCCCATCTCCTGCCATAGATTGCCGGGGGGTTGCGTGGCACATCGAATCGAGTGGCCCGATCCTGCAGTGCTATTCTTGCTGCGCCGGATCACGACATGGCGTCATGGAGGAATCATTTTGAGAATCGTGTTGGCCATTGCTGCTTTGCTCGCATTGCACGCCGGTAACGCCGCGGCACAAGCGTATCCATCGAAGCCGATTCGCTTCATCGTGCCATTTCCGGCGGGCGGCCTCATCGATATTTACGGACGCTCGGCCGCCAAGGCGATCTCTGATGCGCTCGGTCAACCGGTCGTGGTCGAGAATCGGCCGGGAGCCGGCGGCACGATGGGTGCCGATGCGATTGCGAAGGCGGCACCCGACGGCTACACGATCGGCCTGCCGACCATTTCATCGCTTGGCATCGCACCGCATATGTTCGCCAAGCTCCCCTACGATTCGCTCAAGGATTTCACACCGATCACGAACGTGTGCATCGCGGTCGGTGCGATCGTCGCGCATCCGTCGTTTCCGGCCAACAATGTCCGTGAACTGATTGCACTGGCAAAAGCCAATCCCGGCAAGATCAACTACGCATCGCCAGGCGTTGGCACCATCGTCCATCTCGGTGTCGAACATTTCGCCGTTCTCGCGGGAATCAAGCTCAATCATGTTCCTTACAAAGGGGCGATGCCGGCCCTCACCGATCTGCTTGCCGGCATCGTCCCGCTGTCGGGCGACGCATCGCTCACCGCCGCCATCCCGAACGTGAGAAGCGGCAAGCTCAAGGTGATCGCGGTGACCAGTCGTCATCGCTCGCCGCTGCCGTCCGAGGCAGGAACGATCGCCGAAGCGGGTTTTCCGGACTTCGATATCTCAACCTGGTTTGACATGGTGGGGCCGGCCGGCATGCCCGCTGACATCGTTGCCAAATTGCATGGCGCGGCGGTGAAGGGCCTCCGGGAGCGGGAGGTCACTGAGCGATTCACCGCCATCGGCGCCGAAGTGATCGGCGATACACCCGAACAATTCACCAAGACCATTCGCGATGAAGTGGTCCGCTGGGGGCCGGTCGTGAAGGCGGCCGGTGTCAAGGCCGAGTGAAGCAAGCGCAAATGCGGAGGGGTTGATGCCAAGTTACGACCCGTCCCGCTTATTTCCTTCCGCACGCGCTCGCCATGTTGTTGCCGGCAATACCTCGCTCTATTGTGTGGAAGCAGGCGCCGGACGCCCCGTCGTGCTCGTCGGCGGTTGGCCGCAGTCGGTACATGTCTGGCGGCATGTGTTTGCGCAACTGGCCAAGCAATACCACGTCATCGCCATCGATCCACCTGACCTCGGCGATTCCGCGAAGCCTGCGCCGGCGTATGACATAAAAAGCATTGCCGCCAACATCTGGGCCGCCATCGATTCGCTTGGTCTTGGTTCGATCGATTTCGTCGGCTTCGATCTTGGCATGTGGATCGGCTATCCACTTGCCATGGCGCAACCGCAACACGTACGCACGCTCACCTTGATTGATGCGGTGATTCCGGGGCTCGTGCCGTGGCCACCGTTTTCGCCGCCGGCCGCGAATTGCACCTGGCACTTCGCGTTCAACATGCTTCCCGAACTCCCCGAGCTTCTGATCGAAGGTCGCAAACGTGAGTTTCTCGCCTGGCTCTTCCGCTCGCGCACGCCGACCCCAGGTGTTTTTAATGACGCGGATCTCGACGAGTTCGCGCGGGTCTATCGCGGTCGCGCAGCGATCACATCGGCAGTCGGCTACTACCGCGCACAGCCCGCGACGATGCAACAAGTCGGCGAACTGATGCAAGCGGGCATCCTTACCATGCCTGTCCTTGCAGTAGCAGGCAGCGCGGGCGTGGGGCCATCGATAGTCGAAGCGGTCAAGCGCATTGCACCCCATGCGACCGGACTGGTCGTTGATGGATGCGGCCACTATGTGTCTGAGGAAGCACCCGGCGCTCTGCTAGTTGCCCTTGATCGGTTGTTGAGTCAATAGTCGTTTTATGTTCACCGGTATCACCGGAATTACCCGCGGAGTAATCCCTTGAGCATTTCCTCGTCAACGAAGATCGCAGTCATGGGCGCCGGTGCGGTGGGTTGTTACTTCGGCGGCATGCTGGCGCGCGCCGGACACATGGTCACACTGATCGGCCGAGCCCAACATGTTGAAGCTGTCAATCGGGAAGGGCTCTGGCTTGAGAGTCTCAAGTTTGCCGAGTTCATCCCGCTGCGAGCATCGACCGATGTCCAGGCCGTGCGGGACGCCGACCTCGTCCTCTTCTGCGTGAAGACACCCGATTCGGCGGCTGCCGCGCGCGAGCTTGCCCTACACCTCAAGCCCGATGCGGCGCTCCTGTCGCTGCAAAACGGTGTCGACAACGTCGCAAGAATCCGACCGCATGTCGCAGTCCTGGTGATTCCTTCGGTGGTGTATGTGGCCGCCACCATGACGGGGCCTGGCCGCATGAAACATGGCGGGCGAGGCGAATTGATCATCGGTCTTGAGGATGCGACGATCGGCGCAGCGCATCAGCCGACGCTTGCAGCGATTGCAGCGATTTGTGCTCGTGCTGCGATTCCATGTCGTGTTGCGGAGAATATCGAAGGCGACATGTGGGAAAAGCTCCTGATGAATTGCGCCTATAACGCGATCTCGGCGCTGGGTCGCGCGCATTACGGGCGCATCGCGAAGAATGCACCTGCCATGGCAACAGCCATTGCCGCCGCAAAGGAGGTGCTCGCAGTCGCCAAGGCCAGTAAGGTGCGAATGCCGGATCGTGATTTGATCGACGCGGCAATCAAGCTCGCCTTGATGATGACCACCGCAATCTCCTCGACCGCCCAAGACATTGCTCGTGGCAAACGCACCGAGATCGATTTCCTCAACGGCTTCATCGTCGAGCGCGGGAAGACACTGAACGTCGCGACCCCTGTCAATCAAGCGTTACATGCGCTGGTCAAGCTCTTGGAGGAATCACTCGATGACTGAAGCTGCCCATCGATTCGATTGGCTGGGAATCGTCCAATCGCTCAACGACCTCTTGCGCTTGAAAGCCATTCCGATCGGCATGAAGCTGTTCGAGCGGGTCGAGGACATGCAGGCCGTTCCGAAAATTCGCCGCCCGACCGGCATCCACACCACTGATCAGATCGTCGCGCAGGCGGCGCGCCTTGGCTTCACGATTGGCATCACCAATGACGATCTGGTGGGCGCGCAGTGCGGTGCGGTGATCGGGCTACATCCGCAAGACAGCGAGTGGCTATCGGGCAAGCGGATGGCTGGCGTGTGGTACGCAACGGTTGAGGACGCGAGCGCCCATCAGGCGGCCATGAATGTCGTGCCGTTTGGCAAATATCAGGCAATGGCCGTTTCACCGCTCGCGGCGCAACGGCTCGATCCGCCCGATATCTGCCTCTTCTACGCAACGCCTGGGCAGATGATGTATTTCATCAACGGACTGCAATGGGCCGGGTACAAGCGCTTCGACTGGAGTGTGGTCGGTGAATCGGCGTGTGCCGACTCATGGGGCCGCGCCCTTCGCACCAGGGAGCCCTCCTTGTCGATTCCCTGCTACGCCGAACGCCGTTATGGCGGCGTGCTCGACGAAGAAATGCTGATGGCCCTGCCGCCTGAATACCTGCCCAAAGCGATCGCCGGCATGCAAGCACTTGGCAAGAATGGGTTGCGCTACCCGTTTCCCCCGTACGGTATCCAGTCGGATGCACGGGCGGGTCTTGGCGCGAGTTACGGCGAGGCAAAACCATAAGCTTCAACCAGATATCTAGTAAGTGTAAAACCCGCGCCCAGTTTTGCGGCCGAGGTAGCCCGCCTCCACCATTTCGACGAGCAATGGGGCCGGCCGGTACTTCGAATCCTTGAAGCCATCGAAGAGCACGTTCATCACCGCGAGTTCGACATCGAGGCCGACCAGATCGCACAACGCGAGCGGCCCAATCGGATGATTACAACCGAGCTTCATCGCATCGTCGATCTCAGTAGCGGTTGCCAGTCCCTCCTGCAAGGCAAAGACCGCCTCATTGATCATCGGGCAGAGCAGCCGGTTCACCACGAATCCGGGTGAGTTCTTGATCTTCACCGGCGCCTTGCCGATTTGTCGCGTGATGGCATCCACCGCATTGAACGTCCGGTCCGAGGTGGCCAAGCCGCGGATGATCTCCACCAATTGCATGACCGGCACCGGATTGAAGAAGTGCATGCCGATGACTTTGTCCGGCCGGGACGTCGCCGCGGCAAGACGCGAAATAGAAATAGATGACGTGTTGGAAGCGATGATGGCATCGGCGTTCAACATGGCATCGATGCGCTTGAAAATATCCAATTTCAGCGCGAGATTTTCGGTAGCCGCCTCGATGAGTAAATCAACATTCGCGAGCTCATTGAGATCAGTCGTAGTCCGCACCCGTCCGATCACGCTGGCCTTCTCGGCAACAGAAAGCTTCTCGCGCTTGACCAGCCGTTCGAGACCGCCATCGATGGTCTTTACCGCACGGTCGAGTTGGGCGGCGGCGACATCCGTCAACAGCACCGGATAGCCCGACACGGCGAAGGCCTGGGCGATGCCATTGCCCATGGTGCCCGCACCGACGATGCCGATGCTGCGAATTTCCATTGGATCCCCTTCTCAATTGCCAAGATACGAAAGGCTATCACTCGCCGCCCATCGCGCGGTGACGTTCTAGGTAGCGTCTTCCATGATGGGGAATGCCATCCGCACACGGCAGCCGCGGCCCGCTTCCCCATCCAGAATGACCACCACGCCGCCGTGCTGCTGCACGATTTCGCGAACAATCGCGAGCCCTAGCCCGCTCCCGATTCCGGTGGTGCCGGGAATGCGATAGAACCGCTCGAGCACACGGTCGCGCTCGGCAACTGGGATGCCTGGGCCGTCGTCTTCGACTTCGAGAAATGCACCCTCGGCGTCCACCCCGCAACGTACGGTGGCGCGCCCTTTTTCACGACCATATTCGATCGCGTTCAAGACCGTGTTGGTCAAGGCTTCACCCAGCATGAAGGCTTCGCCTCTGATTGGCACCGACGAAAGCTCGAAGCCGAGGTCGACACCGCGCTTGAGTGCGTGGTGAACCACCCATTGGCAAGGCCTTCGGTCACCGTCCGCAGATCCACCGATTCGGCCGACATTGGCGCAAGCCCGCTTGGCTCGACGCGCGCCAACGTGAGCAACTGGTTGGTGAGACGCGAACTTCTGAGCGTGGCTGCGCGGGCGAGCGCGAGGCGCCCTTTGAGCTCGGGAGAAGCGGACTGCGTCAACGCCAGTTCGAGATGGGTACGAACCACCGCGAGCGGCGTGCGGAGCTGATGCGCGGCATTGGCGGTAAAGCGCTTCTGATTGGCGGACGCTTCGTTCACCCGCTCAAACAATGAGTTCAATTCGGCGACGATGCCGCTTGCCTCCTGCAGCACTTCCTTAGAATCAAATGGCAAGAGATCGGTCGGCGAGCGCATGCGAATTTGTTCTGACAGGCGTGCCAGCGGTGCGATACCGCGGCTAACGCCAATCCACACGAAGGCAAGCGCGACGACCATGAGAAGAACCTCGGGTATGACGATCACCACGAGGGTACGGCGGCGCTCATTGTTTCGCTTGACCATGGTTTCACCCACCGCGATAACGCATTCCGAGGTGCCGCACGGCAAGCGCATGGCGGCAACGCGAATCGGCTTGTTATGAACCTTCGCGTCGTAGAGTGCCGCGACGCCTGGCTCGCTCCGGTCGGGGAGCGAGACGGGTAATTCGAAATCGCCGGCAAGAATCTCGCCGTCGAAATTGCGAACGACATAAAAGATTTCGTCGAATTAATCGCTTCGAATAATCCGATCCGTTTCGGACGGTATTTCGACCGATTCGGCGGAACCCTCTGCGTGAACGTGGCGGCCGAGCCCAAATCCGGTATCAATCAGACTTTGATCGAACGCCCGCGTTTCGGCGTAATCGGCGTACTCAAAGGCGGCATAGTTGCCCAGCACCAACACGAACCCAAGCGGCGGAAAAGCCAATTGAGCAGTGTGCGTCGCAGGCTCGGTTGACGCACCTTCAGGGTGTCTCTTCGAGCATGTAGTCGAACCCCCGGACGGTGCGAATTCGAACGCCGGCCGGTTCGACCTTGGTGCGCAAACGAGACATGTACACCTCGATGGCATTGGGTGAAAGCTCCTCTTTGTCGCCCGCCACCGCCTGAATGATCTCAGCCTTCGATACCACGACATCGACCCGCATCATGAGAATCTCCAGCACGGACCACTCCCGTGCGGCGAGTTCGAGCGGCACCTCGTTGAGAAACGCGCGTCGCGACTGCTGATCGAGCACCAACGGCCCCCGAACAATGCGCGGACCGTGGGAGGTCGGATGGCGGCGGACCGGGCACGCACCCGCGCTGACAATTCGAGCAACGCAAACGGCTTGATCATGTAGTCGTCCGCCCCCGCTTCCAGGCCAAGCACACGATCTTCAACCGCATCCCGCGCGGTAAGGAGGGGCACCGGAAGACCGTAGCCGCCCTCGCGCACATGCCTTAGCACTTCAAATCCATCGAGGCCCGGCAGCCCGATATCGAGAATCAACAAACCAAACGTTGCCCGCTCGATTTCATCGACCGCGCTTTTGCCATCGGACAACGCCTTCACGATGTGGCCGTCGGCTGCGAGGGCCGAGACGATACCGCTAGAAAGGGGCTGATCGTCCTCAGCCAGAAGGATCTTCAGGCCAATGCGCGGTGCATCGGGAGATCCGGGCCGCGTTGGTGTGCGGGAAATTTCCATGACTTCATCCGAGAGGAACTCGATGTCGATCCTATCAGAGGCGGCCGATGTGAAAGCGCTCAGAATGCGCGTGATTCAGCTCGGGACGGCGGCCCGATCCGTCATGCCATAGTCGCGGATCACGCCAGCAACACGCAGGCGATAGTCACGAAATACCCCGGCGCGCCCGGCGCGTTGTGCGTCGCGGTGCGTTTCGAACTCACGCCATCGGCGCACGGCGTCCTCATCCCGCCAGAACGACAGCGACAGGATTTTCCCTTTCTGCATGAGACTCTCGAATCGCTCGATCGAAAGAAAGCCGTCGATTCTTTCCAAGTCCGGCCGCAAGCTTGCCGCAAGGTCCAGATAGGTTTGCATCTGGCCATCGGCCGGCCAGACCTCGAAGATGACGGCGATCATGCTGCGCTCCCAGCTAAAGAATCACTGAACAAGGGGCTCGCCCCCTCGTAACTGCCTGAACATTTGAGCACGCTGATTACGCGGCATAGCATAATCAGCGTTGCCCTAAAGAATCCATTCCCGCGCGAGACCGCGACAGTCCATTTCATAGTCGAGATCGACAACGGGTGGCCGGCAGTAGTGCCAGGTCGCACCGCCCGGCGCGGCACCGCGCGCGATAATCTCGTCACGCATCAATGGGTGGATATCGTGCACGCTATAGACGTGCGTGGCAGTCACGTCTTGCCAAGAAAAACCCAGCAAGGCCATGCGTCGCTCCTGCTCGCCCAGGACAAACCGCGCCTTCTCGCGCAAACCGTCCTGCGACACATCGCCACGACGCACGATGAAGTCGCGATAGTTGGGCTTTCCTTCCGGCGCCTCACCTGAACCCGCGATGACGAACGTCGGCCGCGTGCCCTTGCGCGCGGGTACGGTGTACGAGAACGCATAGAAACTGGGCGATGCTGGCGGATCAATGGCCGGACAGACGTTGGAGCGGGCAAGCGGATTATTCTCGTTGACAAAGATGCCCCAGCGTTCCAGGGTGCCGACATAAATGCGGTTGAACGAACGAAACCCGTCTTCGGTAAATGGAGCGGGCGAACGCAATTCGCATTGGCAAAAGGCGGCGAGCGGGCGACCGATCGATCGCAGATGCGCCTCGATGCGCTGGAACGCTTCTTCCAGCGGCACTGGCCGCACAAAGCGCGCACGCTCAATTTCAAAGCCGGGTTCGGCTGCCACCCCGCCTGAATACTGGAACACCGCCGGAATGTATCGATAACCGCCTGCCGCAAAGACCTTGGTCGCGCTCATGCTGTGCTCGCCTCCTCAATCGAATGTCGGAACATTACATCGCGCCTAGATTTTCGGCCGCTTATCGATCACGCGCTTCGCTTTGCCGACCGATCGCTCGACCGCGCCAACATCGACGATGCGCACCTGTGCGGTGACACCGCAATAGGCTTTCACTGCATGTTCGAGCTTGCCTTTGACCACGTTCCGTTCAGTCGCGGATAATTTGGCGTGCAGCGGCTTCAATTCGACGAGCACGTCCATTCGGTCCAGTGCACCTTCGCGGGAAACCTCGATGACATAGTGCGGCGCAAGTTCGGCGACCGTCAGGATCCGCTCTTCAATCTGCGATGGGAATACGTTGACGCCCCGAATGATCAGCATGTCGTCGCTCCGCCCGGTGATGCGAGCCATGCGGCGCATGCTGCGTGCCGTACCAGGCAACAACCGGGTGAGGTCGCGGGTGCGATAGCGAATCATCGGCAGCGCTTCCTTAGTGAGCGTGGTAAATACCAGCTCGCCCGGCTCACCATCCGCTTGCACCGCACCACTCACCGGATCGATGATTTCAGGCAGGAAGTGATCCTCCCAGATGGTCGGTCCGTCTTTCGTCTCGATGCATTCCATGGCCACACCAGGACCAATGATCTCCGACAAACCGTAGAGATCGAGCGCTTGGATGTTGAGGCGCTCCTCGATTTGCTTGCGCATCGAATCGGTCCAGGGTTCGGCGCCGAAGTGCCCGATTCTGAGACTCGTCGAGCGCGGATCGGTGCCTTGTCGCTCGATCTCATCGGCAATCGCGAGCATGTAGGAGGGCGTGGCCATGATCGCATCGGGCTTGAAATCGACGATCAGCTGAACCTGTCGCTCGGTCTGTCCACCGCCAAAAGGAATGACCGCGGCACCGAGCCGTTCGCCACCATAATGCGCACCCAACCCGCCGGTAAATAACCCGTAGCCGAACGAGACGTGCACGATATCGGTGGAGCGAATGCCACCCGCGCGCATCGAGCGCGCCATCACATTGGCCCAGGTATCGATGTCTTGGCGCGAATAACCAACGACGGTGGGCTTGCCGGTCGTGCCGCTCGATGCGTGAATGCGCACGATCTGCTGCATCGGCACGGCGAACATCCCATAGGGATAGTTCTCGCGCAGGTCGGCCTTGGTCGTGAATGGAAATTTCGCCAGATCTGCAAGCGAACGACAATCGCGCGGATGCACGCCCGCCTGATCAAATTTTCGCTGGTAATGCGGTACCGTCGTATAGGCGTGCAACAGCGTTGCCTGCAGGCGTGCCAACTGAAGTGCGGAGAGCTCGTCCCGGCCGGCTTTCTCGATGGGTTCAAGTTGATCGTTGGCGCGCGTGGCATCCATGTTGATTGCTATCGGCCTCCTGCCTTGCTGAGAATCGCTTGGATATCGCGAAAGCCGGCGATCTTCGCGTGAGCCAGCGGCGTGACACCTTGCCGATCGCCAAGATTGACCTTGGCACCGGCTGCCACCAGAAGTCGCACGATTTCCGTATGCGCCGGCCCGCCATTGCCAAGAATTATTGCCTCCAGCAATGCGGTCCAACCGAGATTGTTCACATGATCGATATCGATCCTGGTCGTAAGCAGGTAACGCACGGTTTCGACATGGCCATAGTGGCATGCCGGAATCAGCGCGGCGCCACCGAACCGGTTGGTGCTTGTTAAATCGGCACCCGCTGCGATCGTCAGCCTCAAGATACTGAGATAGCCGCGCGCACCGGCCAGCAGAAACGCGCTGTTCTTGACATCGTCCTGCGCGTTGACATCACCACCGGCGGCGATCAAGACGCGCACCACCTCGATACGATTCTCGTCGGTCGCGGCCACTAACGCCGTCCGCCCTATGGCATCGCGCGCCTTCACGCTCGCGCCTACGTCAAGCAGCCGCAAAACGGACGGCACATCGCCCTTTGAGGCGGCGTCGATGAGAGCCAGATCGCTCGATGCGAACGACAGATTGATGGTGCAAATCAAAGCGAGGGCGGCAAGACCGCGCACCACGCATTTAACAGGAGATCTCATCTGTAGAGCATAACGCCGCTCTGCCCGGTGTGCTTGTGCCGCGGCCGGAGGCAACCTATACGGAGATCTGCGTTCCCAATTCGATGACACGATCGGGCGGCAGTTGAAAATACTCCGCCGCGCTGGGCGCATTCTTCTGCATTCTTCTGAAGAGCTCGCGTCGCCAGGTAAAGAGGCCGCGCTTCTCGGTCTTTGCGATGGTCGATTTGCCAAGAAAGAATGTCGTTTCCGCCATTTCGAACGAAAGGCCCCGTTGGGCAAGCGACTGCAGTCCTTTCAGGATCGCCGGCTCCTCGCGAAATCCATAGCGCAGCGCCACACGATAGATCTTCTTCGGTTCGATGATATCGACTTCGGTGCGTTCATCATCCGGAATGCGCGGCACGTCCTCGGTGCGAATGTGTACAAACACCAGCCACTCGTGCAGCACCTTGTTGTGCTTGAGATTGTGCAGCAGCGTGGTGGGAACACTTTCCGGATCGCTGGTAAAAAAGATCGCGGTACCTTGCATCCGCTGGATCGAATCGCCAAGATGCGGGAGAAATACCGCCAAGGAGACACGGCGCTGCATCTCCCTTGCATGGATGATATCGGTGGCTTTCTTCTAGGTGGTGAGGAGCGTAAATACGATGATTGCCACGACCACTGGAAACCATCCGCCGTCGTCGATCTTGGTGGCGTTACTCGCGAAAAAAATCAGCTCGACGGTGCCGATGACCCCAAGCAGGGCGAGAAAAAATGGATTGGTACGCCCCGGCCGTGCGACGACGACGATGACGATCAGCGCCGTTTCAAGCACCATCGTCGTCGCCACCGCGATGCCATACGCCGAGGCGATCGCACTTGAACTGCGAAATGAAAACACCAGCAGCAACACCAGGGCGAGCAATAACCAGTTGAGCTTCGCGATATAGATTTGCCCGCATTCGGTGTCCGAGGTGACATCGATATCAAGCTGCGGCAGAAAACCAAGACGCGAGGCCTGCTGTGCGACCGAAAAAGCGCCGGAGATCGTCGCCTGCGCGGCGATAACGGTCGCCACAGTCGCAAGACACACCAACAACAATGTCCACTCGGCCGGCGCCATCAGGAAAACGGGTTCTTGATTGCGGTGGGATCGCGCAACACCAGTGCGCCTTGTCCAAAGTAATTGATGATCAACGCCGGAAACACCAACCCGAACCAACCAATGCGGACCGACGATGGCCCGAAATGCCCCATGTCCGCGTAGAGGGCCTCACCGCCCGTCAACGCCAGAAACACCGCGCCGAGGACCACGAACGTGAGCCCGGGATGCTGCACCGCGAATCCGAGCGCATAGGCCGGATTCAGCGCTTCAAGTACCTGGGGGTTTCCGCGATGCTGCGTGCCCCGAGCAAAGCAATGGTTAGGAACCAAATGACGGTGATCGGCCCAAATAGCCGCCCGACTTTTCCGGTGCCGTGGCGCTGGATCGCAAATAGCGCGATCAGCACGCCGACCGTGATCGGCAAGACCCAGTGCTCAAACGCGGGCGTCGCGATCGATAGGCCTTCGACCGCCGACAAGACTGAGATCGCGGGTGTAATGATAACGTCGCCAAAGAACAGCGAAGCGCCCAACACGGTGATAACCCCGGCGATTGCTTCCGCCCGCGGGCTGTTACGTAAGAGATGGCTGGAGTAGGCGAGGGGCGCAAGAATGCCGCCTTCGCCTTTGTTGTCGAAGCGAAGCGCCATCAAGACGTACTTGATGGAAACGATCAACATCACCGACCAGGTGATGAGCGACAACACCGCGAATACGTTCGTGGTCGAGATCGGCAACGAATGCGTTCCGCCGAACGCTTCCTTGAACGCATAGAGCGGGCTGGTACCAATATCGCCAAACACGACACCGATCGCAAGCAGTGTGAGGACTGGCGTCGAACGTTTCGTCTGCGCCGCTGAATCGGCCATTCTTGTGAAACTCCCTGATCGGCATTTTGTGCGCCGCAACAATACTCGCGCGCAGGGCGACTTACAAGTAGGGAAACGCTATCTCGTCGCTCACCCAACGACACGGGAAATGGGCTTTTCAACGCGATCTGGCTCGCCCCCCGAAGCTAAGCTCGAGGTACGCTAGGCCGCGCGTGCGGTCATTCACGCGGCTGCCAGTAACGATTGCTACGACCAACTTCGATCCCACATATGAACGCCACCCCCGCCACGCTCTCGATCATTGTCTTGAATATCGCCGTATTCATGTTCGATCTTTCCGGTGGCAGCCGTGTGCTCGCGCCGTTCGCGCTGTGGCCGATCGGCTCCGGCTTCGATCTGTGGCAGGTCGTGACCTACGGATTCCTCCATGGCGGCATCGGACACATTTTCTTCAACATGTTCGGCGTCTATATGTTCGGCAGCGAGCTAGAACGCGTATGGGGATCGAACCGGTTTCTCATCTATTACATGACCTGCGTGATCGCCGCCGCCATCGTGCAGATCATCTTTTCAATGATGATCGGCTCGCGCGCGCCCACGGTCGGCGCGTCAGGCGGCGTATTCGGATTGCTGCTTGCTTACGCAATGCTGTTTCCGCAACGAAAATTTTTTCTTATTTTCTTGCCGGTGCCGATCCCGGCCTGGCTCTTTGTCACGCTGTACGGTCTGCTGGAACTCTATTTGGGTGTGACCGGTACGCAAGCAGGCGTCGCCCACTTCGCGCATCTGGGCGGCATGCTGGGCGGGTTCTTGCTGCTGCGGTCCGGGCGACGCCGGCGTTAGAGATGGAGCGGCGGCTCATCCATCGCCGCCACTTGCTCGCGCAGTTCAAGCACGCGGTCCTGCCAGTAGCGTTGAGTGTTGAACCACGGAAACGCCGCCGGAAACGCGGGATCGGTCCAGCGGCGTGCGATCCACGCCGAGTAGTGAATGAGACGAAGCGTGCGAAGCGGTTCGATCAAGCGCGCTTCACGCGCATCGAACTCGTGAAAATCCTCGTAGCCAACGAGCAGGTCTGCCATCTGCCCGGTCATCGACGCGCGATCGCCCGATATGAGCATCCAGAAATCCTGGATCGCCGGGCCCATCCGGCTATCGTCAAAGTCGACGAAATGCGGGCCGCCATCAGGGGTCCACAGTACATTGCCCGCATGACAATCGCCATGCAAGCGGATGTTGGTGATCGCCCCGCCTTTGTCGAACGCGCGCCGCACACCATCGATCGCTAGCGCAACAATGGCCTTCCATGCCGGGGCTATATCCCCCGGAATAAAATTGTTAGCCAGCAGCCAGTCGCGCGGCTCCTCAGCGAAACTGCGGATATCGATGGCCGGCCGCACCTTATACGGTTCGATCGCGCCAACCGCATGAATGCGACCAAGGAAACGCCCCATTCGTTCGAGCGTTTCAGAGTCTTCAAGCTCCGGCGCACGGCCACCCCGCCGTGGATAAACGGCAAATCGATAACCATTGAATTCAGCCAGCGTCTTATCGCCTTGCAAAACAAGTGGCGCGACGACCGGAATCTCCCGATTCGACAGCTCTGTCGTGAACACATGTTCTTCCAGAATCTGCGCGTCGGTCCAGCGTGCCGGACGGTAGAACTTAACCACGACCGGTGGTCCGTCTTCCATGTAGGCCTGATAGACGCGATTCTCGTAGCTATTGAGAGCGCTCATGCGGCCGTCGCCGCGCAGACCCACCGAGTCGAGTGCGTCGAGAACGCAATCCGGCGTGAGATCCGCGTACGGTGCCGGCTTATCCTTCGCCGCGCCCTTACTCAAGCTTGATGCCGGACGCCTTCACGACCGGGCGCCATTTCTCGATGTCGGCCTTGATCTGTACGCCATATTCCTCCGGCGTGTTGCCGACCGGCTCGATGCCAAGCACCGCGAGGCGCCGCAGCACGTCGGGGTCCTTGAGCACGACGACCATCTCGTGATACAGCCGATCAATGATGGGCCGTGGCGTATTGGCCGGTGCCAAGAGGCCCGACCATGAATAAGTAATCAAGTCGGGCGCACCGCTCTCGGCGAAGGTCGGCACATTGGGCAACGCCGGATCGCGCTTGGCGTTGGCGATGCCGATCGCCTTGAGGCGCCCTTGCTTAATGTATTGCTGGGCGGTGGCGATCGCGGTGCCCACTAGTGGAATCGAGCCGCCGGTCACGTCGACGATCGCCTGTCCGCCACCCTTGTAGGGAATGTGCAACCAGTCGATGCCAAGCTGCATCTTCATGAGTTCCATGAAGACGTGCGGCGTACTGCCGGTGCCGGACGTACCGTATGACAGCGTGCCCGGTTTCGCCTTGGACAGCGCGATCAACTCTTTCAGATTGTTAGCCGGCAACGAGGGATGCGCAACGATGATGAGCGATCCGTCGCCGATCTTGGTGATGGGCGCGAAGTCCTTGATGGTATCGAACGGCATTTTCGCGTAGACGCTCGGATTGATGACCAGCGTGCCGTCGAAGCCGAGCAAAAGCGTATAGCCATCAGGCGCCGACTGCGCAACCTGGGATGTGCCGAGGTTACCGCTCGCACCGGCGCGATTTTCGACGACCACCTGCTGACCAAGGCGATTACCCAGCTTGTCGGAGATCGCGCGCGCACTGTTATCGACGAAACCGCCCGGCGAAAACGGCACGATGATGCGCACCGGCTTGACCGGATATTCCTGCGCATACGAACCCGTTGCGACGACGCACAGTAGACCGATGCCGACTATTTTTTTGAATGTCATGACTTGTCTCCTCGATTAACGCCCCGGCAACTCACCTTCGTCGGCTTGGCCTGCCTGCCATGCCGCTAGTTCGGATACCACGAGTTCTTCGACCTGCGACCAGGTATCCGCGCGCGGGCCCGGCAAATGCAGATTAGTCGAATTGGAAAACACGATCGTCCGGTGGCCGTCGCGGCGCAGCCTTTCCACGTTATACGGGCCGTCTTCAATATACAGATCGGCACCCACTGCCGCCTTGTCGCTCATGAAACACAGATCCCAATACGGGATGTCATGGGTATCCAGCCATTCCACCGTCTGCTGGACCGCCGGCAAATGAAAGAATTTGATGAACAGGCGATGGGTGATGATGCGAATGCGCACACCGCGCTTCGATAATGATCGCAACACTTGCGGGGCGCCGGCCATCGGTTTCAGATTGCGAAAGAGACTGCGCTGCGTCACCGCGAATTTATGCAACGCCTCATAGCCGCCGGGCGCCTGATCAATGCCCCATTCCGGGAGTTCCCACGACACATGCTCGGGCAGCGCATCGACCTTCCGGCCCAACCATTCGGCCGCGATCGGACGCAGGCCGTCATAGAAATCGGCACAGGTACCGTCCAGATCGACCCCGAAAACGAATGCGCGTTTGGCCATGTCACGATCGCGAAAAGCCGGGCACCGGATGCCCGATCGGTTTGGAGCATAACCGGGAAGGCCTTTCGCTGACAGAACCCGCCAACCTGCGAGAGAATCGGGGGCGCAATGCATTGACGGGCTCGCCCCGTGTTGACCTTTAATCTGGAGAGATTTGATCATGGCAACCCGACCCGACCCGCGTGCGAACGAACCCGTCATGGACCCTCAAGCGCTTTTCCTGGAGGAAGTGTTCACCGACCGCCGGGTAGGCGCGATTCGCAGGCTTACACCAGTCACGCCCGAAGGCACGACCGATCTCACCAAAGAGATCCTCTACATCGGTGAAACACAGGTGATGAGCAATGTTGGCGCCTTGCCGATTGCTTTTGAAATCGAGGCCAAATCGGTGGGCGATGCGGCAGCGCAGTTTGGCGCCCTCGCGAAGGAGGCGATCGATCGCACCATGCGCGAATTGCAGGAAATGCGGCAGCAGCAATCCTCGTCGATCGTCGTGCCGCAAGGCGGCATGGGTGGGATGGGCGGCATGGGCGGCCTTGGCGGTGGCGGCAAAATTCAGTTGCCCTAGCGCATGCGTACCTCGCCCACGGCCCGCGCCGCACGCTACACGGTTCGCAAGGGCTACTTGCATCTGTTGACGACGCAAATCCATGAGCGGCTTACGGAGCGATATCGGCTGCTCAATACCGAAATCCATAGTTATCCTGGTCCAATCGCCCATTGCGATTTGCAGTTGACCCATCTGCTCGAAGAACGCCAACGGATCATGAAGGCCCTTGCCGAATGGCCGCTCGGCAATGACCGGGACGAAGCGGCGCTCGGGCAAAAGCGATTTGTCCTCGCGTTTCTCGATACGCCTGCCGACATCGACGATGCCATTGATTGTCGTTTGCGTACGCGCGCCAGAAAGACCTTGCGGATGCCCGAGCAGCCGTTGAAGGACTAGCTGGGCGGGCCGTGATGGCGCGGCGTAGCGGAATCATGCAAGACGGGAGACGCTATGTAGCGCACTATTCGCTACGAACCCCTACCGGTCATTGCCATGAAGAAGGCGAAACCCGCCGCGGCGAAAAAGAAAACCACGCCAGCCGCCCGCGCGCGCAAGGCGGCACCACCTACAAAAAAACTGCACTGTCCGGTGGTGGGCATCGGCGCTTCGGCTGGTGGGCTGGAGGCGCTCGAACAGTTGTTTCGCTAGATGCCTACTGATACCGGCATGACATTTGTCGTGGTCACGCATCAGCATCCGGGCCATACGAGCATGCTGCTGAAGCTGTTAGGCCGGGTTACCAAACTCCCGGTTACCGAAACAACCGACGGCGTGAAGCTCCAGCCGAATCGCGTCTATCTCAACCCGCCCGGCGGCTATCTCGCGCTCATCAATGGCGCCTTGCAGCGAATGGACGCCAACACCAGCGCGGCGCTCAGGCTACCGATCGATTATTTTCTTCGGTCACTGGCGACCGACCAGCATGAAAACGCCATCTGCATCATTCTGTCTGGGACGGGAACCGACGGCACGCTTGGCCTGAAGGCGGTCAAAGGGGCCCTTGGCATGGCCATGGTACAAGAGGCGGCGTCGGCGAAATATTCGGGCATGCCAACCAGTGCCATTGCCACCGGCCTGGCCGACTTCACCCTGCCCGCCGCCGAGATGCCGGGACAACTCGTGGCGTATGCAAGCGGCCCCTACATTGCAACGGCCGCGGCAACGCAAACGGCTGAGCTTCCCGCCGCGCCGTTGCAGAAGATTTTCGTGCTGCTGCGCTCCCACACCGGTCACGATTTCTCCGACTACAAGGGCAACACGATCAGGCGGCGCATCGAGCGGCGCATGAATCTGCACCAGATCAAGAGCCCGGCGCAGTATGTGCGCTACCTTCAGGAAAATGCGCGCGAGATCGACCTGTTGTTCAAAGAGCTACTGATCAGTGTCACCAGCTTTTTCCGCGACGCGGACGCCTTCAACGCGCTGTCCGCGTCCGCGTTGCCGGCCCTACTCGATGCGCGTGCGAAGAGCGATGTCTTGCGCGCCTGGGTGCCGGGGTGCGCGACCGGCGAAGAAGTCTATAGTTTGGCGATCCTGATTCGCGAGTGCTTTGCGTCCATGCAACGAGATGGCGAGGTGCAGATTTTCGGTACGGACCTGGATAGCGCGGCGATTGAAGCCACGCGCGAGCGACGACCTGCGCAATATGCTCAACAGTACGCAGATCGCCACGCTTTTCCTGGATCGCACGATGCACATCCGCCGCTTCACCGAGGAAGCGAAAAAACTGATCAACCTGATTCCGGCTGACGTCGGCCGCCCGATCGGCGACCTGACCTCGCGCTTGGACTACGCGGCGCTGGTCGACGATTGCGAAGCGGTGCTCGGCACGCTCGTACTCAAGGAGCGCGAGGTCCTGGCGCATTCCGGCCGGTGGTATCTGATGCGGATTGTGCCGTTTCGCACCGCCGAGAACGTGATCGACGGACTGGTCCTCACCTTCGTGGACATCTCGGTGGTCACGGAAACTCAGGCGGGGCTGCGCCGCATGGCGGCGATCGTCAAGGATTCGAACGATGCCATTGCCGTCCTCACTTTTGGCGGCGCGATAACCGCATGGAACCGCGGCGCCGAACGGCAATATGGCTGGACCGAGGCCGAAGCGCTGAAGATGAACATCCGTGAGTTGATGCCTGAACCACAACGAACCGCAGCGAATCAGTTGCTCGATCGCCTCAAGGCGGGCGAGGCGATCGAACCGTTCGACACCGAGCGTACGCCAAGCACGACGGCGTGCTGCGCATTCGAATGGCGGCGACTGTCCTCGTGGACGACGCGGGTCGGCCGGTCGCGGTGGCAACGACCGAGCGCGCGATCACACGCGAAATGTGATGCTCGGTCGATCAAGAGTTCCCGCCGATAAAACTTCGATCACTGCGTTGGAACTTCAGATAGGTCTCATCTGAGGGTTTTCCCATCCTATAAGGTAGTAAGCTCGGCCCCGGGTCTCCGCACTATGTCTTTCTCCGAGAATCATGTGCTGCCGAGGCCGCAGGACCGGTCACTCAGCGAACCATGATGCTTCCTGAGAAAACGCTGATTAAGCGATCTCGCGCAATCAGCGTGACCATATTTTTCAGGAAGTTACGAGGGCAATGGAGGGGTTGGGGCCCCTTGTTCAGTCATTTCCTAAGGATCGCTCGATAATGAAACCAAACATAACAACCCGACGCAAGGCCAACACCAAGATCAGATTGAATCCGTGGCCCAGCCTGCGCACGCGCGCTGAAGCCGCGTCGCGACGCGGTCATGTGGACCTCGATGCCATGTCGAGCGATGAGATACGGCGGCTGGTGCATGAGCTCGAAGTGCACCAGATCGAACTCGAAATGCAAAACGAGGAACTGTGCAGCGCCGAGGCCCAGCTCACGGAATCGCGCGACCGTCTCAGTGACCTGTACGACTTTGCACCGATGGGCTACCTGACGCTGGATCGCGACTCGACGATCACGGCGGCGAATCTGGCGGCCGGAGGACTGCTTGCGGTCGAACGAGAACGTACGCTCGGGAAAAAATTCACCGGGTTTGTGGCGCCCGCCAGCCAGGATGCGTTTTACCTGCATCAACGCTCGACGACTCCGGTTAGCGGCAAGCGAACTGGTGAGCTGCTGTTGCGCAATACAGCCGGCACGCTGCTAAGCGTTTACATGGAGATGGCCTGTGTGGCCGATGCCCGCACCGGCGCGCTGTCGTGGTATATCACGTTCAGCGATATCAGCGATCGTAAGCGCAATGAAGACACTCTGCATTAAGCGCTTGCAGCGGGCCCGTGCATGATCCGCCTCCATGTAGCCAAAACCGGTATCGCATGTCCGAGGCGAGACGGGCCGGTCGAAGTTTGCGCGCACGCGTTCGTCGACTTCAACCCCATGCGGAGTTGCCAAGGACACAACAATGTTAGCGAAGGGTTCCCGCCAAGGATCCTTCGATGCATGAACACGAAACATTCACTGTGATAAGAAAAAAAGCGGAAAAGGCGATCGGTCGCAAACAAAGCGCGCCGAAGCAAAGTTGCCAAGCAAACACCGCGATGTCGGCACGATGTCCATCGGACAGATACGCGAAGTGGTGTACTCGCTCCAGACGCACGAAATCGAACTAAAAATACAAAATGAGGCGTTGCGCGCTGCTGAAATACAGCTCGTGGAATCGCGTGATCGCCTGAGCGATCTGTACGATTTTGTGCCGGTGGGCTACCTGACGCTGGATCGCGACTCGACCATTCTTGCGGCCAATCTGGCGACCGCCACCATGCTCGGCAGCGAGCGGGAACGTGTCATCACGCAAAAACTCGCCCGGTTTCTTGCCCCCCGAAAACCTGGACACCCTTTACCTGCTGCAACGCATGGCTGAGTCTTGCACCGGGAAGCAGACCGGTGAATTGCTATTGCATGATGTGAGCGGCAAGTTGATTACCGTCCTGACAAATATGGTGTGCGTGACGGATTCCGTCACCGGTGTACGTTCGTGGCGCACCGCAATCATCGACATCAGCGATCGCAAGCGCAATGAAAATGCGCTGCATCAGGCGGAACTGGCCCAATCCACTGCCGAAAGCGCGAACCAGGCGAAGTCGCAATTCCTCTCAGCGATGAGCCACGAGATTCGCACCCCGCTGAATGGCCTGCTCGGCATGACCGAACTATTGCTCAACACCAAACTCGATGCAGAGCAGCAAGGCTTTGCGCATATCGCACGTCGTTCCGGCGATTCCCTACTTGGCATTCTGAACGATGTCCTCGACCTATCGAAGATCGAGGCAGGCAAGCTGGAAATCGAGGCGGTTCGGTTCGATGTGTGGCAGGTCGCCCGGGACGTCACGGCGCTGTACGTCGACCGTGCCCGCGGTAAGCGCATTGAACTCGCGTGTCAGATCAACGATGACGTGCCGATCCATGCGATCGGCGATCCCGTCCGGCTCACGCAGATTGTCACCAATCTGGTCAGCAATGCCATTAAATTTACCGGCGCCGGCGTGGTCAGCCTACGCGTGTAGTTGGCCGGCGGACCGCACGCCAGGCCCGCGGCCGGTTGGATGATCCGGTTCGGTGTCCGCGACACCGGCACCGGTATGAATGAAGCGGCGCGAGCGCGGCTGTTCCAGCCATTTTCCCAGGGAGACAGCTCGATCACCCGCAGGTTCGGTGGCACAGGTCTTGGCTTGGCGATCGCGAAGCAGTTGGTCGAAGTAATGGGCGGGACGATCGAGGTTGAAAGCACCGACGGCAAGGGTTCGCTCTTTCAATTCACGGTGTGCCTTGGCAAACGCGAGCCGATGTCCATGCCATCCGCGGCAACGGCGATCGGCCAACAACAGCGCAACTTGAGTGATCGTCAGGCGATTCACGTGCTGCTCGCCGAGGACAATCCGATCAATGAGCTCATGGCCAGCCGGTTTCTCCAGCAGCTCGGCTGTCACGTCGAGGTGACGCACGATGGCCACGAGGCGGTCGCTCGCGCCAGCGCCGGTGACTTTGACGTGATCTTGATGGATTGGCAGATGCCGGTCATGGATGGGCTGGAAGCGACCGCCCAGATCCGCCGGCATGAGTCGTTGAAACGCCCCGGCATGAACGTGCCGGTTATCGCAGTGACGGCGAACGTGCTACGCGGCGATCGTGAACGCTGCACCGCGGCCGGGGTTAGCGACTATCTCTCCAAACCATTCAGCAAGCTGCAATTGAAGGAGATGCTGGCGCGGCATCTGCCAGACTGGATGGCCGCCCAACCGCAGGTTCAATAAGAACCGGTGACACAATGCGGGGAACTGTTGGGGAGGAGGGGCCCCAACCCCACCTCGCCCCTCAGCGTGCTCCTAAATCAGGGCCGATCGCGTTTATATTGAAACGGCCGCTAACTTCCCGGCGGCGCCGCCAACAGCCGTTCCAGGCATAGTTCTTTGATGCCGTAGAACTGCTTGACCTCTGCGACCTGTGCGAGCAACGGCGCGGAAGAAATGCTATCGGCACGCCGTACCGCCAGAATCATCTTGTTCTTACTGGTGTGTTCAAGCGCGACAAATTCGAACACCTGCGTCGCATAACCATTCGCCTCCAGCAACAACGCCCTAAGGCCATCGGTCACCATGTCGGCCTCCTGGCCCAAATGCACACCATGCTTGAGAATCGCGCGAATCGGGTGCGGGCTGAGTAGCTGCGGACGTACCTCCTTATGACAACAAGGCGCGCAAACGATGATGGCCGCGCCCGCCTTGATGCCCATATGGATCGCATGATCGGTCGCCGTGTCACAGGCGTGCAGGGCGATCATCACCTCAATCGCATCGGCTTTGTAGTGCGTGACATCGCCTTGTTCGAAACGGAGCCCCTCCATGGCAAGATTCTTCGCTGCATCATTGCAAAGCTGCACGAGCTCGGGGCGCAGCTCCACACCCGTCACCTGTGCATTCACACCCAACGTGTGTTGCAAGTAGTCGTGGAGTGCAAAGGTAAGGTAACCCTTACCCGCGCCAAAATCCATGACGCAAAGCGTGCGCGCATCGGCGAGCGTTGACGAAGCAAGCGCACTGGCGAACACTTCGACGAACTTGTCGATCTGTTTCCATTTGCGCGACAGCGCGGGAATCAGTCGCCCCTCACCATCGGTCACACCGAGCAGGGCCCAAAACGGCCGATCCAGTGCCACATGGCGCCGCTTGGTGCGATTGTGTTCCGGCGCAGGCTGCCCATCAGACACGGCCTTCTTGCGATTCAGCGTGGATTCACCGCGCCGATTGGTCGTCAAATCAACCGTTTCATCGGTCGTCTGCAGATGGGCATTGCGGAATGACGCTCGCAGCAATTCACCAACCTTTGCCGCCGCTGCACCCGGCTTGAAGTTCTTCGTGACGTCTTTGGTCTTGTAGCGATAGGTAAATGAAAGGCGGGGCTCGCCCCGCAAGATTACCGGACGGACCGCGACCTGCTGCAAGTCCACCTCGTCACCCGCATATTTAGCGAGCACCAGTTTGACGAACGATTGCGACGCGAGGCTGGCTCGCAATGCCGCGAGAAATTCATCGCGCGCGGCGCCTTCGCCGTGCGGCTGGGTTGCGATGGGTTGGTCGGACATCATGATGGTCGATTTCCGGGTGTCTTACCCAAACGGCCGTACCCCGATCCACCATGCATGCAAATAGAACGCAAACACCCACCAACCGACGATGCCACCCGCGACGGCCAGCACGTCACGCGTGATCGGACCCTTGATGTAGACCGTGCCCGCGAGGCGATCACGCCTTCGTGACGCAATGAAATTGGTGGCCGCCCAGGCTAGAAACCCACCGAAGAGCAGCAGATCGGCAAGTGTTCCGTTGGCGAGCAGATGCGCGAGTGCCCAGAGCTTGGTCCCTGCGAGCATCGGATGACCAACCGCCGCCTTCATGCGGGTCTGCGGAATATAAGCGGCGGCGATAAGAATGAAGGAAACAAGCACCAGGAGTGATGCGACATGGCGTGTCCAGACGGGTGGATGCCACAGACCGATGGGTGCCGTTCGCGCCTCGCCATAGCCCCATGCGATCAGCACGAAGCCCGCGATCGCGACGATGGCGTAGATGCCCTTCCAGGCCAATTCGCCCATCCGTGCAATCTGCGCGGTGCGCCATGGGTCGGCGACGATATGCACTGAATGCACGCCGAGAAACACGACCAGACCGATGATGAGTAGTAACATAAGAATCTCCAAGGGGATCTGATTCCGCTATCTCGCGCAATCAGCGTAACCATACTTTCGGGAAGTCACGCGGGGCGAAGGCGAAGTTAGGGCCCCTTCGCCCCAAGAGCGCCCATGATCAGTTATTTCCTATCCCTTTGCTCTTTTCCGTACCGCCTGCGTGACCAGATGCTGCCGGAGAACCTCTTCTTACCGCAACAGCGATTTGCTATCGCCCTCCATCACAATCTCACCCTGACGCAAGACATACGCGCGGTCGGCAAGCGCGAGTGCGCTTCGCACATTCTGCTCGACCAGCAGGATAGCAATTCCCGAGCGACGTAAATCAGCGAACGCCTTGAACGCTTCGCGAATCATGATCGGCGCGAGACCAAGCGAAGGCTCGTCCACCAGCAACACAGTCGGCGGATTCACCACGGCTCTTGCCAGCGCAGGCATCTACTGTTCGCCGCCTGACATGAACCCTGCGCGCTGCGCCGCCCGCTCACGCAAGCGTGGAAAGCGACTGTACACCGCATCGAGGGCCGCTTCGAATGATTCCTTGAACGGACGCACATCGTACGCGACGCGCAAATTCTCCAGGACCATGAGCCGGCCCAGTACGCCACGCCCTTCCGGCACATGCAGTAGCCCAGCTCGAGCAAGCGCGTGCGGAGGCAACGCCGTGGTGGCAGCGCCCAAATAGCGAATCGCCCCGCCCTGATGGGGAATCAAATTAGAGAGTGCCCGCATGACGGTGCTCTTCCCCGCCCCATTGGCGCCGACGATGGTGACCATCCCCCCCCCGATGCAGCACAAAACTGCAATCGCGTACCGCCTTGATGGGTCCATAGGCAACGCTCAAATGTTCGGCAGCGAGAACGATCTCAGCCATGGGGATTCTCGAGCGCGAGGTCACCCGCTTCCAGCCCAAGATAGGCCTTGGTGAAAAGCGGATCGGCAAATACCTCTTCGGTCGTTCCCTCGGCCATTTTGCGGCCGTAGTCGATGGCGACCATGCGATCGGAGAGCTCACAAATAAGCGTCATATCGTGCTCGACCAAAACAATCGCTTCCACACGCGTCCGACTGGCTCGAATGTCATCGATCAAGGCCGCCGTCTCTTCCTCATTCATGCCCGCGGCCGGCTCGTCAAGCAGGAGCAAGCGGGGCTCGCCGGCCAACGCCCGCGCGATCTCCAGCCGGCGCGCATCACCGTAAGCGAGCGTGCCGGCAAGCTGATCGGCCCGCTCGGATAATCCCATGAAGCAGATAAATTCCATCGCCTGGTCAATATCGCGTTTGTTTCGACCCACGCCGAACAGCGATGCAAACGGCGATGCGGCATGACCCTTGTTGGCAACCAGCACGTTTTCCAGCACCGACATGCGGCGAAAGAGCCGAACATTCTGAAACGTGCACGTGATCCCGAGGCGGCTGATGGCATGGCGTGATAACCCGGAAATCTCATCATCCTTGAAGCGGATCGTTCCGGCACTCACACGATAGAAGCCGGTGATGAGGTTGATCAGTACGCTCTTGCCCGCGCCGTTTGGCCCGACGATCCCCAGAATTTCGCCGGAGCGCACGTCAAGCGAAAGGTTGTCGATCGCGCGGAGCCCGCCAAAATCCTTGCTGATCGACTCGATCGCGAGGACGGGCGTCGGTGGTGCACTCATTGTTGTTTCCGCGGCGACGGCAACGCGCGGGCAGACCGCGTTCGAAAGGCCAGCGGCCCCTCTGGCCGTACCAGCAACAACAAGATAATCGCGAGACTGAACACCGCCGTGCGCCAATCGGCAATCGAGCGGACCACTTCTGGCAGTAGCGTCATCACTGCCGCGTCAAGCGCCGGCCCCCACATATTGTTCACACCGCCCAGGATCAGGTAGAGAACGACCGTGATCGAAATCAGAATGCCGAAATGATCTGGAGCGATGAAGAGCATGTAGTGCCCATAGAGCGCCCCACCGATGCCTGCAAGCGCTGCGCCGATCGCGAACGCCATCACACGCACATACACGACGTTGATTCCAAGCGCGCCGGCAACGTCTTCGTCTTCACGCACCGCATCGAGCACCCGTTGCAAGGGCGATCGCGACACAATCCATAGCGCTAGGCCACCACCGCACCGCGCAGATCACCCATGCCACCGATCGCCATGACAGCCAGCGCTTTGAGTCCGAATGTGAGCCCCACTTCCGCTACCGCAACGCCCGATTTGCATGCGACGAGCAGCCCACCGATGCCGGCAAGGATGGATGCAATGACGAAGACCTGCTGCGTCACACGCTGCACGTTGATGCCAGACAGGGCCGCTGACTCAGGCGAATCAGAGACCGCGCGAATATTGCGTCCAAGGCGCGTGCGCTCGAGAACAAACGACAGCCCGACCATCAGCACCAGCGCCGCGCCAAGGATGACAAGCTTGATCCACGCGATCTGCACGCCCAAGATGTTCACCCCAGCCGAATACACCTCCTGGGGCAACCCAAGACTGCGCGGTTCGCTGGAGAAAATATTGTGGGTGAGTTCGATGAGGATGAGCCCGACCAACAGCGAACTCAGCGCAGCGGTAATCTGCGCATCAGCGGAACGAAACTTGCGAAAGCTTACGAATTCGACGACTAGCGCAAGCAACGTGGATACGGCGATCGTGAGCAGCACGGCCGCGGTGAGATCGCCGCCCAAGGACAGCGCGATGACGTCAGCGTAGCCGCCAAACATGAAGATCTCGCCATCCGCGAAATTCAGTTTTTCGAGCACGCCGAACACCAGCGTATAGCCAATCTCGATCAGGGCGTATAGGCCGCCTGAGACAAGGCCGTTGATGAGCTGATCGACAAACATGGGCGATGAACCATACCGGCGGACTCACCGCCGGTAAAGGCTCGCGTCAAAGAACGTCTAGCGCTGATTCTCAGACAGTGCGTAGACAAATTGCTTCGCCGGCACGTCTACTTTCATGAGATGCGCCCGGACGTAGCCATTACGTTCGTTGTTGAATTTGACGTTGAAGACGCCTTGCGCTTCTTTGGTTTCCGCCATGCCCGCCTTGACGGCGAGGCGCGCTTTCTCGGCGCTCATCGAACCATCGACGCCTTTTTTCTTCAGAATGTCGGCCAGCATCAACATCGCTTCATGACCCATGACCGAGTTACCCGGGTTGGCGCATCATCGGGTTGTCTTTCAGCTTGGCTTGAAACGCCGCGGTGTACGCGTCATGCCGCGGGTTTTTTGGAGCTTCTCGTTGGTCGAAAATACCACCGTGTAGATCTTTTCAAACCCCGGCCCCGCTGCCTGCGGGAACGCGCCCGGCCAGATCATGCCATTATTGAACAGCGGCACATCCACCTTCTGGCTACCCAATTCGCGAGTCATGGCGATCACCGATGGCGGTACACCCGCCGATAGAATGGCATCGGGAGTCTTACTCTTGGCGCGCGTGATGATTGGTGCAAAGTCGGTCGTGGCGGTTTCAAACTCGATGACATCGAGGACTTGCACGCCGTGTTTTTTCGCGGCCGCCTGAAAGATCGGAATCGCTGCCGCACCGGAGGCTTGTTTGATGTCTGCGGCGATGACGACCTTCTTGACATTCGGATGGAGCTTCACGAATTCGTCGAACGCCTCCGGCAACATGGTGCGCTCATCGGGCGAAACTCCCATCGCCCACTCGCCGTTCGGCACGCCTTCCTTGAACGTGAAGGTGAAGCTGATCACCGGCAGTGATATGCGCGGCGCGAGCGGCGACACGTTCTCCCATGAACTCGACGATATAGGCCCCAGCACCACGACCACGCCTTGACCGGCGTGTTTGCGAAACATCAGAACGGATTCCTGCGGCGTGAACTTGTCATCTTCGACCACCAGCTCGATGCGACTGCCATTCACGCCACCTTGTGCGTTGATTGAATCCACCGCGATGTCGATGCCGGTCCGAACATGAGCCCGGCGGCACCGAGCGGTCCGGTCATTGGAAGAATGGCGCCGACTTTGATCGGCGGTTTCGGTTGGGCGACTGCCGGGAATGCGATAAGGGTCGCGGCGGCTGCGAAGCCCGCCATCAGATGCTTGAGTGGCCGCATGAACGTCTCCATAGTGAATCGATGAATAGGTTTTGCTACGCAACAGGCCGCGCTTTGAACGGCTTGCGTAATCCCTTTGCCTCCAGGCGCGGAATCACTTCCTTCGTGAACCGGGTGAGCTGTTCTTCGTGGCGCGCAAAATTGAGGAGCGTGCCGTCCAGCCCGAGGCGGGAAAGATTCGCCAGCTTGTCGGCAATCTGGTCGGCGGTACCCACCAGCGGATACCCGCCCCAGCCCGCGATGAAGTGATAATTGAACGCCTCGACCGCTTCCTTCGGCATCATCTCAGTCTACACACCGATGCCCTTGGCGATGTTATTGACGGCCGCCCAATCGCCTTTCTTGTAGACGTAATAGTCGACGAAGTCGCGCGCTTCCTTTTCCGTATCGCCAATGCAGCAATAGGAGTTGGTCCACACCTGGATGTTCCGCTGGTATTCGTTGCGCGCGATATCCCGATACGCCGCAATTTCACGCCGGGTGGTTTCGTCGTCGTGGCTGGTAATCAGAATGAAGGCGATATCGCAGTGCTTGGCCGCGTAATGCTTGCCGGCGGGCAAACCCCGGCATTCATCAGGACCGGCGCCGGGCGTTGAATCGGCTTTGACATATGAAAGCCGCGATTCACTTTGAAAAATTCGCCCTCGAAGTCCCACTCTTTTTCATCGGCCCACAGCCGCTAGGCGATGTTGAGCCATTCGGTCGCATATTCGTAGCGCTTCTCATGCTCCATGATCGGGCGGCCGAACATCTCCATCTCCGGCTGAAACCAACCACAGACGATGTTGAGCGCGAAGCGACCGCCCGTGATGTGATCAATCGTCGTGGCCTGCTTGGCGGCGAGAATCGGATGGACCGCCGGCACATGCGAAATCGCGAAGATGGCGGCGTTCTTGGCCACCGACCCAAGACCCGCAGCCCATGTGTAGGTTTCAAAGCACGTGCCGTTGAAGTTCGTCTCGCCGCCAAATCCACGCCAGCGTGCCACCGGAACGATCGCTTCGATGCCCGCTTCATCAGCGATTTTCGCGAGCTTGATCACGTTGGGCCAGGTCGTCTCAAACACGCCGTCCACCGTCGTGATCGCCGCACCGTTCGACACATTGATCGCAAACGTACCCAACTTGAACTTGTTGTCATTGAAAAGCGGATTGGTCGCCGCGCGCGGATCGTCCGTGGCCATGCTTCCTCCTTGGGATGCTTGTCTCGGTATCCCTCGATCGCCGCTGCACGGCGCCCAGGGACTATTGATGCCGATTCTAGACCGACCGCGCCGCTAGCGCTTCAATCCAACCGCACCCCGGACTGCCGCACCAGTTCAACCGCCTGTTCGCGGTCCTGTTTGAGAAAGCGCGCGAACTCCTCGGGAGTATTTTCCGTTGGTGTCATACCAAGGTTGATGATGAATTTCTCGCGGAAGGCTTCACTCGCAAAGATCTTCGCGATCGCCAAGTGCGCGCGCGTCACGACATCTTTCGGGATTCCTGCGGGCGCAGCGAAACCGAGCCAGCCGACAAATCCGGTCGGCGGAATACCAGCCTCCGGGAAGGTCGGAATCTCCGGCAGTTGCGCCGAGCGCCGCGTACCGTCGACCGCGAGAATTTTGAGCTTGCCCGCGCGGTGATGCGGAATCAGATTGGCCACCGCGAGATTGACCATCTGCACTTCATTCACGGTGACGGCCTGAATCACCGGCGGCACGCCTTTGTAGGGAACATGGGTGAGGTTCACACCGCGTGCACGGGCGAACCACTCGAAAAATAAATGCGAGTTGCTGCCTTGCCCGAGCGAACCGTAGTTGAGGACGTCAGGCTTTTCTTTGGCCAGCGCGATCAACTCCGCGAGGGAATTCACCGGCAGCGATGTAGCGACCGCCAGGCCCTGCACGAACGTAACCCAGCGCATGATCGGCTCGAAGTCCTTGACCGGGTCGTAGGGGAGTTTCTTGTGCAGGACCGGCATGATCGACATGCTATCGATCGACACCATGCAAAGCGTGTAGCCATCAGGCGTCGCGCGAGCACAGGCCTCAGCGCCAATGATGGTCGATGCGCCCGGACGATTTTCTACGACAAAGCCGTGGTCCCAGGTTTTCACGAGTTCCTGGCTGATCGCTCGCGTCAGGGAATCGGAAGCGCTGCCCGCCGGAAACGGCACGATCATCCGGATCGGTTTGGTCGGAAAAGTCTGCGCCACCACTCCCTGCGCAAGGCTCAAGATTGCAGCGGCCGCCAACAGCAGGAATGTGGCTTGCATGATCGAGGTTCGCTGGATGAAGTCACGATCAATATATGCGATTCTCGTCGCCGGCGAATTCAACGCCGTTCTTGACAATCCCCCCGCTTTACGGCACAAGGCGACATGAGCAAACATCATACCCACGGCCCCGGCGACTCGCACACGCATTCGCACGACGACGGCCACTCGCACAACCACGATCACGACCATCCGCATACGCACGAGGAGCGCCCGCCTTTGCGCAAGCGCATGCATCTGCCCGCGCACAAGATGGCCGATGCCTATCCCGAGGGGCTTCAGAAGGTCATGGCGCGGGCGAAGCAGGAGCTAACGGACGAGTTCCGCGGCATCACCACCGACGGCATCATCCTGCCTGGCTTGTTCCCGGTGAAGAAAACCGGCGTGACGCTAAAGCCAATGGTCGAGGCGGCACGCGCGTTTCTTGCCACGCTGAGCCATGAGCAACGGCATCAGATCCAGCTCGACATCGGCAGCGACGCGTGGCGATCCTGGTGCAACGTGCATCCGTTCCTGATGCGCCATGGTGTGGGCCTGCACACGCTGAATGCAGCGCAACGCGAGGCGGCGCTTGGGCTGGTGAGTTCCGCTCTCAGCGGCAGTGGGTTTGAATCCGCGCGCAACGTCATGAAGCTGAATGAGCACGCCGTCGAGATCAGCAACCTCCCCGACGAATACAACGAGTGGTACTACTGGATGAGTGTGTTCGGCACGCCTTCGCTTACCAAACCTTGGGGCTGGCAGTTCGACGGGCATCACCTCATCATCAATTGCCTGGTGTATGGCGATCAAATGGTGCTCACGCCAAATTTCATGGGCTCCGAACCGGTGTACGCGCAATTCGGCAAGTACGCGGGCACCCATGTATTCGAGGCCGAGGAACATGTCGGGCTCACGCTGATGCGAGGCCTTTCACCCGAGCAGCAACAGCGCGCGATCATCGGCACCACGTTGCCTGGCGATGTGCTGGGCACCGCGTTTCGCGACAATCTGCAGTTTCCCCGCGAAGGCATCCGGTTTGGCGAGTTGGACGCGAAGCAGCAGGAGATTCTGCGCAAGCTGATCGGTGTCTATGTCCACCGTATTCGACCGGGCCATGCCGAGATTCGCTACGATGAAGTCTGCGATCACCTGCGGGATACACAGTTCGCCTGGATCGGCGGTCATGACGACAAGAGCCCGTTCTACTACCGCGTCTACAACCCGGTGGTCCTAATCGAGTTCGATCATCAGCCGGGCGTGGTCTATGCGAACAACGAACCCTCACGCGACCACATTCATACGCTGGTGCGCACACCGAACGGCAACGATTACGGCAAGGATCTGCTCAAGCAGCATTACGAGCAGCACGATCACGCCAACCCAGGTAGCCCGCATCGGCAGGGCAAGCGGTAATCCCCGCATCAATCCGGCTTGATGTTTGCTTCCCGAATCACCTTCGACCATTTCGCGTAGTCGGATTGCATGATGGCGCTCAATTGGTCGGGAGTCGTGCCGCGCGCTTCGATTCCTTGACCGAGCAGGCGTTCGCGAATATCGGGCGCGGTCGCGGTCGCGGCAATATCGGCGGCGACTTTCGCGACGATTTCCTTCGGGATACCCCCCGGTCCGAGGAAGGCAAACCATGTGCCGACTTCGAACTGCGGAAATCCAAGCTCTGCAACCGTCGGCACATCTGGGGTCGTGGGCGAGCGATCCAATCCGGTGGTGGCGATCGCATGCAATTTGCCCGTCTTCACATGCGGCAGTGCTGAGAGTGGATTGTTGAACATGAATTGGACCTGCCCCCCCAGCAAATCGGTGGTCGCGGGCGCTGCCCCCTTGTACGGGACGTGGATGATGTCAATGCCCGCGGCGCGCCGGAACAATTCGCTTGCCAGATGCGTTGGCGTACCACTCCCGGCTGAACTGAACGTGAGCTTTCCCGGGTTCTGCTTGGCGAATGCAACGACATCCTTCAAGGTGCGCGCCGCGACCGATGGATGGGCAACCAACACCAGCGAGTAATAAGCGACCTGGCTGATCGGCGTGAAATCCTTGATCACATCGTATTTGAGGCCGCTGTAGAGCGCGCCATTCGTGACGTGGCTGTTGGCGACAAGGGCCAGCGTGTAGCCATCCGGTGCCGCCCGCGCCGTGAACTCCGATGCGACATTGCCGCCCGCGCCCGGGCGGTTCTCGACCAGCACGGGTTGCCTCCAGGCACGACTGAGCTTCTCGCCGATCATGCGGCCAATCACATCGGCCGGACCGCCCGGCGGAAACGGAATGACAAAACGCACCGCTTTGTTCGGATAGTCGCCCGCTTGCGCCTGGACGGCGCTTGCGATAGCCATCGTTGCAATGGCAAGCACCAGTTTCCCTATTCTCATCATGCTGTCTCCTTCTGAGATCGTCGACCCGGCGGAATGCGCTTCGCTATTCCGCCCTACGTGTTCTGCTGTGTCGATTCTTAGGGCAGAAAATCCTTGAGGTTTACGGTGTCGTAATTGGGCGGCATTGCTTTGTCGAAGCGTGCTCGTTCTTTGGGCATCGTGACGGGCGGCTTGGTGGCATCGATCATCCATCGCGTGCCGACACGCTGATAGGTCTCGACGCCTTCAACCACCGGCGAGGCATTATCGAGCGCCCAGACTTTTACATTCGGAATCAGAATCACGTCTTCGCCGGCGTGCACACGTGTGGCGATCGACCACATGATTTGGCGGAGGTCAGCCGTGTCGATGTCATCGTCAACAGCGATCGCGATCTTCGGTTGTTGATAGGGCCCGGTGAGCGCGGCCATCAAGGCCACCTTCGCTTGGCCGGCCGTGCGGGGCCGAATCTTCAGCACCAGCATCATCATTCCGGAAATAGTGAGGCAACGCAGATCAAGAAGATCAAGACCGCCATCAACTTTTTGCAAATGTTCAAACGTAGCCACCTCGATGCCAAGCCCGGTGATCGATTGCGTATCGGTCGATGGAAACCCGCAGTGCAGGGCGTAGAAGATGGCGTCTCGCCTGCGAGTGATCGCTTTCAGTTTGAAGACGTGCGCGGTGCTTGGCTGCGGATAGCTCCCCGTCACTTCACCAAATGGGCCTTCGGGTTCCTGGTGATCGCCTGGCATGATTTCGCCTTCCAGCACGATCTCCGCATCGGCCGGCACATCGAGATCCATCGTTTCGCATTTCACCGTGCGAACACCTTCACCGAGCAAGGCGCCGGCGAAAGTGAGTTCATCCAATCCCATGCTCGTGCTGAAACCGGAGGCGAAGAAGATCGCGGGATGCACACCTATTACGATCGCCACCGGCATGCCTTTGCCCTGCGTCGAGTACTTGTCGTAGATGCGCCTTGCATGGCGGGGCACCATGACAAACCCGGTGGTATCGCGGCCATTGATCTGCTGGCGGTGATACGAGATGTTGCCGATGCCGGTTTCCGGATCGCGCACGAACGAAATCCCGGAAGCAATGAAGCGGCCCGCATCCCGCTCCGACACTTTCATCGTCGGCAGATCGAGCAGATTCGCTTCGTTACCGAACAGTTTTACTTGCTTCACCGGCGCCTCAGCAGCGGCCACGCGCACTGGAGCGATCGGTTGTCGCACACGGCGCAGAATCTCGGGCAGCAAACGGTCTTCTGGAATGTCGAGCCCAATCGACCATTTGCGCCGATCGGCGATGATCTGGCTGCACGCCGTCCAGCCCGGATGCCCTTCGATGTTCGTGAAGAGACTCGATTTGCCAAGCTCGTTATACGTTTTCCATTCCACCGCCGACATGTTGCGCTCGGGATGAACGGGCTTGGTGAAGCGGATCAGCTCGCCCTGCGCTTCAAGGGCGCGGAGCAGCGTGCGGAAGGATTGGTCTTTCATGCTTCGCAGTTGTTGGGTCCTAGAACCGGATCGATGTGCCGAACATATGACCACGCGGCGCGCCATGGCCCATTATGGCGCAGCTTTGCAGAAGCCCAATTTTCGCGGTCAGGATCACCAGGGTTACTATTGGCATGCAGCACGACAACGCCCTCAATGACCGACGAACGGGAGCAGATCGATGAGAATTTTCAGCTTTGCATGTGCGGCAGTTACGCTGATTGCAGCGACCGGGTGCGCGCAAACGCAGGCGTCCCCCCGCAGCGCACGCGGACTGGTACATCGCCAGTTGCGACGCGATCACCATCAACCGGCGACTCGCCTGCTTTGATCAACTGCCGGCACGCATCCCTGGGTATGCCGGCAGTGCATTCAACCCATGGCCCACCGCCAGCAAGTAACGTGATTGGAGCTTATTCGTGGAGATGCCCGCCTCCCGAATCACTTTCCCCCAACGGCCGATCTTGACTTTGACATGTCGGTCGAGCTCTTCTGGCGCCGAACCGACAACGGTGTAGTCGGCGGCTTCGCTGCGCGCCTTCGCCTTGGGGACATCTATCGCGTTGATCATTTTCGCGTTGAGGCGTTTGACGAACCCGGGCGACATCCACGCTGTAGCGAAAATTCTGTACTCGACGGTAACATCGACGCTTGGGACACTGGCGCCTCCTTCCTCATGGTCGAACTTCCGGAACGGCATGTGAGCGCATCGTTGTCGTGACCGAACGGGCGCGCCCCCGTTTCTGGACCATAGCAGGGTACGCTTCAAGCAACCTGCGGGCAGCCGCTCACAAACAATAGCCGCACAAGCCAGGAGCCAACGCACGAAGACAAGAACAAAGAGCGCAAGCACCATGCATGAGAGATAAGCTGGCGCGCTTGATTGTAGGACCCTCATCAGTAGAGTGACGAGACTATTATGGGCGTCAAACTAGCACCCGACGCAAGGCAACAGTTCTTCGACATGCGTGGCAATGTTCTGGCAGGCGGAAAATTGTTTGCCTACATGGCAGGGGCCGTCAGCACCAAGCTGGACACGTTCGCCGATTCCACTGGGCTAGTGGTCAATACGAATCCAATCATTCTGAATGAAGAGGGCCGCACCCCGAGGCAATATGGTTAACCGAGGGACTGCTGTACAAGTTCGTGCTGGCGCGTGCCAACGATACCGATCCGCCGGCCAGTCCACTATGGTCCGAGGACATGATCTCGGGAATGAATGAGGCGAGCATTCCGCTGTCCGAAGAATGGGTGGCCGGCCCGTTCACGCCGACGTTCGTGTCAAGCACTTCATTCACCGTGCCCGGTGATCAGACGCAAACGCTTACCCCGAACGGCGCGTCAAGATCGTGGATGTTGGCGGAACCAAGTGCGGCATCATCGTGACCTCGGTGTTCAGCACCTTCACGACGGTGACGCTGACAATGGATCTTGGCGAAGCATTGGTGAACCCGTTGTCCAGTCTTTCCTACGGCATCCTAAATTCGCTCGATTCAAGCATCCCTGGGTATTTGCACAGAGAATCATCGGCGGCAAGGTCACATCGTTCGAAGCTCGCCGATGTGGTGAGCGTATTCGATTTCATGACCCCGGCGCAGATCGCCGATGTGCAGGCGGGCACGCTATTGGTGGATGTGAACGCGGCGATTCAAGCCGCCATCAACAGTAGGCAGAGCCTGCACTTTCCTGCGGGGAAGTATTTGATCAGCAAGTCATTGCTGTTCCGAACAGTCAATGCGCCTAGCGTTGGCTTCTGGCGCGGCGACGGGATGAACTATAGCAACCCGCAGGTCAGCACACGCCAAGGTCCATCGACCACCTTGTTTTGGGGCGGCTCGGCTGGCTCGACGATGGTGGAAGCCACCGGCTTGGCTGAATGGGGTTTCTCGAATATGAGTTTCGCCGGGCGCAAGCTTTCTACCGACACCAATCGCACCGGCATATTGTTCCTTTTCAAGATGCACGCGCGTCTTGGTGTTAGTACCTATTATTTTGATCGTGTGCGTTTCGAGGATTCCGACGTGTGCATGCAGTGTGGCGTTGTCCAAGCCGATACCAACTGCGATACGTTGACGTTCGAGCAATGCATCATCGCCAACAGCCGCCGTGGCCTGCTGGTGAAGAACGACCAAGGGCTGTTGTACATGTTCAATCACTAAACAACCACCAGCTAAAGCTGGTGGGTTTGGGTTACGGACTGAAAGTCCGGATACGCGTCGGCTGAACGACGCGTCTTAGTCGGGCTCCATCTTGAAATCGTCATTCGGCTTCGGTTCAAAGTGGTGTTCCAAATACTGCTTG
>SHXR01000070.1 GCA_009693235.1 Betaproteobacteria bacterium | reverse complement strand
ATATTACGTGCCGACCAGTTGGCCGGGGGCGCGCTTGCCGCATGTCTGGATTGAACCGGGCAAGGTCTCGGTGAACGATTGCCTCAAGGATAGCTATACGCTTCTTCGCGTTGGCGCCACGAAAGCCGATGCCGGCGCCTTCCAGCAGGCATTCGCAACGATTGACGCGCCCTTTGCTGTGCTCGACGTCGAAGGCACCGCCGCACGGGTGGTGTATGGATTCGATTACTTACTGGTGCGTCCAGACTTGCATGTCGTCTGGCGTGGTAACGCGCTACCGGATAACGCGGCGCATATCGCAAAAATTGCGACGGGTCATTAAACGTTTTGCCACCCAAGCCCACGGGCAAGCACGGCATCGGCATCTTGGACGCTGTTGCCGCGCCAAGCGACATGTTGATCCGGCCTAACGAGCACCATCTTGCGTTCGTAGATCTCAATCAAGCGCACTTCGTCAATCGGCAAAATCCGCAGTGGCATTCCACGACGCGCCGCAGCGTCGACGAATGCCGATGCATTCGCATTGCCAAATACCAGTAGGGTGAACCACGGACCAAGCAGATAGAAAAGACACCGCCCGTCAGCGAGATAGACACATGGCAAGCGCGTACCGGGTGTCGTCGTTGGAATGTACCTCAGCGTGTCGTTTTGAATGAATCCGTCGTCCGGACAGATCACGGGCGAATCGGCGTAACAATAGCCCCATTCGATGCCCCAACTTTCGTTTTCTGCATTGCCATGCAAAGCGATCTTCGATCCCACTGCGGCTCGCACCGCATCACCGTTTGACGTCGAATCAAAGAGCATCACCTCATTCGCCTGGTACATCGCCGCGACTTTCACGCGGGCAGCAGTGTGGGCTTTCGAACCTTCCATGTTGCGACGTCCCACCGGCCTGCGCTCCGCATCGTAACTTTTCAGCAACCCAGGCGATGCAAAGCCATGGTGAACGGCAGCGAGTTTCCAACCGAGATCCACCGCATCGCCGATCCCAGTGTTCATGCCATAGCCACCGGTGGGATTGACTTGATGAATCGCATCCCCTGCCATGAACACGCGCCCTGCCCCATACGCATCAGCGAGCAGAAGGTGCGGTGTCCACGCGCTGGTCAAGAGGATTTCATAGTCGAACTCAGTGCCGGCGATCGCCTTCAGCAGCTTGTGCGGATCGACGCCCTCGGGGGCCACATCGCGAAAGCCTGGAATGCCGGTTTGCAGCGTCCAGGTTTCCTTATCGTCCTGGGCGATGATGGTGCCGCGCAACGATTGGTTATGCCAAGTGACGCCGCGCGGTTGCAATACATCCAGCGCCTGCGATCGGAAGTGCACCATGTATCGTTGGCCGATGCGTGGCGTTCCGGAGAGCGGGATGTCCAATATTTCCCGCACGCGGCTGCTGCCGCCATCGCAACCGACCAGATAAGCACAGCGAATCGTCTCGGCCACGCCGGTATCGACATTTCGCACGATCGCAGTGACGCCCTTCTCGTCCTGCATAAACGATTCGAGTGCAACGCCAAACCGCGCATCGACCTGCTTGCTATCCAGCAACATCCTTTTCAATTCCGGCTCGATGACTACTTGCGACACCCGCATCGCCGGTTCAGCGGGCTGCGAACCGTCGTTTTGCTCGCGAATGCGCCCTCTGGCTTGCGTAACGCTTGGATACCGGAACCGATGCAACTCATGACCGGTCAGTGTGGTGATCCATGCCACATCGAATACGTTGTCCTCCGGCACCGCGACTTTCCGCAGGGCATCGGCCACGCCGAGGCGACGGAAGAGCTCCATGCTCCGTGCGTTGGTGATATCCATTTTCGGGAACCGTGTGGATTCCACGAAGCGCTCGACCAGCATGCAAGGTACCTGTCGGGAAGCCAGTTCCAAGGCAAGCGTCAGTCCGACGGGTCCGCCGCCTGCAATGAGGACCGACACCATGCTTTGTTCACTATTCATCACGCGATACGCCGCAGCAACATCGACATTGGGGTCCGCCGAAGAAAGCGGGGGCTATCAACCATTGGATTATTTGTCATCTTCGATCTTGCCGATGTAGCGAATCGTCGCGCTGATTGCCACCGTCTCCCGCGCGAGAAAATTCCGCAGCTCGTCACCTTCGGCGTAGGCAAGGTTTGAATTGCTTTTCGCGATCCCGGCGCGAAATTGTTCATCCTGCGCGACTTGCCGGGTCGCCTCCGCAATCACTCTAAGCACTGCAGCAGGTGTCTTGGCCGGGGCGAAGAGGACGGTCCATAGATAGAACTCGACGTCGATGCCGCTTTCTTTGAGGGTCGGCGTTTCGGTGAGCGGATTGACGCGCGCGCCGCCCGTCTGCGCCAAAGCCCGCAGTTTTCCGGCCTGTACCTGCGGAAAGGCGACGCCAGGCGCGGAGGCCACAATCTGCGAATGCCCCCCCAAGGTCATGGCAAACGCGGGCCCGCCGCCGCTGGTTGCGACATGGCGCATGCGAATACCGGTCTTCATCTCAATCATGGCGAGCGGCAAGTGAGTCGCTCCATAGGTGCCGGATGATGCCATCACGACGCCGTCCGGGCGTGTCTTGGCGATCGCGATCAAATCCGCCATCGTCGTTGCGCCAAGCGATGGATGCGCAATGACGACGGTTGGGTCCGACGAGATGCGTGCAATCGGTACGAATTGATCGACCGCATAGACTGAGGCTTTCTCAAATAGCTTGTTGATCTCCGGGACCGCAAGGAACGACGGCGTGGTGAGCAGCAAGGTGTAGCCGTCGGACGGAGCCATCGCTGCCGCCTGCGTGCCGATCGCACCATTGGCGCCACCGCGATTGACGACGATCACCGATTGTTTGATGGGCTTTTGTATTGCGGTAGCGAAGGTGCGCGCGACGATATCGACAATGCCGCCCGGTGCATTCGGATTAATGATGGTAATCGGCTTCGCAGGATAGGCATCCTGCGCATGCGATACATTCAATGCGGTGGCAAGCGTGAGCGCAACGCAGGTTGCGAATACCCCGGATATCCGATTTCTTTGCATGAGTACGGCCTCCACGTTCGTTATAGCGTTGGACTCTTTACTTCGCCACCGAAGGCCACGATTGCCCAGGGGGTCATCTGGACGTCCATATTGAGGACGAAATGCGCGCCGCCGGCATGCGCATCGCGAAAGATCTTCTGAATCGGGTGGTCATCATAGATGCCGTTCGCACCGGCCAGCTCGTGCAATGAATCAATCGCACCGGTAAGGATCTTGACGCCGGCCGCAGCGTTACGCCGGAAACGAAGCTTGTCGGCAAGCGTGAGCCCGCCCGTCCGGGCGACGATTTCCGCACCTTCGAGGCAATCGCTCTTGAACCAGGCCCGCACGCCATCCACCTGCGCGGCAGCCGTCCCGACCCGTAATTGTACGGTCGGGAAATCGCGCATCTTCGCGCCTGTGTAGGCGGTACTGCGAGAACGCACCAACTCGATGGTCGCATCCACTGCCGCCTGGGCGTTGCCGGTCAGCGCGCCGCCGATGCCGAATCCTCCTAAGGCTGAGGTCGGCACACGAAACATCGGATTCACATGCATCCGCATGCCGGGAAATTCATGACCGGGGCGGGCAACATGCATAGAGAGCGCCCGATGGACGGGCACGAACACATCCACACAGCGCACACTGCGACTACCGGTACCCCGCATACCAAGGGTCTTCCAGTCGTCGATGACCTCATGGTCCGCGACCGGCACCATGCACATGCACCAGTCGATCGGCTTGTCATCCTCCATCACGGTGCAGGCGAGCATGTTCCATTGCGAGGAATCGACCCCCGATGAGAATCCCCACGTACCGCTGATCACCAACCCGCCATCGACACGTCGCGCACGCCCCTGGTGATAGGCGATGCCCGAGGCAATCAGCGCATCAGGATTCTCGCCCCAGATTTCCTCTTGCGCGAGCGGATCCCATTGCGCGAGTTGACGATGATGCGAGGCGAGATTGATGAAATTCCAGCCGCATGAGGCATCACCCCGTCCGATGATTTCCGGGATCACGGTAAATGCGTGAAAGTCGAGCTCCATGCCGCCAAAGCGCTTCGGCTGCTGCATGCGAAAGAGCCCGCTGTCATGGATCGCCCGCAGCACCGGCGCGGTGAGTTGCGTGGCGCGTTCGACCGCCGGAGCGTGTTCTTTGATGACCGGGACGAGCGCATGCGCACGGCGCACCGCCTCTTCGAAATCGACATCGGAGAAACTGCGGCGCGGTAATGCTGCTTCGCTCAAGCTCGCCCCCGCAACCCGGCCTGCTCCAAACGCGGCATCACATCAGTAATGAAGCGACCCAGACCTTCTTCATACCGGGCCCATGAAAGCAGCACGCCGTCCAGCCCGACCGCGGAGAGCTTGCCAAGATCGGTAGCGATGCGATCCGCCGCCCCTACCAAAGGATAGCCACCCCATCCCGCGATGTACTTGTATTTCGCTGCTTCGAGCATTTCCTTCGGCAGGACACCTGCCTGCATGCCAAGAATTTTGACGAGGTTATTCACAGCTTCCCAGTCGCCCTTCTCATTGACATACCAGTCGCGAAATTCAAACGCTTCACGGTCGGTACCGGCGATTACGCAATAACAGTTCGCCCAGACCTGGATATCGCGCCCGTATTGCTTGCGGGCGAGGTCGCGCACTTCCGCGACATCTTTGCGCGCGGCTTCCACATCCTCGCCTTTGACATGCACGAAGATCATGTCGCAATGTTTGGCCGCAAAGTGCCGCCCGATCGCCGAGCCCCCCGCATTCATGATTGGCGGAAACGGCCGTTGGATCGGTTTCGGTTGATGGAAACCTTTCTGGATCTTGAAATACCTGCCGGTGTAGTCGAACTCTTCCTCAGAAGTCCAGAGCTGCTTCAGAATCGTGAGCCATTCGGTCGCATACGCATAGCGCTCGTCATGCTCCATGATGGTCCGGCCGAACATTTCCATTTCGGGCGCGAACCAGCCGCATACGACATTCAACGCAAAGCGGCCACCGGTGATGTGATCGATGGTGGTCGCCTGCTTCGCTGCAACGATCGGATGAATCGTCGGTACATGGGAAGTCGAGAACACGCTGGTCCGCTCAGTAGCGCCGCCAACGCCCGCCGCCCAGGTAAAGGTTTCCAGGCAGGTGCCGTTGAAATTTGTCTTGCCGCCAAAGCCACGCCACCTCGCCACCGGAACGAGCGCTTCGAACCCGGCAGCATCCGCGCGTTGCGTAATCCGTTTGATGGTCGCCCACTCAGGATGAAACAACCCGTCGATCGTCGTGATCGCGCACGCTTGATCGACGTTCAGTCCAAACAGCCCGAGCTTTAGTTTATTCGGGCCAAAGAGCGGATTGGTCACTATCGCAGGCGTTTTGCGATCGCTAGTAACGCGTCGTAGTCTTCTTTGACACGCGGCTGCTTCGCGAGAATTGGAGCGACTGCAACGCGCACCTCTTCCACATAACGCACCGATTCCGCGGGCGAGATCACATGGAACACGCCGCCATTGGTCTCCCACGTCTTCGTCGCACGGTCAAGGTCGGCCAATCCGAACGCCATATTGACGGATTCTGCTTTGGCCGCTTCTTCACGAACGATTGCTTCCAATTCCGGCCCAAGCGATTTCAGCCATGCCCGATTCGCCATCCCGGCAAATACCAGAAAGGCCTGTGGCATATGCGTCACCGATTTCGCGACGTCGAAATACTTGAAGACGCTGAAGATATTGATGGTGGCAAGCGCGCCATCGATCGTCCGGTTTTGCATCGCGGGCAACGCTTCACCGAGCCCCATGCTAAGCGGCGAGGCGCCAAGCCGACGCAGCGGCTCCATATGAATCGGAGTGGGTCCCGGCGTGCGAAGTTTCTGGCCCCTGATGTCGGCGAGCGTTCGTACCGGTTTGTGTGAAACGACCGAAATAGGCGCCTGAATACCCAGCCACATCGGCTCGATGCCTTTGCTCGCGCCCAACGTGGACAGCACTTTCTTGGTTTCCAAATCGGCGAGCACGCGCAAGCCATGGCGGATGTCATCGAAGAGGCCGGGAACTTCCAGGGCCTCAAAGCGTGGTTCCAATCCGACATAGAAGCCGATCGCAGAGATCGTGACCTCAATGGTGCCAAGCGCCACACCCTCGACGGCACGCGGCAATTGTCCGAGTTGATTGGCCGGATACCCCTCGACCTTAACCCGCCCGCCCGAGCGCCCTTCGACCCCCGCCTTCATCAGCCGCATCCACTCGGTCGTGATGTCACTGACGCTGGGCGAGGATATCTTCATCGTGAACTGCTGAGCCGCCACATTCGTACCGATACCGCAACACATCACCACCGCGGCAATGGCCGCAACCGATATTCGCATTACATGTCTCCTCTTTGAGCGAAAATGAAGCTTTAGTTTGCGCGCAACAGCCAATTCACGCCGACCAGCGAAATGTCTGGAATGTACGTAATCAGCATAAGTGCCACCAGATAGATCACAAGAAACGGCAGGATCCCCCGATAGATCACCGGCAGTTCCAGCTTGAGAACCGACTGCGCAACAAAGATGTTCATGCCGAACGGAGGATGAAACAGTCCGATCGCAAGGTTCACAGTGAAGATGATACCGAAGTGGATCGGATCGATGCCGGCCGCCTTGACGACCGGCACGAGCAAGGGCGACAACAGCAGAATCGCTGATAGCGGATCGAGAAAACAGCCGATCGCAAGCAAGATCACGTTGATCGTCAGAAGCAACGCCCAGTTTGGCATGGCGAGCGCCTGCAACCAGCTCACGACCGTTGCGGGGACTTGATTCACCGTCAGGAGCCATGCGAAGACTGCTGCGCAGGAAACGATGATCAGCACCTGGCCGGTGAAGATCGCCGTAGTACCGGCGGCCCGCATGATGTCGCGCCATGACAGCTCGCGATAGACAAAGCGCGTCACGAATGCCGCATAGACACAGGCAACGCCCGCCGCTTCCGTGGGCGCAAACACGCCGCCATAGATGCCGCCAAGAATGATGAACGGTGCACCAAGCGCCCAGACACCGCGGCCGGTGGCGCTGAGAAACCGCTTGCCATCGAAGGCCTCGCCCGCACCAATGCCGTTGCGCCTGGCAAACCAGATGACATACACCGCCAGCATCGTCGCCAACATCAAGCCGGGAATCACGCCCGCCGCGTAGAGTCTTGGCACCGATTGTTCGGCCGCCATGCCATAAATGATCATCGGGATAGACGGCGGAATGATGATGTCGATCGCGCCGACCGAGGTAATCAGTCCCGCGGTGAACTTCTCTGGGTAACCTGCTTTGCGCATCGCGGGCAACATGACACGGCCGATGGTGGCGACCGTTGCCACGCTCGCGCCTGAAATCGCACCAAAGATCGCCGACGTGCCCACCGTCGTCACGCCCAGGCTGCCACGCACCGAACCAACACCGGCCTGCACGAAGTCCACCAAGCGCTGCGCCACCGAGCCCCGCCCCATCAATTCGCCGGCGTAAATAAAGTAGGGAATCGCCAGCAGTGCGTAGACATCGATCGCGCCGAACATGTTCTGATGCAGCGCCGCGAGCGGAATGTTCATATAGAACACCAATGCCACCGACACCGCGGTCAGCAGGACAAGATAAATCGGAAAGCCGAGCAGCAATAAGACGATCGGGACGACGCCGAGGGCGAAACTCATGAGCGCTCTCCGCGAACACTGATGATTCGCCACAGCGTAATGATGAGGATCATCCCGAATCCAAGCGCCACCAGACCATGCGAGAACCACACCGGAATTCCCAACGCATCGCTGGTCCGTGCAAGGCTGTGCATCTGCATCGTGTAGCGGGTTGATTGGGCCAGCACAAAGCCCGCCAAAACGACGACGAATACAACCTCCGCAAGCCGCACGAAGGTCTGCATGGCAGCGGGCATCGCGCCCACCAATACGTCCATGCGCAAATGCTGCCCGCGCCATTGGACGATCGCGGCCCCCAGAAAGGCCATGGCAATGAGCACTTGCACCTGGACTTCATCGGCTCCGTGGATCGACGCATTGAAGATGTAGCGCGCGATGACATTGATGAAATTGAGCGCCACGGCGGCGCAAAATGCCAGCGCCAGCACATCCTCCAGCCGAACCATCATGCGCTCGACAAATTGGTCCACGGTCGCCACCGGCCCGGTCGGCACCGCACGCCCACTGCTTGAATTCAATATCCCCTCCTCTTTGTTGACTCGTGTTATGCCCGGGCGCCGCGGCCCACTCTGGCGGCCAGCCGGTGAGCTTCGCACGGATTTCGCGCCCGTGCATTGGCGCGGTGGTTGTTGCAAGAACCGCGAATTGTTGATAATCCCCGGAATCCTAGTGCGAGGCATCCATGATTTTCTTTGAGGACATGATTCCAGGCGAGAGCGCCAACAGCCCGACCACCGTGATCGATCGCGATGAGTTGATCGCCTTCGCAAAACGATGGGACCCCATGCCCTATCACATCGATGAAGCATCCGGTCAGGCCGCGTTCGGCGGGATCACCGCCCCTGGGGCCTTCATGATCGCCGTCAAACAGCGCTTGGTCCATCAGTTGCCGGACAAACATGCAGTCATCGCATCATTTGGCTACGACGAACTGCGATTTCACGCGCCGCTTCGCCCTGGCGATGCAGTGTATGTGAAATTCGAATGTGTGAGCCGGCGCGAATCCAACTCCAAACCGGATCGCGGCATCGTCACGGTGCGAATGTCACTGATCAATCAGGCGGGCGTGACCGTGATGAGCCACCTCGATACGGTGCTCGTGCGGCGGCGGACGCCAGACGGCGCGCGGACTGACTAACTTCACTCCATCGGAATACGGCGTGCCACGACGATGTTTTTGAACCGCGCGATCTCACGCTCGCAGCGGGCGCGAAATTCCGCGGGGGTGGAGGTGCTTGGAATGGCGCCCAGATCGCGAATTCGCGCGGCGACATCTGGGAGCGCGGCGATTTCCCGTACTTCGCGATTGACCCGTTCGAGCAGTCTTGGCGACATGCCCCGCGGCCCAAGCAGCCCCAACCACGACTCATATTCCAGCTCAGGCAGCATAGTCGACATGGTCGGCACGCCGGGCAGTTCGGGTATCGACTCGCGCGAGGTGATGGCCAGTGCACGGGCCTTGCCACCAGTCACCTGCGTGAGACCGAAAGTCATCGTATCGACCATCACATCCACCCGCCCGGCCAGAAAATCAGGAAAGGCCGCAGGGCTTCCCTTGTACGGAACATGCACCATTTCCGCGCCGGTCAGCGCGTTGAACCATTCGCCGATCAGATGATGGGCTGATCCGGCGCCCACCGAATAGAAAGTCAGTTTGCCGGGATTGGCCTTGGCGAAAGTGATGAGATCCTCGATGCGTTTGAAAGGCGACGCCTGGCGCACGCCGACAATCATTCCGTAGGTCATGAAGGTCGAGATAAAAGTGAAGTCGGCAAGCGTGTCATAGGGCAGGCTCTTCCTCACTGCCGCCGCGGTCGAATGCCAGCTCGCGGTAAACAACAACACATGGCCATCCGGGTCCGCGCGCGCAACCTCGGCCGCCGCCAACGCGCCGGTCGCGCCGGGTTTGTTCTCGACGATGACGGACTGCCCGAGCCGTTCCGCGAGCTTGGTCGACAATAACCGTGCGCCGATGTCGCCACTGGAGGCGGGTATGCCACCGACAATGACGCGAATTGGTCGTGTTGGATAGTCGGTCTGCCCATGCGCCGTTACGGTCCACACACCGGTCAGTGCGCCCATTGCGATCAGGGTGAGCCCACGCAGCACCACCCAACGATTTGATGCAAGCATCATTCCCTCCATGGCCTGCGCCAGTATAGAGGCAAGGCGATGGCAGAGCAGGACCCCGAGGGATTTTGAACATCGGCCATCTCCCGTTATCATTCGCCCATGAACATCGGCATCGTCGGCATTAGCGGTTACGGCGGCGCGGAGCTACTGCGGCTCTGCGGCGCGCATCCATCCTTTCGCGTGACCTACACAAGCGGTGAAAGCACGGTCGGCCAGCCGCTGCGCGAACGCTTTCCAGCCCTCGCGGGCACGCCGTTGGGCGATCTGGTGATCCAGCCCTTCGATCCCGAAAAGCTTGCTGGCGTGGATGTGCTGTTTGCATCGCTACCTACCGGCAAATCGCGCGAGCCGCTGGCGAAGGTCGATCCCCGGATTCGCATTGTCGATGTCGGCGGTGACCATCGCTTTGTCGACGGCTGGGTGTACGGACTCACCGAGCTCCCCGGACAACGCGAAAAAATTCGCGGCTGCACGCGGCTTGCCAATCCGGGCTGCTATCCCGCCGCATCGGTGCTCGCGCTCGCCCCGCTCGCCAAAGCCGGGTTGATCGAGATGGACGGCATCGTTATCGACGCCAAGAGCGGCATCACCGGCACCGGACGCGGCGGCTCGAGTGACTTCGGCTACGCGGAGACGAACGAAGACATGTTCGCCTACGGGCTCGAAAAGCATCCGCATGTCCCCGAGATGCAATTAGCGCTCGCACAAGTGGCCGGTCGCAAAGCAAGCGTCGCCTTCACGCCACAAGTCGTGCCGATGTCGCGCGGCATCCTGTCAGTCTGCTACGCACGTCCGCGCGGCAGCGTGACCACCGCGCAGCTGGTCGATGCGGCCAACGCGATATACGCCGCCGAGCCATTCATCAAAGTCTTTGCATCGACCAACGGACGCAGTGCCCATACCCACTGGACCACCGGCACCAATCTCGCGTTTCTATCGTATGCCGTCAATCGCGAGACCGGGCTCGTTATCGCCATTGGTGCGATCGACAATCTTGGCAAGGGCGCTGCCGCGCAGGCGATTCAAAACGCGAACCTGATGACCGGACAGGCCGAGACAGCAGGGCTTGGCGGTCTGCCGGTCTGGCCGTAACAAGCGTCTTCTCAAGGAGCGAATCATGACGACGCTCGACCAAGTAAAAAAAGAACTTGTCATCGCCAATCGCACTCTTGCGAACGAACAGGTGGTCGATGCGTACGGACATATGAGCATCCGTCATCCTGAGGATCGCAATCGCTATCTTCTGTCGCGCTCCCGCAGCCCGGAACTTGTGACGCAAGACGACATCATGACGTTTTCGCTCGACAGCAAAGTCGTCGGCGGCGACCAGTGACCGCCGTATCTCGAACGGTTCATCCACGGCGTCATCTACGCGGCGCGACCGGAAATCAATGCGGTGTTGCATAGCCACGCGAAGGAAGTGCTGCCCTTCACGATCACCTCCACCAAACTCCGCCCGGTCGTGCATTCGGGTAGCTGCATCGGCAAGCACATTCCGGTGTGGGATATATCCGAGAAATTCGGCGACACCGACATGCTGGTGCGCGATAACGACCAGGGCAGCGATCTCGCGCGTTGCATGGGCGGGGCCTGGGTCGCGTTGATGCGCGGTCATGGCTTTGCCGGCGCCGGTCGATCGCTGTTCGAGGTGGTGCGGATCGGCGTCTACATGCCCTACAACGCGCGCGTTTATCTGGATGCCATGCGCATGGGCGAAGTAAAGTTTCTGTCCGATGGCGAGACCACCAAGCGCTCGAACTGGGATCCGAACTCGCCGGAAATGCGCCGCGCCTGGGAGTACTGGGCAAGGCGGGCCGGCTGCGCGGAGCTGCTCGCCAATCATTGAAGGTGCAATAAATCATGCGGTGAGTCTGGTTCATAACAGCTATGAGCGGCGCATCGTTCACTGCCCTTTGCTCATCATTACCAAACTCTGTGGCCAGCGTTGCCGCCTGTCAGGACGCAAATGACTCTTTCCGGCTTTCGATCGCTGCGATCGAAAGTCGCGCCCGACCCGGCGCCACTCGTCGATTTCCTGCGTCAAATCAAAATCCGTCAGTGGGTTGCGTTCAAGCCAACTGCGCGCGACTTCGATGACGTAAGATTTTCGATCGGCGCGGATTTTTATCGCATCTTCGGTCGCTTCGTTGCGGCTGCGATGCAACAGCGCCGCCAGACGAAGACATGCGACCAGTCGCCAGTCGTCTTCATGCTCGACGAGATCGCGAATCTTCGGCAGCTTGCCGTTATGCCCGAGCACGATCGTGGCGAGCGCCGTCTGCTCACGCTTGGAAAACCCAGGCATATCCGCATTCGTGAGGATATAGGCCGAATGCTTGTGAAAGCCGTTATGCGACATTGAGCGCCCGATCTCGTGAAGGAGCGCCGCACGACGCAAGATCGGTTCGGCTGCATCGGGCAGCTCGGCCATCGGCGGCGCAAGCGGCGTGCGTGCCGCCGACGCGATGCCCCGCCACAACGCAACCGCGGTGTTCGATACCCGCAAGGCCTGCACCTCGTCCACTTGATAGCGGAACATGAATTCACGTACGGTCGCTTCGCGCATGTCTTCATGGCCGCCTCGGCCGAGCAGGTCGTAGAGCACGTCGGTCCGGAGGGCGCCGTTCGATACGACCATGCGCTCGATGCCCAGCTCATCGAAGACTGCCGACATGATGGCCAGCCCGCCCCAAGGACCGCGACACGATCGTCCTTGAGTCCCGGAAGGCGCAAGGCAACCCCTGAATGAGCCTTGATCAGTGCGTCCTTCAACCGATCGATATCTTCCCGTGTAATGCCGTGCTCGGCAAACTCGTTAAGTTCAATGAGATCAGCCAGTGCCCGAGCGGTGCCCGATGACCCAATTGCTTGGGCCCAGCCTCGGCTGCGGTAACCCTTTGACAGCACCTCCAACTCATGGCGGGCCGCGAGTTCGGCTTACCGAAAGGCAGACTTGGAAAATGTCTCCCCGGCAAAGAATCGTAACGAGTAACCCACGCAGCCGATGTAGACACTTTCCATCAGCTCAGGTTGGTATCCGGTGCCGACGATAATTTCGGTCGAGCCGCCACCGATACCAACGACCAGCCGGCGGGCCGGGCCGGGTTCGAGGAGATGCGCAACGCCGAAGTAAATCAGTCGCGCTTCCTCTTGCCCACCGATCACTTCAATCGGAAAACCGAGCCGCGCCTCGGCCGCCCGCAGGACCGAATTGGCGTTGCGGGCGACGCGGAATGTGTTCGTCACCACAGCACGCACATAATGCGGCGCGAAGCCGCGCAAACGTTCCCCGAATCGATCGAGGACGGCGAAAGCGCATGCCCGGGCTTCATTATCGAGATACTTGTCCTTGGTGAGGCCGGCCGCCAGACGCACGGGTTCACGCAAAGCATCCATCGTGTAGATCTGGTCGCCGACGACGCGCCCGATCTCAAGCCGAAAACTGTTCGAACCGAGATCAACGGCCGCGACGATTTGCGTATCAAGCATGCGGGGACGATACCATGACGGAACGGCGCTCGACCACCCAGTGTCCTTAGTCAGTAATTGGTTGAAGACCTCTCACCGTCGTGCTAATGCTTGAACTGCCGCAATCGGTCCAGTCGCGATCGGAAAATTGATCAGGGTGGGTCGAGACGAGACGGTATGTCGATGACCGGACGATCGATGTGCACATTAGAAGGCTGCGTATTGCACTGGGCGAAGAGAATCGCGATCTCATTGCGACGGTACGAAGCGGCGGCTATAAATGCAACTCCTCGCAATCGTTCCGCGAGACACGCATTGTTACTTGAAGTCATCGATCCGGTTGCCATCGAGGCGGTTACTGCCCCTCCGCGGGCCCGAGTCCAACGAATCGATACCACGAGAAGCACCCCTAACGGTTGATATTTCACCCTGTAGAGAGCAAAATGCGGCCCGCTCAGTGCGCGCCCCTGCCGCCAGCGTATCGAGAGAATTGAAACTGAAAGCACACCTCGTATCGAACTGGAGTGCGGCGGAATCGGAAGAGCTCTACGGCGTGCGCGCCTGGGGAGCCGGCTATTTCGATCTGGCGGGCGATGGCACCGTCGGGGTGACCGTGCCCTTCGATGGCAAGCGAGCCCGGGTGAGTCTCCTTGACATCATCAGCGGCATGCAGGCACGCGGGCTGCAGATGCCGGCGCTGCTCAGGATCGAGAACATTCTCGATGCGCAGATCTCGCTGCTCAATGAGAGCTTTGCGCGCGCCATGAGCTCGCTCAAATACCGTGGCAGCTATCGGGGCGTCTTCCCGATCAAGGTCAATCAACAATGCCAGGTCATCGAGGAACTCACCCGTTTTGGCGCGCGCTATGGGCACGGCTTGGAGGCGGGCAGCAAAGCGGAACTGCTGATCGCGCTGGCCACCATGCAACCGGGCGCGGGTTACATCATTTGCAACGGTTACAAGGACAAGGAATTCATTACCCTTGGCCTGCACGCGTTGAAGCTTGGCTATCAGTGCTTCTTCGTCATCGAAACGCCGTCGGAATTACTCGTCCTTCTCGAGACCAGCCGAACGCTTGGCATCCGCCCGATGCTCGGGGTGCGCGTGAAGCTCAGCTCGCGGGTCGGCGGCGCTTGGAATGAATCGAGTGGCGATCGGAGCATCTTCGGACTCACCACCTCACAGATCGTCGAGCTGATCGATTCGCTGAAGCGCCACGAGATGCTCGATTGCCTGCAGTTGCTCCACTACCACCTCGGCTCGCAGATCCCCAACATCCGTGACATCCGTGGCGGTGTGCTGGAGGCGGCCCGTTATTACGCCGATCTCAAACGCGAAGGTGCCTCGCTTAGCTTCCTCGATCTCGGTGGCGGGCTCGCCGTGGACTACGACGGTTCACAAACCAGCTACGACTACAGCAAGAACTACACGCTCGACGAATATTGCATCGACGTGGTCGAGGCCATCATGGGCATTCTCGATCCGCTCGCCATCGAGCATCCGGTGATCATCACCGAGTCAGGCCGCGCGACCGTCGCATATTCCTCGATTCTCCTGTTCAACATCCTCGATGTAACGCGTTTCGAACCCGGCGAAGTGCCCGGTCCGAATCCGGCGGGCGAACATGAGTTGATCGGCAATCTGCGCGAGTCGCTCGCCAGCATCAATGCACGCAATCTGCAGGAGTCCTACAACGACGCGATCTACTATCGGGAAGAGTTGCGCGATCTCTTCAAGCGCGGACAGATCCAGCTGCGCGAGCTATCGGTCGCCGAGGACATCTTTCTTGAGATCGTCCGCGATATTGTCGAGAAACTGAAGGATGTGAAACGCATTCCACCCGGCCTCGATGGCCTGGAGCAGTCGCTCTCCGACATCTACTACGGCAACTTCTCGGTATTCCAATCGCTGCCCGATGTGTGGGCGATCGACCAGATCTTTCCGGTCATGCCGGTGCACCGGCACAATGAACCGCCGACCCGGCAAGCGATCATCGCCGACATCACCTGCGACTCGGACGGCAAGATCGATCAGTTCATCGGTGTCCGCGGCATCCGGAAGACCCTGCCGGTCCATCCGTTGATCGAGGGCGAGCCGTACTACCTTGGCGTGTTCCTGGTCGGCGCCTATCAGGAAACGCTGGGCGATCTACACAATCTGATGGGTGACACCAATGTGGTGAGCGTGCGGATCAATGAGAACGGCACCTTTGACTTTGTGCGCGAGATCAGCGGCGACAGCATTGCCGATGTGCTCTCCTATGTCGAATACCAGCCGCAGCAACTGCTCGAACAGTTTCGCAAGACCGCCGAACAGGCGGTCCGTGAAGGTCGGGTATCGGTCGCCGAGCGCCAGGCTGTCCTCGCTGCGTTTGGCGCGAGCCTGCGCGGCTACACCTACTTCGAAGACTGATCGGGGAGAGCAAGCGTCATGGCGAAGGTATTGATCATCGGTGCGGGCGGCGTCGGGCACGTCGTCACGCATAAATGCGCGCAGGTCCCGGAAGTATTCTCGGAGATCGTGTTGGCCAGTCGCACCGAAGAAAAATGCAAGCGCATCGCGGCGCAGTTGCAGCGGCCGATCAAGACGGCGCAAATTGACGCCGATGACGTCAAGCAAACCACCGCGTTGATCGAGCGGGAAAAGCCGGCGATCGTTATCAACGTCGCGCTCCCCTATCAGGATCTCGCGATCATGGATGCGTGCCTCGCTACCGGTGTGCATTATGTGGACACCGCCAACTATGAACCAATCGACACGCCGAAATTCGAATACAGCTGGCAATGGGCCTATCAGGAGCGGTTCCGCAAGCGCGGCATCATGGCGCTCCTTGGCAGCGGCTTTGATCCGGGCGCGACCAATGTATACACCGCCTATCTCGCCAAGCATCATTTCGACACCATCGAAGAACTCGACATCATCGACTGCAATGCAGGTGATCATGGCCAGCCGTTCGCGACCAATTTCAATCCAGAGATCAATATTCGCGAGATCACCGCACCCGGCCACTACTGGGAAAACGGCACCTGGCAGACGACCGACCCGCTTTCGGTGAGTCGCCTGTACGACTTCCCAGAGGGCATCGGGCCGAAGAAAATCTTCCTGCTGTATCACGAGGAACTCGAATCCATCGTCAAGAATTTTACGACGCTGCGCCGTGCCCGGTTTTGGATGACCTTCTCGGAGAACTACCTCACGCATCTGCGCGTGCTGGGCAACGTGGGCATGACCTCGATCAAACCGATCATCTATCAGGGCCAGGAGATCGTGCCGCTGCAATTCCTGAAAGCCCTGCTGCCCGATCCGTCGAGCCTTGGTCCGCTCACCAAAGGACGCACCTGCATCGGCTGCCTCGTCCGTGGACATAAGGACGGCAAGGAGAAGCTCGCCTTCGTGTACAACATCTGCGATCACGAAGCGTGCTATCGCGAAGTCGGTGCGCAAGCGATCTCGTATACGACCGGGGTGCCTGCCATGATCGGCGCCATGCTGATGCTCACCGGCAAGTGGCAGGGCGCCGGCGTCTTCAACATGGAAGAATTCGATCCCGACCCGTTTATGGAAGCGATGACCCGTCACGGGCTACCCTGGTCGGTCATCACACCCATCGCACCGATGGCCTGAGGCATCCGTGCCACTCACCGGCGTGCCGACCGCCCGCACCGAACGCTTTCGGGCGCTCGATCTTACGCGTGTGCCCTCGCCTTGCTTCGTCATCGATGAGGTCGCGATCGAAGAGAACCTGCGGGTGCTCGCAAAGGTGCAGGAGGCAAGTGGTGCAAAGATTCTCCTCGCTCTCAAGGCGTTCAGTATGTGGAGCCTCGCGCCGCTCGTTGCGCGCTATTTGACCGGCATCTGTGCGAGCGGGCTGTATGAAGCACGCCTTGGGCGGGAAGCGTTCGGTGGCGAGGTGCACACCTATTCAGCCGCCTACACCGAACGCGATCTGATCGAGATTCTCAAGCTCGCCGACCATGTGACCTTCAATTCATTCACGCAATGGGAGCGGTTCCAACCGCAGGTGGAGAAAGCACACCGCGATCGACCATCGCTTCACTTTGGGCTGCGTGTCAACCCGGAACACTCGGAAGGAAACAATCCGCTTTACGACCCGTGCGCACCCCATTCACGCCTGGGGATTCCCCGCTCGCAGTTCAGGGGCGATCTCCTCGGGTTGGATGGTTTGCACTTTCATACCCTGTGCGAACAAGACTTTCCACCGCTCGAACGGACGGTCCGCGCCTTCGAGGAACAATTCGGCGAATTCATTCCTCGCATGAAATGGATCAACTTCGGCGGCGGGCATCGCATCACGCGCCCTGACTACCAGCTTGACGATCTGGTTCGCCTGCTGCGCGATTTCAGCCGGCGCCATGGCGTACAGGTCTATCTGGAACCTGGTGAAGCGATTGCGCTCAACGCTGGGATCCTGGTGAGCGAAGTGCTCGACCTGCCATGGAACGGCATGCCCCTTGCGATTCTCGATACCTCGGCGACCTGCCATATGCCCGATGTCATCGAAGGGCCCTATCGTCCGCGGCTCATCGACAGCGGCCAGCCGGCCGAATATCCGCATCGCTATCGACTAGGTGGCCAGACCTGTTTGGCGGGCGATGTGATCGGCGATTATTCGTTCCAAGGGCCGCTCGCCGTCGGCAGCCGCGTGGCGTTTGAGGATATGGCGATCTACACGATGGTGAAGACCACGACCTTCAACGGCATCGCGCTGCCATCGATCGCGATCTGGAATTCCACTACCGATGCCCTGCGTATCGTGCGCCGCTTCGATTACGAAGACTTCCGGACGCGTCTGTCATGAAGCGTGCGACGGTAAAGCCGCGTCGCCCGCGCACCCTGCCGCCGCAGTTTCTCGGCAGCGAATTGGGCGCGATGACACCGGCGTCCGCGCAATTTCATGTGCTTCCTGTTCCCTACGAGAAAACCGTTTCGTATGGCGGCGGGACAGCGAAGGGGCCGGCCGCCATCATCGCAGCATCCAATCAGCTCGAACGCTGGGATGGTGCGAGCGATCCAGGTGCGGAGGGCCTCTACACCTGGCCCGCCGTCGATTGTCGCGGCCAGCCTGCAAAAGTGATCGCGTCGATTGCGGCGGCAGTCGCGAACATTCTCAGACAGGGCAAGATGCCCGTGGTGCTGGGCGGTGAACATACGGTGACCTGGGGTGTGATGCAGGGCTATTTCGCCGCCGGCATGCGCGATTTCGGCGTTGTTCAGATCGATGCCCATGCGGACCTGCGCGATCGCTATGAAGGCGATCCGCTCAGTCACGCATGCGTGATGCGCAGAATCGTCGAAGCCGGTATTCCGCTTTATCAACTTGGCATTCGTACCTATTGTGAAGAAGAGCGCATCGCACGCGAGCGCTTCAATGTCCGCTACCGGGATGCCGCACAACTGGTGCCAGGCAGCATCGATTCGATCAAGCTGCCGAAGGATTTTCCGGCACGGGTGTTCTTCACGCTCGACGTCGACGGCATCGACCCATCGGTCTTGCCTGCAACCGGTACGCCGGTGCCCGGTGGCCTCGGTTGGTATCAGACCCTCGGTCTCTTCGAATCCGTTGCCAAGCAACGCCGCATCATCGGCTTCGACCTGCAGGAATTCGCGCCGATCAAGGGCTTTCATGCCTACGACTTCGCGGCCGCGACCCTCGTCTACAAAATGATGGGCATCGTGCAACGGCATCGGTGAGCGCACCTTAGCCGACGAACTCAACCAGCGTAGCCCTGTAACGCCGCCCACCGTTTGGTCGTCGATTCGATGAAGGTCGCATGCGAGCCGATCGCGGCCGCACCGGTAACACCATCTGCGGGACGCAACTGATCGTAGCCGCCGTCTTGTCGCATCACCCATGCCTGACGCTGATCGGCGAGTGCGACCTGCAGGATCTCCCATAGCTGTTCGCGTAACGACCTTTGCGTGATCGGGATGACCGCCTCCACACGCTGCGACAAGTTGCGATACATCCAGTCGGCCGAGCCGATCAGAAAATCACCGGCCAGCGGATCCGCTTCGCTATTGGCAAAGTAGAAGATGTGTGAATGCTCTAGAAAACGGCCAATGATGGAGCGCACCCGGACATTCTCGGTGAGGCCTTTGACCCCGGGGGGCGAGGCAGCAAAAGCCCCGCACGATAAGATCGATCGGAACACCCGCCTGCGAGGCAACCGAGAGCGCCCGGCAGAAGGCCTGGTCTTCTACCTGATTCATTTTCGCGATGATGCGGGCCGGACGCCCGGCGCGGTGATTGGTGATTTCCCGCTCGATCCGCGCCAGGAACCCTTCACGCATATTCACCGGCGCCACCAGCAGCGTCTCGAACGCCGGTGCACCGGAATGCCCGGTGAGGTAATGGAAGAGCTTCACGACATCGGCGGTGATCCGGTGGTCACACGTCAACAGCCCGACGTCGGTGTAGAGCCGTGCGATGGTCATATGATAGTTGCCGGTGCCGATATGCGCATAGCAGCGCAGATCGTGGCCG
>SHXR01000069.1 GCA_009693235.1 Betaproteobacteria bacterium | reverse complement strand
GGTGGAAAAGCGGAGCGCATTCCACCGCATCGAGATCTGCACAATGGAAGGCACGTCGCTCCATGGCGGCACCCAAGTGGTGGAATGCACTTCGTTTTTCCACCCTACGTTTCAACCTAACATGTCGATCCATCCGGAGAATTGGGTAAACGCCAGCCTCGCGGGAGAGGGCTGGGGAGAGGGGGGTGAGCGTATCTCGAAGGAATGTAATTCATTATGAAACGCTCAATAGTCGGGTGCCATCACGATCTGCCAGGCCGCGAGTTTGCGTTCAAACGGCATCGAGGCGTGCGCCGGACTGGTCGATGGCAGGCGTGCATAGCTGAGCGGCGCCGACCCCATCACAGGCAGCACATGCCGCTTGAAACAGGCCTCAGCTTTTGCCCCGTTGAAGAACACACGCGTGACCTGCCGGTGCGTGCGAAAAAACCCCGCAAAGTCGTTCGCGATCTCCGCATCAGGGTCGATCATCGCATCGAGGCTCCCTTCGCGCGTACACGATTGCAGCACGTCCCATAGTGCGATGCCGGCGGATTTGAGCACCTGGGTTCTCGCGCGGTACGGCGAGCCGGCATCGATCCGCAAGAGCGCGGCCATGATGCGCCAGAAAGCATTCTGCGGATGCGCGTAGTAGCGACCCGCTGCGAGTGACGCGTTGCCTGGCATGCTGCCAAGGATGAGAATGCTAGCGTTCCTGTTCGCAATCGGCGCGAAGCCTTGGATGATCGGTTCACCCATGCAAGCGCCGCCAATTGCCAAGAATGCGATGCAGATACGGCAGCGGCCGAATCGCATGCGGCAGCGCGTACATCGATAGGCGATCGATCAGAAGGTGATTGAGCGACAGGGCAAACCCCTCTTGCCATGCTGCATACGTCCAGTGATCGCCCACGCGCATCGCCAATTGGTGGTGATGGCGTTCGATCAAATGGTCGACCAAGCGTGCGTCTGCATTTGCGGGGAGCGCGAACACCAACAACTCCGCCAGATCGTGTTGCGGCACGCCAAGCGTCGCGAGCTCCCAATCGAAGGCACAAAGCACCGGGCCGTTCGCGTTCGGCCTGAACCCAAGATTGCGCGGGTTGAAGTCGTTGTGGATGAGCGTTCTTGGCATGGCACAGAGTTGCGGCCACCAATCATCAATGGACTGTACGAGATCTGCGTGGATCGCCCCCAAGTCCGACCAGACCGGTCGATCGTAGTTGCGCTTGGCATAGTGAGCGAGCGCCTCCCACCATTCGCGCATGGCGAGCACTTGGCTGCCCTCGGCATTCAAGGCGATCCACGGTTGGGCGAGCAGAGGTGCTTCTTGATCGAAATGCTCGGCATGGATGTCCGCCAGCGCATCGACTGCGGCCTCGAAATGCGCGGTCGTCCACCTTTCGGTCGCGCCCATATCGGCGAGCAGTTCCGCATCACCCAAGTATTCGAGAACGCTGATCCAAAGACCCTGCTTCGCATCGACGATCACACCATGGACGCGCGGCATGTGCCTAGCCAGACCCGGTCGCGGGGCGCGATAGAGTGCAATTTCGCGCAAATGTGAGCGCCCGAGTTCGCGCAGCGGTGAGTATCGTGCATAAAGCGCGCCCAATTTCGTATCACACTGCGAGGCAAGCTCGGTGCCCGCGCTGATCAACACCGTATCGGCAGGTTTGATCTTCACCAGCACGTCAAGCGCTTCTTCGCCGCCGGTCGCGCGGATGCGGCGCCGCACGGTCGCGCGGAACACGCCGACGCCGGTACCGATGTGTCGCGCGCACATTTCGGAAAGAAGGCTTTGACCGACGGGCAGCGGCCGCGCTACGAAACCGATGAGCTCGCTAGCGTCGCTATCGAAGGTTTGGTGAAAAATCGGCGTAAGAGAGTCCACAGCAACCCATTTTAGATGGCCGCGGCAAATCGAGGGGGCGCATCCGCCAAGGATTCGGGAGTAGACTTTCTATATCCAAGCTACAAAAAGGTGACCCCATGCCCCGCATTTCGATTGGCGATTGTTCGCTCTACTATGAAGAGTATGGCGCGGGCGAACCACTATTGATGGTGCCGGGGCTCGGTGGCACGTTTAGTGGCTTTGCCAAGATCATTCCGGGGCTTGCGAAGCATTATCGGGTGATCGCGCACGACCACCGTGGTTGCGGGCAAAGCGATAAGACGCTGATGACGTATTCGGTGGACCAGATGGCGAGTGACGTCATCAAGTTAATGGATGCGCTGAAGATCGATAGTGCCCATTACCTTGGTCACTCCACCGGCGGTGCGATGGGGCAGACCATTGCCATCGAACATCCGGCACGCCTGCGAAAATTGATTCTGTCGGCTACCTGGACGCACAACGATGCGCATTTCTCACGTTCGTTCGAGGCGCGCCGCGCACTCCTGCAACATCTTGGGCCGGCCGACTACACGCGTGGTTCCAACCCAGGGCTGTGGCCGGGATGGTGGGCGACTGCGAACGAGGCCTTGTTGGCCGAGCTGGAGGCCCAGCAGATCGCGACGTTTCCACCGACCGAAATCGTGTTGTCGCGCATCGATGCGATCATGCGGTTTGATCGGCGCGCCGGGCTCGCCACAATCAAGGCGCCCACGATGGCGATTGTCGCCGCCGAAGATTGCCTCACACCGCCTTATTTTTCAGAAGCGATCGCGAAAGCGATTCCGGGCGCCGTGCTGAAGATCCTGCCGCGTGGCGCGCACTTCCTCTATCAGACCGATCCGCAACCGTACGAGGATGCGGTGCTCACGTTCTTACGCGGCTAATCGCCCATCAAAACTGCTTGCCCACCTAGAATTGCGCAACGATGCCGATGCGCTCCTCCTTGCGATCGCCATCGAACGCGGCGGCTTCGATCGTGGTGTCGCCCTGCAAGCGCAGGCAGTTGACCTGTACCGCACCGCAGCTCACCGAGTAGGTCGTCTTGGGTTTGCCGATATATAGGATGCCGATACCGACGTTCCAACTCCAGTTCGTGCCTTTGGCGACGGCGTTTCCCCATCCTGCACCGAATAGAATGAACGCCACCTGCCCTGCTAAAGTCCGCTTGTTGCTCACAATAGGGAGAAGTTGATGAAGAAAAAGACCTTGCGTCCGATGCTCGCAATCGCGCTCGCTGCGCTGTGGAGTCAGGACATCGCGATCGCGGTGGAACCAGACAATGTCATTCAGCAATCGGTGAAGCGCACGCCGGCACCCCCCCTGGGCGACCGGCGATGAACGCGGCATGGCCAACGCCATTGGCCCAGGTACGTGGCAGCGCTGTGGCTGGCACATGGCGCAACCGACGGCGAAGTCGTACGAACTGTCGTACGTCCGCTCGAATTCGATGCCGAAATCCCCCTTTGCCGGACCGTACGCGCAGAAATTCATCCCCGCGATGGGCATTCCCGGAAGCGCCCATGCTTTCAATTCCGAGCAGATCGAAGGCGGTGCACAACCCGCGCAGCAGGGCACCCAGATCGATGCACTCGGGCACTTCGGCAGTTTCAAGCAACCTTGGGATGGCAAGCCGCCCTTCCCGGCGGACGGTGCGGTGTACTACGGCGGCTTTTCGCAAAAGGATGTGAAGCCCACCGACGACTCCCCGCTCCTGAAATTTGGCATGGAGAAGGCGCCGCCTTTGGTGACGAGCGCCGTGCTCCTTGATGCAAAAGCGCTGGTCGGCGGCGGTACGGCAATGAAGGCCGGGCAGCTTGTCACTGCCAAAGATATCGAGGCGATGTTGAAGGCTCAGGGGCTTGCCAAGCGTGGCATTCTGGCGGGCGACGTGGTCTACATCCACACCGGTTGGGGTGAGCATTGGAAAGATCCCGACACGGAGCAGTTCTACTACACGATGGCGCCTGGCCTGTCATACGACGGCGCGCAGTACCTCGGGAAGAAGCGGGTCGTGGCCTTGGGGCTTGATACGCCTTTCGTCGATCCTGTCCCCGAAGGGATGCTGCAGGGTAAGGCCGGTCCGGCGGCGGAAACACCGCCTAACCTGCCGTTTGCCGTCCACCACCATATGCTCACGCAAATGGGTATTCATCATCTTGAGAACACCAATCTTGCTGCGCTGGCCGCCGATCGGGTCTGGACGTCATGCACGATGATTCTGCCATTGCGGGAGTTCGGTAGTGCCGGATCGGCGGTGCGGCCGGTAGCGATCGGGGTGCCCGCCGCACCGAAGCCGACCGCGAAAAAATAGTCGAGGTGCACGGGTCGCGCCCCCAATGGGGCGCGATAGCGGAGCGCGGATATCCGAGCGAGCGCAGTAGTTGGAGCTCGGGCTGCCATCGGCCCGTTGCTCGCGTCCGACGGTCGCCCCGATCGGCACATGGCATCGGCGTATTGATGCGTTCTTGGCATGCGCCCGCTTAGATGCGGCGATAAGTGATCCACGCCCTTTGCGCATTGCGTTGCAGCCGGACAGCGTTGGCGTGCTACGTATCATTTCGTCTGCGCGGGGCGTTTCCCATGCGCTGCCTTCTGCCCGGAGCATGCCGCTCAGGGCTTATCCATCGGAATATTGATCTGTGAGTACTCCCCATCGTAACGCTGGTCCGCGCCGCGCATTTGCCGGTGCGATGATGAAGTCCTGGATTGGCATGCCAGGCGACGATCGGTCCGACGATTCGACGAATACGTTTGCGGCTCGCGAAAGCGGCTCGCGATTCGGACGGTTACTGAGCACGCTGTTTGCGATGATTGCGATCACGCTCCTCTCGATTGGTCTTGCTTACTACATCGTCGCGCTCATTTCCAGCAATGCGCCGCCCGGTTGGGCCAAGTACCTGCAAATCGGCGCAGCGGGCATTTCGCTTAGTCTCTTGTTGCCCGCGGTCAATCAAATCATTGTCACCGCCGAGCGGCTGTTCAAGTATGTCCAGGATGGCAGCAACAAGGGCGAGCTGTTTCCGGAATTCGTCAAGGTTGGCACCACCGTCATGGCCCTTGCGGTGGCGGTCATTTCGTTCACGATCTCATCGCAGGAGAAACCGGAGCACGCGGCCCTCCAAGGGGAAGTGGTGTCGGCGCCCGCGAAGGACCTCATCTATCTGGTTCGCGCGCCGGACGCAGACCCAAATCCGGCGGCGTATTTTTCGTATCTCTTTGTTCTTGCGATCGGACCGTCGGATTGGACGGTCGGCACGCAGCTCAATGATCAACAATCCAAGGATCTGCGGCAATTGGTGACAAGTCTCAAGGCCTGCGTCGGTAAAGCGCCCGACCAGGATGTAGAGATCGATGTACGAGGCTATGCCGACACCAATGAATTCCACGCGAATACCAGTGAACTCAATCGTCAGACCGCGAATCGACGCGCCGCCTACGTCCACGGACGGTTGACGACGATCATCGGCGAGCAAAAAGGCCATCGCGCCTGGTGTTGCATAAGTTGGTGGAATGGCCGGCCAACGATCCACAAGCAATGACGCGGGCGCGCTATTTTGCGACCAAGCCGCTGCGCGAAACCGGCGCGGAGAAGGCTCAGGGATTGCTCAATCGCCGTGCCGACGTGGTCGTCTTGCGGATGGGGGCCTGCGAGCGGCTGGTTGCCAAGCAGTCGTTTTCCGTTCACGCTATGGCTCTAGCGGCTTGGCGTTGCAAGGAGCGTGGCCGCTTGCCAAGGAGCCACGATGAACGGGAGACTGCTTGTCATGGCGATTACATTCGCCGGCATCGCCACGAATGCAGTGGGTCAAAGTTGACCCAATCGACCCATCCGCGTTGTTGTTCCATTTACGGCGGGTAGCGGGAGCGATATCGCCACGCGCGTCGTGATGGAGCAGCTGTCAAAGCAACTGGGCCAGCCGGTCCTCGTTGAAAACCGCGTCGGCGCGGGTGGCACGCTTGGCAACAATCAGGTGGCCAAAGCCGCACCGGACGGCTACACGGTGTTGTCGACCTCGTCTGGCTACACGAGCATCCCGTTCATTTACAAGACGCTGTCCTACAGCAACAGCGAGCTTGCGCCCGTCACACCGCTCGCGAACCAGCCCCTAGCGCTCATCATTGCGCCCGCGAAGAATCTCGCCACCGTTGCCGCGCTGGTCGCCTCTGCCAAGGCCAATCGCGACAAAGTGAACTACGTCTCCGGTGGCATCGGTAGCGCCACGCATATCGCGGTTGAGAAATTTCTGCTCGTCGCAGGCATCGGCGGCACGCATATTCCGTTCAAAGGCGCGGCCGAAGTGCTTACCGAAGTGGGCACCGGCCGCGTCGATTTCGCATTCATCCCGATTCTTTCTTCGCTTTCCACCATCCGCGACAAGAAGCTCCTTGCGCTGGCGGTAAGCGCCGGTGAACGCTCGTCGATTCTTCCGGAGGTCCCCACGATCCGCGAGGCAGGTTTTCCGGACGCGCTCTACAACTTCTGGGTAGGGCTGCTCGTGCCCGCGAAGACGCCGAAAGACATCATTGCGCGCCTGCATGAAGAGACGACCAAGGCAATGAAGGAGCAAGACGTCGCGGCACGGCTGGCTCGCTCCGGCGCCGAACCGATGTTCATGAATCCGCAGCAATTCGAGGCGTACCTCGCGCAGGAAACCGCTGCCGACGAGAAGATCGTGAAGGCGGCGGGCCTCACCGGAACGCAGAACTGACGCGCCGCGTGCCGCACGGGCCTCCTCGTGGTATAGATTGCCGATATCAAACTCGAAGGAGCGAACGTGAGCAAGCAAGTCGGCGTGATCGGCATCGGCATCATGGGCTCGGCCATGATGAGGAATCTCATCAAGAATGGCTTCGAAGTTATCGGCTTTGACGTCTCGGAAGCCGGTTGCAAGGCGCTCACCGATGCGGGTGGGCGGCGCGCCGTATCACCGCGTGATGTCGCCGATCGCGTCCAGATCATGATCACCTCGCTCCCCAATGTTGCGGCCTTGCATGAGGCAACGGCTGGGCCGAACGGCATTGCGAGCAGCGCGAAGAGCGGTCAGATCGTCATCGAATGCAGCACTTTCCCCATCGAAGAGAAGCAGCGCGCCTATGATGCGCTCGCCGCCAAAGGCAAGACCCTGCTGGATTGTCCGGTCAGCGGCACCGGCGCCCAGGCTGCAAAACAGGATCTCGTTGTGCTGGGCAGCGGCGACCGTGCCGCGTTCGATCGTTGCGCGCAGGTGTTCGAAGGAATGTCACGCGTGCAGAAGTATGTCGGTCCGTTCGGCAATGGCATGAAGATGAAGATCATCGCCAATCACCTTGTGACGATTCACAATCTGGCCGCTGCCGAAGCACTCGTGCTCGGCATGAAAGCCGGGCTGCCGCCAAACCTGGTGTTCGACACGCTTGCCGATAGCGCCGGGACCTCGCGGATGTTTCAGGTGCGCGGACCGATGATGGTGGAGAAGAAGTATGAGCCGGCGACTGCCAGCATGAAGACCCATCTCAAGGACATCGGCATCATCAGCGCCTTTGCGGCCGAGCTGAAATGCCCCACGCCGCTCTTTACCGCGTCATGCCAGTACTACTTCTCTGGGGCGAGCACCGGTCACGAGAACGAAGATACCGCGTCGATCTGCACGGTCTTGGAGGAGATGGCAGGCGTTAAGCGCTAGTCGAGCGAAATCTTCCACGACTTGATCAGCGGTTCCCATAGCGCACGCTCGCTCCGGATGTATGCGGCGAATTCCGCTGACGTGCTTGGTGTGGCGAGCATGCCGGCATCGCCCATCGTATCGACCACCTTCTGGTTCTTGAGCACGGCGAGGACTTCCGCATTCAGCCGATCGACGATGGCCCGCGGCGTCCCCTTGGGGGTGAGTAAGCCTTGCCATGCCGCGACATCGATCTCCGGTCCACCCGACTCCTTGATGGTCGGAATATGATCCTGGCGGGGGTTGCGCTGCAGAGTGCTCACGGCGAGCACACGCAAGCGGCCCGCGCTCACATGTCCGGCGACGCTACCCCAGTTGGAGACGGTGATGTCCAGACGGCCCGCTGCGATCTCCGCAACAGCGGGTGTGCCACCCTTGAACGGGACATGGATGAAGTCGGTGCCGGTACGCTGCTTGAACAGCTCCTGCAACAGGTGATGCGGGCTGCCTTTGCCGGCCGAACCAAATGTGAGCTTGCCGGGATCGGCCTTGGCGAGCGCGATCAACTCGGTGATGTTTTGCGCCGGCAACGACGCACGTACGACGATCAACATCGGTATCCGGCCATAGAGCGCAACCGGTTCGAAGTCGCGCTCCGGATCATAAGGGAGCTTCTGATAGAGGCCAGCATTGAGTACGAGCGAGTTGTCCACCGACAGAATCGTGTAGCCGTCGGCCGGTGACTTGGCAACGAGGTCCATGCCGATGATGCCCGCCGCGCCGGGTCGGTTTTCGATGATGATCTGCTGGCCAAGAGCGGGCGCAATATTCGCTGACAGCAGACGCGCCGCCACATCGTTCGAGCCGCCTGCGGCGATCGGGACGATCCACCGGATCGGTTTAACGGGATAAGTCTGTGCGTGCGCGGCGCTGATCGCGACGCTAAGGGCGAGCAGACCGAAGAGCAGGCGTCGGCACCGCATCGATTGCGTGGCCATGATCAGGACCCCGCCGGCACCGGCACGAACAGCGAATCGACCGGCATCTGTCGATCGGTGATGCCCTGTTGATGCGAATACTTCACCAACGCATCCAACGTCGGCCGATTCGGTTCGATGCCATACGGCCAGGGATTGTCGCCCATGACCGCATCGCGCTCTTCAAGATGGGCCGGCAGCCACGGCAGCATGTTGTGCAGCGCGCCGGTGTAAGCCATTTTTTTGAGCGCGAGGCGCTTCGATTCGCACAGTGCTCGAAACAGGCTCGCCGCGACGGCTGGATGCTTTTCGTAAATCGCTTTGCGAATTGCGACCAGATGCATGATCGGAAATATTTTCGTGCGCCGATAGTAGTCCTGCTCCACCGCGACGAAGTTCGGAAACAGCCGCACGATATTCGGGTCGGTGCCGAAGCCTTCGGGCATCAGCGCACCAAACAGCGCGTCGATTTCGCCGGATGACAGCATCTGCGACAGCGACTTGCGGCTCGTGTTGTTTTCGATATTGACCTTCTTGAGAAGGGGCGGCACCGTCGGGCTGCCATGCGCGCCGGCCTTCTCGATCGCGCCCTGAATCCAGCGGATCTTCGACATGTCAACGCCGTATTCGTTTTCCACCAATCCGCGCATGAACACGGCCGCAGTCATCGTATACAGCGCCACGCCCACACGCTTGCCTTCTAGATCCTTTGGCGTGCGAATGCCGGCGTTCTTGTTCACCGTGATGAAGCCATGGCGAAAGACGCGCGACATGAACACCGGAATCGCCACGAACGGGCTGGTGCCGGCAGACGTCCCGGCGATGAATTCCGAACTCGACATCTCCGCCGCGTCGTATTCCTGCCGCGCGCCCATTTTGTCGAAGATATCCCGCGGATCGTCGTTGGGAATGAATTCGAAGTCGATCCCTTCTGGTTTCACTTCACCGGAATAAAGAGGAATGACCCTGTCATAGAGGCCGCAGCCGAAGCGAATTCTGGGGAGGCTCACGGAAGTTGTCGCGTGGACGCGCCTAGTGTCGTGGATGAGGTGCGTACTCTGGAGAAGAACCGAATAACCGTCAAGCAGTGGCGCATAATTGATACTCGCCAGGCATGGAGTGAGTCGTAATGCGTCGTACGTTATTGGTCGCTTTTTCTCTCGATGAGGCGGCCCGCGGGGTCGCGATCGAAGCGTTGGGCGGTGCTGCCGAACTGGTTTGCTTAGCTGATCTGGCACCGCCTCAGCGGGGCGCCGCCCTGAGCGCCGCCACGGTCGTGCTGGTGCGCGATTTGAAGCCGTTTTCAGCCGATGAGTTTGCACTGCTTGGCAACGTGCGCCTCGTGCAATGCATCACCGCCGGCGTTGATTACCTGCCATTATCGCAGCTGCCTGCCAATGTTCCAGTAGCGGCCAACGGCGGTGGCTATGCCGAACCGATGGCTGAACACGCGCTGGCGATGGTCCTCGCGGCCGTCAAGCGAATCGTCCTCGAGCATGCGGCCTTGGCGCGCGGCGAATTCCGCCAGCACATCGAAAATCGCATGCTGGCGGGTAGCGTTTGCGGCATCTTCGGCTTTGGCAGCATCGGCATTGCCACTGCTCGCATCATGCGCAACATGGGCCTGCGGGTCCACGGCATCAATCGTTCCGGCACCGGGCATCCGCTGTTGGAGTGGATCGGCACACCCGATCAACTCGATATGCTGCTCGCGGCGGCCGATGTCATGGTGATCAGCGCGCCGCTGACCCGGTCTACAACGCGTCTGTTCGGGGCGCGTGAGCTTGCATTGATGAAATCGGACGCCATCCTGGTCAACCTCGCCCGGGGTGAAATCATCGATGAAGCGGCGCTCTTCGCACACTTGCAGGCGACGCCGACTTTTACCGCGTGTATTGATGCATGGTGGATCGAGCCCATTCGACACGGGGCATTTCATATGGATCATCCGTTTATGTCATTGCCGAATGTCATTGCCTCGCCGCATAACTCGGCGACGGTACCCGGCTCGCGACCGGCGGCGCTGCGCCGCGCCATCGAGAATTGCAAGCGGGCACTCGTTGGTGAGCCGGTGCAGTACGTCGTGTCAGACGAACATCGCATGCGATAACGCACCGCAACCCCATCTGGTGGCGGTAGACTTGGGCGTCAAGGAGATTTCAATGATTGCAATCACTCGCCTTTTGGCCGCAACCTGCATGGCTGTTTTCACGGCGGGCGTTGGGGCTCAAGCGTGGCCATCGAAGCCGATTCGGCTCATCGTCAATTTCGCCGCGGGTGGGGTCACCGATGTTGCCGCGCGCGCCATCGGACCGCTCATGGCGGAAGCCTTGGGTCAACCGGTCATCGTCGAGAACCGCGTCGGGGCGGGCGGCAATATCGGCATGGAGGCGGTTGCACGATCAACGCCGGATGGCCACACGCTGCTGCTTACCTCAGATGGGGCGGTGCTGATCAATCCGCACCTCTTCAAACTTGGCATCGATGTCGCGAAGGATCTACTGCCGATTGCGCTCGCTGGTCGGTCGGCGATTTTTCTGATCGTCCGCAACGGCTTGCCCGCCCGCAACCTAACGGAGTTCATTGCCTATGCGAAGGCCAATCCGGGCAAGCTCAACTATGGATCGGCCGGCAACGGCACCTTGCAGCACATCGCTGCCGAGATGCTAAATAGCGTGGCGAAGATCGACACCACCCATGTTCCGTACAAAGGTTCGCAGCAAGTGCTCATCGACCTGGTGGGTGGCCTGGTCGACTTCACCTTCGATGTCGGTGCGTCGATCGCGCAAATCAAAGCCGAAAAAGTGCGTCTTCTTGGGGTGCCGGGCCCGACGCGCTCGCCCATCTTTCCGAATGCCCCCACGATGGCAGAGGGCGGTACCAACCTCGATATCGTGCTGCACTTTGGCGTGTATGGGCCGGCCGGCATGCCCGCCGACGTGGTGGCACGCTTAAATCGGGAGATCAGCCGCGCAGCCCAATCGGTCGAAGCGCGCAACATGTTGGCCGTGTTTGGCGCCGAGCCCGTCGCGCCGATGTCCGCGGCTGCATTTTCTGCGCATCAGCAGCGCGAACGCGACCGGTTTGGCGTGCTGGTGCGTGAGGCGAATATTCGCGCGAATTGAAGGGGTGTCGGATGCGGATTGATTGCATGACCAGAAGACTGGCGGGGCTGGGCGGCGCGTTGTTGCTGTCTGGCCTGGTTTCCGGGGCGAGTTTTGCGCAGTCGTTCCCGAGCAAACCGTTGCGCGTCCTGGTGCCCTACGCGGCTGGCGGTGGCGTTGATATCGTTGCGCGCGCGGTGAGCCACAAGCTCCAAGAGTTGATTGGGCAACCGGTCATCGTTGATAACCGATCCGGTGGCAACGAGATCATCGCGAGCGAAATCGCCGCCCGCGCCGCACCAGATGGCCACACGCTTCTCTTTGCGTCGAGCACCATCGCCATCAATGTATCGCTCGCCACCAAGCTTCCGTATGACACCGAGCGCGATTTCGCGCCGGTTGCGAAACTGGTCGATGTGCCGTTTGCGATGTTTGCTGTGCCTGTGGTGGCCGCCACATCGCTTCGCGAGCTGGCGGCGCTCGCGAAGGCACAGCCCGGTAAGCTTAACTACGGACATCTTGGCACCTCGAGCCCACACTACCTGATGATGGAAGCTTTCAAGCGCCAGGCCGGCGTCGATATCGCCGCCATTCCCTACAAGGGCGTAGCGCCGGTGATCGCGGGAATGTTCGGCGGTGAAATCCAGTTGACCATCGCCGGCATCGGCACGGCCATGCCGCACCTGAAAGCGGGCAAATTGAAGTTGCTTGCCGTCACTTCCGACAAACGCATCGGCTCGTTACCCGATTATCCGACCGCCGTCGAAGCGGGCTTCTCGGATGTCGCAACGAGCGTGTGGTACGGCGCTTTCACCGCGGCTGCGACGCCGTCCGACATCGTTACGCGACTGAACGCGGCATTGCGGAAGTCCTTATCAGACCCCGATGTGATTCAGCGGCTTGGCGCGCTCGGTTTCGAGACGGCGTCAACGACGACGGATGAATTCAGCCGCGTGTTGCGCGCTGACATTGCCGCCTGGACGAAGATCGTGAAGGCTACCGGCGCCACGATGGCGCAATAGGCTTTTGGCTCGGTACGCGTGCTTTGATCGCGTTCGCACGCGCAGCATACGCAATCGTACCGTCCGCGCGAATCGGCAGTCCGGCTCGCACAGCTGCCATCCAATAAGTACGGCTACACGTACCTGGGCGCGTAAGTTGCTCCACGAACCGGGGTTCGCTCAGAAATTTCTCGTAGTCCGCGATTTCCCCCATCTGCCCATCGCTATGGTTGTATTCCTTCAGGGTCCAATACGGTGGCGATGTAACGACGAGATGAATGCTGTTCGGTGGCAGAAAGTCGATCGCCCTTGAATCGCGAAGGTGGAGATCGTGTTTCGTTGGAATCTGGGGCAGTTGCGCATCAATTGCTGAGGTCAGCCGCGGATCCCGCGCAATCCGAGGAAGATCGGTCTGATGATCGGTAATCTCGCCGATGCAGGCCGGGAGCCATTGAGCGGGATTGAAGGGAGGGCCTTCCGGGCCAACAAGTTGGTTCATGCGAACATTATGAACTTATCGCCGTTTTTCGCTTGCCGTAATTACTACGGTCGAATATTCAACGTCCGAATCAACGGCCCGTATTTGCGTTGCTGCGATTGAATGAGTGCGCGCAGGTCCTCCGATGTGCCAAGCACCGGGATATTTCCCGTGGCAATCACTTTCTCGGCGAAGATTGGGCTTCGTATGATCTGCTGTACTTCTTTTTCGAGACGGTCTGCAATCGATTTCGGCGTGCCAGAAGGGACGACGATGGCCAACCACGGTGTCTGCTCAAAGCCCGGATAACCCGATTCCGCCACCGTCGGAATATCGGGCGCTAGGATCGAGCGCTTTGGCGTACCGACAGCCAGCATTTTCAGCTTGCCCGATTTCACATGCGGCACCGCTGTCGACAGCGCAACGAAGATGCCTTCGATCTGCCCCGACAGCACATCGTTCAGCGCCAGCGCGCCGCCTTTGTACGGGATGTGATTCATCGCAACGCCTGCGGCCGTGCGCAACTGTTCCATTGCGAGATGTTGGCTCGACCCGGTGCCGATTGAGGCGTAATTGATCGGTCGCGGACTTGCTCTTGCATAGACGATGAACTCGGCGAGTGTGTTGCCTTTTTGCGCGGCGTTGGTCGCCAGTGCAAGGGGCGCCTCGGCCACCATTGAAATCGGTATGAAGTCGGCGATCGGGTCATAGGGCAGCTTGTCGAAGATGAACGGATTGATGACGAACGGCCCGTCCGTTGCCATGTAGAGCGTGTAGCCGTCCGCCTTTGATTTTGCAGCAAGCTCAGTGGCGATAATCGAAGCCCCACCCGGACGGTTGTCGATCACGACAGATTGCCCGATCGAGTCTTGCATCATTGCCCCCAACGTTCGCGCCACGAGATCGACGACGCCGCCGGGTGGGAAGGATACGATCATCCGCACTGGACGATTGGGATAGACCTCTTGCGCTGCCAAGGGCGAAGCCACGGATAGCAGTATCGCGACCAGCGCGAAGGAACGGATATTGTTCATGATCAGGTTCGGCGTGCCGTCCCGGCAAAGAACCGCTGCTGGTAGCTGATCTCATCCATCTCGCGTTTCATGACGTACCGTGCCAACTCATCATGGCGAACGAACCAGACATTGGCGTGCCCTTTGATGTAGGTGAGCAGTTGATCGAACACGGCCGAGATCAACGGCCGTCCGCCGAAATGTCCATGCAAAGTGATATTGAGATAGCCCGACGGTTCTTTGGCATACAGATAGTCGAACGTATCCTTGTAGCATTGAAAGAAATCGCGTGGCGCGGCGCGCAGCACACGGTTGTCCGCGAAATCGCTATGGGGGAGCGCGACCATTGGTCCGTGCTTGGTGGTGATCCGGCAGGGCAGATCGATGTTGTTGTAATCGCCATGCCAAAGATACCCTTCGGCCGCCAGGAAATCCGCGGTGTGCGCGGTCGTTGCCAGGGTTGGGCTGATCCAACCGCTTGGTCGTTCGCCCGTTACGTTCTTCAATATATCGGCGCAACGCTTGATCACCGCGCGCTCTTCATCTGGCGACATGACGGACAGCACCTCGTCTTGATGATAGGCGTGCGCCGCGACTTCATGGCCTGATGCGACGATCTGCTTCGTAAGTTCCGGATGGATCTCTGCCGTGCGTGCATTGAGACAGAACGTCGAGGCAACGCGGTGTTCGTCGAGAATGCGAAGCAGGCGCCATGCCCCGGCGCGACCGCCATATTGCGCCCAGGCGACGCCCGCGCGATCGATGACGCCCGGTTTTGGCGTAGTCGTCATCGGGGAATAGGTCGGTGCCTTGCCATCCGACCAATTTTCGACCACGACTGTGACGACCACCACCGTGCGTGCGTTGTTGGGCCAGATGCCTGCTGTGGTGCCTGCCATGAGATGCCCTCTTGAAGGTTAATGCGACTGGAGGATACCGCGCGTGCCACAGGTCAATATTTCAGCCCGAGCGAACGGATGATCGGCGACCACTTCGTCACCTCATCTTCGACAAAGCGATGGGCCTTGTCCGGGGTACTTTCCGGGAATACTTCCAGCCCCGCCTTGGTCCATAGCTCGATCATCGCACTGTCGGTCATGGTCGTGCTGACTGCGGCGACGATTCTTTCGATGATGGATTGCGGCATGCGGGCCGGCACGAAAAGGCCGAAGAAATTAATGGCGATCATGCCTTGCACGGTTTCACGCGCGGTCGGAATGTCGGGCGCTGTCGTCGAGCGATTTGCGGTGGTGACGGCCAGCGTGCGTATTTTTCCGGCCCGATGAAGATCAAAAACCTGGCCGCTGATGTTCGATACGACGACCGGAACATGACCGCCCAACAAATCGGTGAGCGCGGCCGGACCGCCGCGGTAGGACACATGCGAAAGGCCCGGGGCGTGAATCAGCGATCTCAGCAATTCGCCGGCGAGATGGCCGGTCGACCCGGTCCCTGCCGAACCGTAGGAAAGCTGGCGCGCGGGATCGCTTGCATAGTCTATAAATTCCTTCAGCGTTTTCACCGGCAGGGATGGATGAACGCTGATGGCGTTGCCGCCTGTTGCAAGCAAAGCGATGGATCGGAAGTCTTTGAGCGGTTGGTACGGCATGATGGCCACGGTGAGCGGCCCGATCACATGTGTTGCGGCGCTGCCTAGGAGCATCGTGTAACCATCGGCGGCTGCACGTGCCGTGGCGGTGGCGCCGATGACCCCGCCCGCGCCGCTTACGTTCTCGATCAGCATCGTACCTAGCGCCGATTTCATCCGTTCAGCTAACGGGCGTGCCACCGTGTCGTTAATGCCCCCGGGAGGAAACGGCACGATCAAGCGGATCGGCTTGGTCGGATAACTCTGTGCATCGGCGGCACCGGCGCTAACGAAACCGAACATCGCCGTGCATAACGCACCGGCCATCCAGATTGCCCTCTTCATTGCTATCCCCTTCGAAAAAGCCTTGCGAGCCTTCGACCAGCGCGCCGTCGCGGACACGTTCAATTGTTACGGTATGCTAACCGCAAGTTGCGCCCGGCAAGCGGCGCAACAACCGGAAAGGATACGACCGTGGCCTCTGCAACAACCATGAAGATTGCCCCCAATAACCCGGTTTTCGATTTGCCGGTGATCGTGGCCATCGAGGAAGGCTTGTTCGCCAAAGCGGGACTCGACGTCAGCTTCTCGGCCACTTATGCCGATCGTGAGAGAGACAACGCGGCGCAGCCGATCCTATCCCGTCTCAAAGAGCAGCTCTTCGAGTGTGGTTCGGCCAACAGCTACAACGTTTGCGAATGGGCCAGCATTGACCGGCTCGAGCGCGGCAATCGCGGCGGCAGTATTGCGGCCTTGCGGGCTGCGGTCGCGGCGCAAGCCATCTTGACCTTCGATGATGCGCTGCAAACACCGCGCGATATGGCCGATGTACCGGTGGTCGTGCAGGAACTCACCGGCTCCCATTACACGACGCTCCAGATGCTGGAGAGTGCCGTCGGCCGGGAGCATGTCAAGATTGAAAATGGTGGATTGCCACAGATGCGATGGCGCGGATTGAAAAGCGGTAGCCACCGCGCGGTTGCCGTGATGGAGCCTTTCATCAGTCTCGGTCTCAAGGAAGGCGCGCATATCATTGCCGCCTCGTTCTATCGCGGCGGTGAGGTGGTGGGGGCCGAACTCACTGCCCTGCAGCGGCAGGCCTACTACAACGCGGAGAATGAAGCGGTTGATCTGATCAATGCAGACTTTTACAAGTTCGCGCATCACGTCACCGCCGCTACCAACGGCGCGCTGGAACCGCGTGAGTTGCTGAAGGCCTTCATCCATTACAAACACGTCGATTACTACGATCCGGAGCGCTTCAACCGGGCCTATGACTGGATGAAGGCGCGTGGCATGACCCAAGGGCAGGGTGCGCACGGGGCATTAGTGGTCGGCTAACACGCCCTTCATCGGGCGCGATGACGGCCAGCCGCGACTTGCCGCCAGGACGGATGGTTGCCTATTGCCACTGATGCACCGGATCGTAGCGAAAGATGTTCTTGTAGATCGCCGCAGTGGTTGTGCCGTACTTCCGTAGATACACCCACTCCCGTCGTAACCGATCGAGCGGTGTGGTGAGTTTCTTGAAGGCGACTTCGGTGCGCGAGTACGCCTGAATGCGCGTGGCGCGCGGTTTGCGCACCGCTTCGTAACCGGCCAACGCGCGCTCTGGATCGTCGCGATGCCCTGCCAACCATCGCGCGATGATGTAACTGTCTTCGAACGCCATCGCCGCGCCCTGGCCGAAGGTCGCCAACATCGCGTGGGCCGCGTCACCTAGCAAGGTCGCACGGCCTTTCGTCCACTGCTCCGCATGCTCGCCGGTGAACTGTCCCCATTTGTAGACCTTGGTCGCGTTACGCAACACCTCACCCACCACGGAGCCCGCATCGGCAAACGCCGCCACCATCTCTTCCCGTGTGCTTGGGGTTGACCAGGATTCTTCCGTCCAATTGGGTTGACGGCGCACCGCCACGATGTTGACGAAGCTCTGCTGTCGCACGTAATAGCTGATCACGAAGCCTTCACGCGTCGTGCCGGTCCAGTGGGTGACATGACCATCGTGAATATTGGGTGGCAGCGCGCTGGTGGGCACCAAGGTGCGCCAGCACATCGTCCCCACATAGCGGGGCCCCTCGCCGCCGAACAAGATCTTGCGGACTGCCGAGCGAATGCCATCGGCGCCGATGACGACATCTGTTTCGACCTCCGTGCCGTCGGCGAACGACAGGCCGACCGATTGAGGCCGTAGTTCAACGCCCACACAGCGCTTGTTGACCTGGACGACAGCAGGCGGCAGCGATTCAGCGAGCAGGTTATGCAAATCGCCGCGATGGACGACGTAGTAGCTCGCGCCGAAGCGCCCGCCCGAATCCTCCAGCGGTACGCGCTTCAACAGCCTGCCATCGCTCCAGTCGCGCCAGGCAATGCCGGAGGGTTCATGCGATACCGCATGCAGGCGTTCCTGCAGACCCAGTGCGTTGAACACCTTCACTGCATTGGGGCCGATGTTGATGCCGGCGCCGAAGTCCGCCAGTTCGGGGGCTTGCTCAAACACCTGCACCTCAAAGCCCTGCAGGATGAGCGCGCGCGCCGTGGCAAGACCGCCGAGGCCGGCACCGATGATCGCAATGCGGCGAGTGGTGGTCATGGGTTCGATCATAGCGCTACCGTGCATACCGCGACACCGGCCGCGGCAGCCCAAGATTTTCCCGCAAGGTCCGGCCTTCATATTCGGTGCGAAAGAGTCCGCGACGGCGCAGTTCGGGGAGCAACTCGTTGACGATATCTTGCAACCCTGCCGGAATGGTAAGAGGCAACACGTTGAAGCCGTCGCAGGCGCCGCTCGCGAACCACTCCTCCAAGGTATCGGCGATTTGCGGCGCGGTGCCGCAGACGATGCGGTGCGCCCGTGCACCGACGGTCCGTTCGATGAGCTTGCGGATGGAAAGATTTTCCTTGCGCGCCATCTCGTAGACTACTTGTTGGCGGCCCTGCTGCCGATTGGTGAGCGGTGCATCGGGTAGCGGACCATCGAGATCAAACTTCGAAAGATCGATGTTGACGATTTCCGACAGCACTCCGATGCCAAGCTCCGGATGAATGAGCCGCTGTAGCGCCGCAAATTTTTCGCGGGCTTCGCGTTCGGTTCGTCCGATCACGGGCAGCACACCCGGCAGAACGAGAATCCCCTCGCTACTGCGACCATACGCCGCCGCGCGCCGCTTCACGTCCGCATAGAACGCCTGCGCCTGCTGCATGTCCTGCTGCACGGTGAACAACACTTCGGCGGTGGCCGCAGCGAGGTCACGGCCATCTTCGGATTGACCGGCTTGTACGACGATCGGGCGCGCCTGCTCCGATCGCATCACCGTCAACGGTCCCCGCACTTTGAAATAGCGACCCTTGTGATGGAGGGTATGGAGCTTGGCCGGATCGAAATAGAGCCCCGACGCTTTGTCGCCGAGATAAACGTCCTCGTCCCAACTGTCCCACAGGCCGAAGACGACTTCCGCGAATTCCCTGGCACGCACATAGCGCTCGGCATGCGGGACGTGTTCGTCATAGCTGAAGTTGTACGCTTCGGAAGCCGCCGATGAGGTAACGAGATTCCAGCCGGCGCGTCCGTTCGACAGACGATCCATCGAGGCAAAGAAACGCGCGACATGAAACGGATCGTTGTACGTGGTGCTCGAGGTGCAGACCAGGCCAATTCGCTTGGTAACCACCGCCAGCGCCGAAAACAGCGTGATCGGTTCCAGTTTCACTGCTGCCGTGGTGCGCTTCCAGGCATCGATGTCGTCCGGCCCGAATGTCGATTGCGAATCGGCGTTGAACACCATGTCGAAGCAACCCTGCTCGGCGAGTTGGGTCGCATTGGCGTAATGCGCAAAGCTTTGCGTGGCGCGGGCGTCGACATCCGGGTCGCGCCATGCGGCCACATGATGCCCTTCGCCATGCATGAACAAGCCAAGGCGCATCATGCGTCGGTTGTGCGGGCGGTGCGAAGAGTGCGTCATGGCGGCTCTATCAGGGATTTCCGGCATATTGTCGGCCCGGGATATTATCCCGCCGCGACCGATCAGGAGGAGCCATGCGTTCTATATTAAAGCATCAACACCGGGTGTTGGCGATCGTTGCCGGTTTGGCGGGTCTGCTGCTTGCGGCATGTGGATTGATGATGGCTGGGCCAACCGGCATCGTTGCGGCTGGGGCGAAATGGGAAGAGGTTTCCCGCAGCGGCCGACTGTTCGCTGAAGGTGTCGTCGCCGCACCCGATGGCAAGATCTATGTCGTGGATCTCACCCGCACGGCGGTCATCCGGGAGAACAATCCGGGGGGCATCATCTTTATGGAAACACCGATCAAGTAGCCGCACGAGAGATCCCTGAGTGTGATTTTGTCGAATTTGCGAAGCGAATGAAATATTTATCGAACTTGCGGGGCGTTTTGCGACAGAAAGCGGGGCCATGCCCCGCATTTCGCTCACGCTGGACGCACCTCTCCTGTGAGGGCTCTGCCCCATTTGAGCAGGTTGAGCATCGTCAGCATCGCAAAGGCTCGGTTGGCGTTTTTCTTC
>SHXR01000068.1 GCA_009693235.1 Betaproteobacteria bacterium | reverse complement strand
ATCTTGGACTCGTTCATGTCGATCACCATCCTTCGATGATCGACTCCCCGCCCCCTCTACGCGCCCCACTCGCCAGCGCCCTTCAGGATCAAACCTCGTTGGAATCACGGCCTTCGGTTCGGGATCAAACCTCGTTGGACAAGACTGAGCCTTGTCCGCGCCGCGCAACGGGCATAAGATTACCCGAAAGGCGTCCCGCACAAACGGGGCCCCCGTCGCGAACCCATCGAAGGAGACCAATGTGACCACCGCTCGCAAACTGAATACTGCCGCACGCAAGCCCACCAAGACCAAGTATCCGCTGCTGATCGCCCGCGCCAAAGACGGCAAATTTGAATCGGGCGGTCTGCGCGAGGAGTTCGAATACCGCCACTTCGGCGTGGAAGAAGCCACCGGTCGCAAGTATTCGGCGCATGTCATTCGCGCCGCACCGAATGGTGAACCGCCGATCCGTCATCATGTGCATCCGGACTGTGAATTTCTGCTGGTCTACGTGCTGAAGGGTTGGGTGAAATTTTGGTACGAAGGTCGCGGCGAGCAGAAGCTCGCGAAGGGCGATGTGCACATGCTGCCCGCAGGCATCAAGCATGCCGTGACCGGTTGGTCAAAGAATCTCGAAATGATCGAGATCACGCATCCGGCCGATTACCAATCGATCGAGCTCACCGATCGCCAGATCGCCGCTCTTGGAACTTGATCAATGGCTAATGCATCGATCGCAATGAGCGGCCTCTCCATCGCGGAAAGCGAGGTGCCGGTGCGGCAAGACCTGCAAGACACGCATCGCGACGCCTGGTCGCGTATCGCGAGTCCGGGCACTTGGCTCACGTCCGAGCGACGGTTGGCGGTCGCCGCCGAAATTCGGCAGGCGCGCGATCACTGCGCGTTCTGTCGCGAGGTGAAGGCAGCGCTCTCGCCCAATGCGGCGCGCGGCACCCATGCAACACTTGGCGCGTTGTCAGCACCTGAGATCGAGCTCATCCATCGCACCGTCACCGATCCGGGCCGTCTGAGCGAAAAATGGTCGCAGTCCGTACTGGATGCCGGACTCACCGACGGCGAATATGTGGAAATCGTCGGCCTCATCGCGATGGTCATGATGTTGGACACCTGCACCATGGGTCTTGGGATACCGGATCAACCGTTGCCCTTACCTATCGCTGGGGAACCTGCGCGCTACCGCCCGCCCGGTGCACGAAAAAATGCTGCATGGTTGCCGATCGTCGAACCGGCAGATGCCATTGACGAAGACGGCCCCATGTATCCAAGCCCGAAAGCGGGCTACATCTATCGCGGCCTGTCGATGGTGCCGCAGTCGCTGCGCGACTACTGGGCGATGGCGAATTGCCACTATCTGCCTGGGCAGTATGTCTATCAATTTGATCGATCGATTCGCGCCATCTCACGACCGCAAACCGAGATCATCGCTGCCCGCGTCTCCGCGCTGCACCAGTGCGCGTATTGAACGACCGCTCATTCCATGATGCTCCGTGCGAGCGCCAAACATACGAACGAAGCGATCGATTTGCATGATGTAAGCGCCGGACTCACTGACGGCACGAAGGTCGCGCATGCACCGCTCCTGGTCGCATTCGCTGAAGCCGTCGTGGCGCGCGATTCCGATCGCATTCGCACAGCGCGCAAGGCCATACGAAACGCGATGGGCGACGCCGCGCTCGTCGATGCGGCAGCCACCGCCGCGGCGTTCCATGGCTTCACCCGCATCGCCGACGCCATCGGCATTCCATACAAGACCGCGGCAGGCGGACAGGATGCCCCCGATGTACGAGAGGCGGCGGGCGTGAATGCGTTTTACCGGGTGCAGGAGGAGATGGCGGGGCGTTGACCGTCGCGATGTGGCGCTCACCATCGCCAAACGCTCACCCACAACGCAAGAACCGTGCAAGCACGCCATGACACCTGTCGAAATCTACGCGATCACGGCGCCGTGGGGCGCTTTGCTCCTGTTAGGATGTGGACCGCACCGGTTGAAGCTATTTCGATGCCGTCGCCTAGAATCGCCTCAATCCTATGATTGAATCACTGCTCCTCACCGCCACGCGGGTGCTGACCTTCGATGGGCAGCGGCCCCTCACCAATGCGAGCGGATTTTTCTTTGCGCGGGACGGCCGCTTGTTTTTGGTAACGAGCCGGCATGTGATGATCGACGTGCCAAGCAAGCACCTGCCGGACCGCATCGAGATCGAACTACACACCGATCCGGGCAACCTCGGCGCCTCGATCGGTTTCTCGATCCCGCTGTACCGGAACGGCAAAAGTATCTGGCGCCAAGGCCAAGATGCGGCCGGCGAGATCGATGTGGCGGTGATTGAACTGGAACGCGAAGCGCTGCCCGCGACGGCGGTGTACCTCGCTTTCACCTCCGCCCATCTGCACTGCGCGTTCGAGCGCGCCGAGATCGGCAGCTCCATTCTGGTGGTGGGCTTTCCGCTTGGTTTCCACGACACGCTGCATCACCTGCCGGTGGCACGCCAGGCGATTATCGCGTCCTCGTTTGGTCTGCGGTTCCGCGGCCACGGCCACTTCCTCCCCGATGCCAGGACGCACCGGGGAACCAGCAGTGCGCCGGTTGTCATGCGCATCGCCCCGCCAAACGCACCACCGGATGCGCTACCCTGGATGCTCCTTGGCATTCACTCGGCACGGCTCGACGCCGGCACTCGCGATCTCGATCTGGACGAGACCCTGGGGCTGAATTGCGCATGGTATGCCGATATTCTGCTGACGCTTACGAATGATCGGCCCGGCACCTAGTTCTAGGAACCTCCATGCGCGAACAATACGACGTCATCCACATCGGCCGGACGATCATGGCCCAACCAGGCGATGCCAACACGCTGATGTATTTCGTCAACACCACGTTCAACTATCCAACCATCGCCGAGGCGTACCGGGTCGCCGCGTTGAACGGCCTGAGTCGTGTAGTCTGAGACGATCGTTTATTTGGGTGTGGATGCATGGACGATATTTCTCATCTTTTCGAACTGAATCGCCGGTGGGCGAAGTCGGTGCTCACGCAGGATCCGGATTTCTTCAACAAGCTTGCGCAACAACAGACGCCGGAATACCTTTGGATCGGCTGCTCCGACAGCCGCGTACCGGCCAACACGGTGGCGGGACTGCTGCCCGGCGAAGTATTCGTGCATCGCAATGTCGCCAACGTGGTGGTCCATAGCGACATGAACTGCCTCTCGGTGCTCCAGTTCGCGGTGGATGTGCTGCGCGTACGCCACATTATCGTCTGCGGGCACTATGGATGTAGCGGCGTCAAGGCGGCGCTGCAACGGCAACGGATCGGCATATCGGATAATTGGCTGCGCTATGTCCGCGACGTCGAGGAAAAGCATATCTCGCATCTCGCGGCGCTGGCGGACGTGACACAGCACGATCGGCTATGCGAGCTGAACGTCATCGAACAGGTTGCCCATGTGTGCGAGACCTCCATCGTGCGCGACGCCTGGGAACGCAATCAGCCAGTGACGGTCCACGGCTTCATCTATGGCATCCACGACGGCTTGTTGCGCGACCTCGGCATGACGGTCGGCCATCCCACGGACATGAAACCGCAGTACGCGTCGGCGGTCGCGGCGTTGAAGCTTGGCGGTGGCAGGTAAGAAATCAATGCGATTCATCCGGCGAACGCATCGCCGCTAAAATCAAGAACGACTTCAACAAGGAGCCTCTGCATGACCACCGATAACAAAGTCTCTTGGACGCGTGAAGACTGCATCGCCCGCGCAACCAAGCTGATTCCAGTGCTGCGCGAGCGCGCACGGGCGGGCAACGAAGCGATGTGCCAGCCGAAGAACACGATCCAAGACTACTGGGACTCCAATCTCTGGTACATGTTGAAGCCGCGCAAATTCGGTGGGCCGGAGCTGCCGCCTGATTTCATGTATGACGTCGCGGCCGAACTGGCGCGGGGTGACGGCTCGGCTGCATGGGTGTTCGCGTTGATGAGCATTCATGATCTCTTCATGGCGTACTACCCGCTTGAAGCGCAGCAAGAGTATTGGGCGAAGCCGACGCTCTCATCGTCCAGTTTCACGCCCGGCGGCAAAGCGACACAGGCAAGCGGCGGCTTTCGTGTCACCGGCAAGTGGATGTTCTCATCGGGCATCGATCATGCCGACTGGGTGTTGCTGGGTGCGGTGTGCGGCATGATCAGCACCGATCCACCGATTCCGGATATGCGTTTTTTCATGTTCCCGCGTAGTGATGTCAAAGTCATCGAAGATTGGCAAGTGCTCGGTCTGCGCGGCACCGGCTCCAAAAGCTGCTCGGTCGATGACGTCTTCGTGCCCGCGCACCGGGTACTCGCACTCACAGGCATCAGCGAAGGCAATTCTCCCGGCAGCCGGATCCATCCGTCGCCCCTCTACCGCGCACCGGTCTGGTCGATTTTTCCATTCACGATATCGGCCTCGGCATCCGGTATCGCGCGTGGCGCGTTCGATGTCTTCCTCGATGAGATGAGGAGCCGCGAAACGCATTTCGATCATGCACCGATGGCTAAGAAGGCGCCGACTGCCATGCGCGTCTCGGAAGCGGGTGCGCTGGTGGATGCTTCGAGCCTCCTCTACAACCGCTCGCTCAGAGAGACCATGGATAAGATCTACGCAGGCGAAACGCTGACGATTCAACATCGCGTGCGCAGCCGCCGTGACCAAGCCTATTCCGTGCATATGGCAAAGAACGCCGCCGAGATTCTCATGAATGGACAAGGCGGCAAAGGCTTGCATGAATCGAATCCGGTACAGCGCGCGTTCCGCGACCTCGAAGCGATCAAGGCGCATATCGTCGGCAACTGGGATATGCCGGCGCTCAACTACGGCACGGTGATGCTGGGCGGGCCGCCGACGGATTTTTTCTTCTAATCAAGGCACCTGCTGCAGGCTGGATACCTCGTTGGTGAGCGTCGAGCGCCGCATGTCGCGCACTTCGAGCGGGTTGTAGCGGCACGCGCGGTGCATGGTGACGCGGTTGTCCCACATCACAAGATCCCATTGCCGCCAAACATGTGCGTACACGAATTGTCGTTGGGTCGCATGCTCGGTGAGATCGCGCAGCAACGCGCGTGCCTCCGGCATCGGTATGCCTTCAATCGCCCCTGCGTGACTGGCTAAATAGAGGGACAACCGCCCGGTTTTCGGGTGACGTCGCACCAGGCGTTGCCGTACCGGCGCCATTTTCTTGCGCTCCGCTGCGGTGAATTCGTCGAAGCCGAGGAGGCCGCGCGAATAGAGCTGGCTATGCAGGCAAATGAGATCCTGCATCTCACGCTTCATCGCGTCGTCCAACGCATCATAGGCCGCGCGCATATCGGCAAATTCGGTGTTGCCGCCGGCCGTTGGGATATTGCGCGCCGAGAGCAACGAATACTTGGCCGGTACGTCCTTGAACGAACTGTCGGAATGCCACAGCATATTGCCGAGGCCAAACAGACGCCGCCGGTCATCGCGCGCAAGCACCTCGCCATACTTGTCGAGGTTCGAGATGTCGTTGAGATCCATGCTGACGCGCCGGTCTTCCGGGGCGTGGATATCGCCGGTTGCCTGCTCAAGCGGACCGAGCTGGCGGCTGAAGGCAACCTGCTCTTCATCGCCCAGGTGCTGGTCATGAAAGACGAGCACACCGAACTGGTCCATGCCGGCGTGAATCGCGTTCACTTCCACATCGGTAAGACGCCCGGTCAAATCGATGCCGGAGACCTCCGCGGCGAAGGAGGGGCGGCCGATGGCATCAATGGGTTCAATGGCAATGCTCATGATGGGCTTCATGGTCTTCTGCAATGCGCCATTTTCACGCACATTTGGGTATCAAGGTGGCGGATCGTGGCAACTTGCACGGTTACGGCGCCGATGCAGACACCAGAGCCTTGGCCGGAGTGGGCAAGCCGGTCGGCAGCCGTGATCGGGCGCCGGCGACCTGTCGACCAAGCAGAAACACAGTCCAAGACCGGCAACACAATAGGCGCGCGTTGAAATGCGTCAACGGTAGATCTGCTATTTCATGGGCAGCCGCATCAACGGGGAATCACAACGGTCAACGGCGCTGCCAGCGTGATGAGTTCTTCGTCCGCCGGCGTGCCGTCCCGCCACATGAGCACGGCAAAGCGCGCTGGACGATCGAGTACTGTTAATGCGTGATGCCAGGTGCCCATATGGTAGGTAACACGAGAGCGTAAGTGTGGAGCGAGTGCTCTCCGGGCCGGGGCTGCACAATATCTTTCGCGCATTGCAAGGCATGGGCGGTCAACCGGCCGATACGGCAATCGATGCATTACTGGCAAGCGACGATCCAGCCGCCACGATATCCCGTGCCGCATTGTCCTACAGTCATCCGATCGCGGTGCAGGCGCTCGATACGTTCGTCCGCTTGTATGGCGCGGAAGCCGGCAATCTCGCATTGAAGATGATGGCGACCGGCGGCGTGTTCATTGGCGGTGGCATCGCGCCCCGCATCATCGACAAAATGACCGGCAAGCCCTTCATGGAGGCGTTTCTTGCCAAGGGGCGCATGCGCCCGCTTATGGAAGCGATGCCGGTGAAGGTGATCCTCAACGACAAGGCGGCCTTGTTCGGCGCGGCGCGATTCGCTGCGACCAGCTGACTAACAACTAGCGAGCAGGCGCCAGCACGATACCGGCTATCAGTTCACTACCTGCGCGCCGGGCCGCTTCACCGTCGAGATCAATGTGGCCATGCCAAGCGCTGATGGCTATGCCGGTCGCTACATCCTGGCGGACGGTTCGATCCCGTGCGGCTTTGGTCAATCGTCCGAGCTGGCCGCCGTGCGGCGCTTGTCGCTGGATGACGGCGAGCTTGGCGGCGCCTTGCAAATCGCCGTCGATCCACCAGCGAACCTGGTCGCCGCACCGCATTTTGCGGTAAGCCGTTCCGAGGCCGGATTTGAGAAAATCATGCAGGCAGCGACGCTGCGCTTCGAATGGTCACACGCCGCGACGGCGCAAGCACTGACGGTGCATCTTGCGGTCGTTCCGCATGCCGTGACGTAACGCTTTTTCATGGCTCACACGCCGACAACTCGAGATGGGACTCATGCGATGGATAGAGCGGGCGGCGGCACGCAGCCAAGGCGCGCGCCGCGCAAGGCTCGTACGCCCGCGGCAGGCAACGAACCCCTTCCCACTAACCCGCAGATCGGCCCCACCGTCCTGTTCGTGTCACCCGAGCTGCCGCCATGGATCAAGGCAGGTGGCCTTGGCGATGTAACCGCCGCCCTGCCGCCCGCGCTGCGCGTTGCAGGCGTGAATGTGCGCGTGCTCATCCCCGCCTATCCGACCCTGTTGGCCGGGCGTGAAGCGCGGTCCGTCGCCGAGTATCCCGCTCCGGGCGGCGTGTTTCCCGCAGCGCGCGTGCTTGCGCTGGGTGAGGTCAACGGCGTCCCGCTTTACGCCGTCGATTGTCCGCCGCTCTTCGATCGCGAAGGAGGTGCCTATCAGGATGCGAACGGCCACGATTGGGCCGACATGCATCTTCGCTTCGGTTTGTTCGGCAAGATCGCAGCGAACATTGCGCAATGGGGACTCGCTGATGGCTTTCGACCCACCATCGTGCATTGCCATGACTGGATTTCGGGCTTAGTCCCGGCGTATTTGCGCTGGGCCGGCGTAACCGACGTGCGCACCATTATGACGGTGCACAACATGGCTCACCAAGGGATTTTCCCAGGTAGCGTATTGCCGGCGCTCGATATTCCTCTCGACGCATTTCAACTAAACGGGGTCGAGTACTACGGCAACCATCCGCAACGCATCGCCGCACGCATCGGATTCGAGGAACGCCTTGCGCATTGGATTGAAGCCGGTGCCGACATGTTTGCGATGCCCTCGCGGTTCGAGCCGTGCGGCTTGAATCAACTGTATAGCCTGCGCTATAGCAACCCACCCATCGTGCGCGCCACCGGCGGCCTGGCCGATACGGTCACCGATTATGATGATGCCACCGGCGATGCGACCGGTTTCGTTTTTCAGGAGGCCACCGGTGCCGCACTCTTCGATGCCATCCGGCGCGCCGTTGCAGTGTGGCGCGATCGCGACGCGTGGCGGGCGTTGCAGAGAAATGGCATGCGGCGCGATTCGAGTTGGGAGGCCAGTGCACGGCAGTACGTGCGTCTCTATCAGGAACTTACTGCGGGGCTTGGCGCGACTGGGTGATGCGCGGGCGCTCCCTAAGTATCGGGGGCACCCGGTCGCATCGCTGCGCCGGCCCCTTCCCCATCCCCACCAGATAACCGAAGCGCGCAGCGAATGCTGCGGGGGTCATCTTTCCCGCACGCGCGATACCGGAGAGTCGCGCCGGATCTTCGAGATCCTGGCGTTCCAGGCGAATCATGTATTGCAGCGCCGCCTTGAACGATTCGCTCGCGATGTTCACCTCGCGCACGCGCGTGCGACCGGTCGTTGCATCCGAGAACGATCCGAACGGCATCGGCACCATCTCGCCTTCCTGGAAGGTGATCATCGCGCCCATATCAGGGCGGCCTTAAGCACGTAGCGAACGCAGGTAATCGACCGCCCCATAGCCAAGATTGCGGGTGTATTCGATATCGAACGGGATCGGCGGGGCGCACCGCAACTCATAGCCGATGTTCTTGGCCACCACCGTAATTTTTTCACCGCGCGCCTGAAATCGCTCTTTGATCAGGCCCACCAGCACCTCGTCCAAATTGAGTTCGCCCAGGCGAATGTGCCCGTGTTCATCGCGTTCGACATGCGACATCGTCTTCTTGAAGTCGTCCTGATCGAGCCGGAGCGCGATGCCTTCGGCGAGAATCGCGACACCGAACGGCCGCCCATGTGCGATGCGCTTCAGCATCGAGGCCTCGATGAGATCGGCCAAGTGCATGAGTTTGATGGGACGATCGCGCGGTAATTCTTCGGTGATCAAGGTGAGCGTGGCACCCGCCGCCTTGCCGATGCCGACCACGAGGTGTCCAGCGGTGCGGCCCATCGCCACCACGAGAAACCACCGGCGCGTGGTCATCGCATCCGTCATCAGATTGTTCACGAGCTCGACACCCACCGAGCGCGCGGTCTCAAAGCCGAAGGTCGGAATGCCACCCGGTAGCGGCGGATCGTTATCGATCGTCTTCGGGACGTGCGCCACCCGAATCGCGCCACCGGCGGCTGCGGCCACCATGTGCGCAGAGTGCGCGGTATCGTCACCGCCGATCGTCACCAGCATGTCGACGCCAAGGTCCGTCAGGGCAGCGCGACCGCCATGCACCGTCTGAGCGCTTGCCGCACCATGGGCAGGCACCATCCCTCGCGACAATCGACCTCACCGAAAGCGATAAGGAACCGCTGATTAAGCTATCCCGCGTAATCAGCGTGCTCAAATATTGAGGGAGTTACGAGGGGGCGAGGCACCGATGAACATCTGGAAAACGCCGCGCTCGCGATGACGTCACTCCACTTGGGGTTGGTGATGGAAGCAAGCGATCTGCTGGCGGAGTGGCGGAAGCAACAACGACACTGACCGACGACAGAGAGGTAAAGGGGTCAGCTCTTGTAATATGACATCATCACGGCCTGTAACACTTCAACCAGATTCCTTCTCCCCGTTTGGTTAATGAATATTCTATTCGCCGAATGTCGTTCGAGAAGAACTGCAATTCTTGCATGTATCGCCCGTCCAACGGGCGCGCGGCATCACAGCCGCGACCACTTTCCCCACCCCTTTCCCACCCGTTTTCGCTCGCTTCCGCCACGGGCGCTTGGATCGCGCTCACGGTGATTCTGATGGTCGCGGTAGAACGCTTCGCCAAACTGTCGCGGCGCTTGCGTTAGGCAGATTCTCCTGCGCTGATAGACTCTGCCAAATCACCTACTACACCGCGATGTCGACCCAACCCTTTGACTGCATCATCGCCGGTGCCGGCGCGGCCGGCATGTTGGGCGCGCTCGTCGCGGCGCGGGATGGCCTGCGCATCGTTCTCATCGAGCGTGACTGGGATGGCCCCTCGAACCTGCTGGTCAGCGGCGGACTTTTTCCGGCGGCGGGCAGCCTGTATCAACACGCCGCCGGCATCGAGGATTCACCTGCAATCTGGGCAGCGGATATTCGTGCCAAAGCGGCGGGCGATGCAAACGATGCGATCGTCGATGCGGTCGCGGAAACATCCCCGTTGGTTGCGACGTTCTTGTCCGAGTCGCTGGGCATCGCCTTACATCTTGCCGCGACCGTTCCAGCGCCAGGACATCGCGTCCCGCGCCTGCACGCAACTGAAAAGGAATCGGGGCGCGAATTGCACGCGTTATTGCGGGCGCGGATTGAAGGTGAACCGAATATCGTGGTGATCGAGAATGCCGATGTGCGCGGACTGCTTATTGAAGCGGACGTCGTGCGTGGTATGGTGGTGCGCGAGCAAGGTGTGGCACATGAGCTGCGCGCGGGCGCCGTGCTCCTTGCCACCGGTGGATTTGCCGCCAATCGCACCTTACTCGCGGAGTTCGTGCCCACCATGGCCGATGCGATTCACATCGGCGCCGGTCGCAATGACGGCTGCGCGATCGAGTGGGGTCGTGCCCTTGGCGCGGGGGTCGCGCTCATGAATGGCTATCAGGGCCAGGGTCATGTCACACCGGGCGGGCGCACGCGGCTAGGAATGGGCTTGCCGCTGCTTGGCGCGTTCATGGTGAATCGGATGGGCGAGCGTTTCGTGCGTGAAGATTTCGGACCTTCGGAGCTTGGTCAATACGTCCTCGCGCAGCCAGGCGGCGTCGCGCTTGAAGTGTTTGATCAGCGCTGCCACGATGCCGCGATGCGTCAAGGTCCTTATCAGGAAGCATGGCGCGCGGGCGGCGTGTTCTCAGCAATGGATCTTGACGCCCTCGCTCAAGCGGCTGGTATCACGGCTGATGCCTTGCAAGCGAGCTTCCAACAGGTGGAACGCGCGCGCAATGGGGAGCTGGCCGATTCCCTGGGCCGCACTCGCTTCGGGCCGAGCTTGGCGGCGCCGTTCTACGCCGGCTGGGTCACTGGGGCGCTGGCCCACACGCAGGGCGGTCTTGCGGTCGATCGTCATGCGCGCGTGTGTCGCGACGATGGCACGCCGATCGCTGGTCTCTATGCTGCGGGCGGTGCGGCGGCAAGCTTGGCTGGTCACGGCGGCGAAGGCTATCTGCCCGGCAACGGCCTCGGTCAATCGTTCGGCCTCGCCATGCTGGCGGCGCGATCGATTCATGGATTACGCTGATTACTGCTCGGCACGTGCTCCGGAAATCGCCACCGCACGCTTGAATTTTTCCAGTTCGCGATGATGCAGCGCCGCCGTAGCGGCGGCACTTGATCCAACGATGGTGGCGCCCATCTCCGCAAGCCGTGCACGCACGACGGGATCTTCCATCGCGCGCCGCGATTCGTTGGCCAACCGTTCAACGATGGCGGCAGCCGTACCGGCCGGCGCGAATAGGATGATCCATGCCGCCGCATCGAAACCGGGAATCGATTCGGATAGCGCCGGTACATCGGGCAGCGTCGGTGCACGCGTAGCGGAAGTTACGCCGATCGGACGCACCGCACCGCTCTTCAAATGCCCGGGCAGCGAAGGCAGTCCTTCCACCGCGACCTGTACTTCGCCTGCAATGAGTGCCTGCATCGCCGGTGTCCCGCCACGATAGGGCACATGCACCATGTCGAGTTTTGCATCGGCTTTGATGAGTTCCATCACCAGATGCGAGGTGGACCCTTGCCCCGACGAACCGTAATTGACTTTCCCTGGGCGGCCCTTCACATAGGCAATGAGATCATCGAACGACTTGATTGGGAGGGCCGCATTGACGACCAGCACCTGCGGGAAGGCCACGAGTTGCGTCACCGGAACAAAATCCTTGATCGCATCGTAAGGGAGCTTGGCGAAGAGCCACGGATTGATCGCCATCGTCCCAGGCGAGCCGACCAGAAAGGTCGTCCCGTCGGGTCGCGCCCGTGCGGCCGCTTCGGTGCCGATATTGCCGGAGGCACCGGTGCGATTCTCGATGACGAATTGATGATTGAGATTCTTTGACAATTGTTGGCAGACCAGTCGCGCGACCACATCGACCGCGGAGCCTACGGTAAATGGGTTGATTAGCGTGACCGGTCGACTTGGCCAATCCTGCTGCGCCGTGGCGGCAGAGGTAGCGATCGCAATAACGAAAAGAACGGCGAGGCGGCTGAGGCGTGGCATAGGACAGACCCGAAACGGTTGACGGCTGCTTGGATCATAACGCGTGCCATGGCGGCGTCCGATCTCGCGTTGACACGGCGGCGTTTCTACATTCAACTGTCCGCCATGATGACCCATCTATTCAGCCCCCTTCGCATCGGCCGCATTGAGATTACCAATCGCGCGGTCATGTCACCGTTATCGAGTGTGCTCGCGCGCAATCGATTGCCCACCGAGGCCCACGCGGCATTTTATGCGCGCCGCGCCGCAGGCGGCGTGGGCATGATCGTCACCGAGGGACTGCGGGTGCATTCCACTAACTGTGCGGCGACTGCGATCGGCACCTTCGAGCCAGCCTGCGTCGACGGTCTGGCAAGAATCGCGGCCCGGGTCCATGAGCACCGGGTACCCATCATCGCGCAGCTCTTACACGGCGGACGTCAGACTCATCTGCATTCTCCGCAATTGCTGTGGGCGCCATCCGCAATACCGTGTCTGTATTCCGGGTATACGCCGCACGAAATGAGTCTGGCTGAAGTCGAGCAGATGCGCGATCACTTCGTACTCGGCGCGCTGCGTGCCGAGGAAGCAGGCTTCGATGGCGTGGAGCTGCACGCCGCGCAAGGCCACCTCGTCCAGCAGTTCTTGTCACCGCTATCGAATCATCGCAACGATCGCTATGGTGGCGATTTCGATCGACGTCTGGCATTCGCGTGCGAAGTGTTGGATGCGATCCGCGAACGCTGTGGCCCCACCCTCATTGTCGGCGTGCGCTTGGCAAGCACCGAGTTCGTGCCTGAGGGCCTGGATGTCGCAGCGTCGGCCACGATTGCCGCCGCGCTCGAAGCGCGCGCGCAGATTGACTATGTCGCGCTGTCGCAGGCGAACTTCATGAGCATCGCCGGACACATCCCCGACCGACGCGAGCCCCCGCTGCCCTATATCGAACACGCGCGCCAGATTCGCGGCGCACTGCAGCGCGTACCAGTCATTGCCACTGGACGCATTCGCACACCCGATGAAGCCGACGCGGTGATTGCCGATGGCGCTACCGATGCGGTCGGGCTCGGACGCGCGTTGTTATCCGATCCGGATTGGGTCGCCAAGGCGCGAGCGGGCAACGCCGATCGCATTCGCCGCTGCATCTATTGCAATGTGTGTTGGCAGACAATTACCAACGGCCAAGTGATCACCTGCGTTCAGAATCCGCAGGCCGGCCGCGAGCTTGAGCTTGGCAACATCGTGCGATCGGCGACCGCGAAACGCGTCGTCGTGGTGGGCGGCGGCCCGGCCGGCCTCGCGGCGGCCAACGCAGCAGCACAACGCGGTCATGCAGTCGTCCTGTTCGAACGCGCGCCGCTGCTTGGCGGCCAATTGCGTTGGGCAGCGCGCATCCCAGGCGATGCAGAGACAATGAATGTGATCGATTATCTCGCTGGCGAGGTACGTCGATTAGGCGTCCAGCTACGAACTGGCGAAGAGGCCACTGCCCGGACCGTGCTCGCGATGGCACCGGATTCAGTGATCATCGCAACCGGCTCCGGACCACATCGCGCCCTCTTCCCGCACGCCAATGGCGTATCGGTTCTCGCCGCCACCGAGGCGATCGATCAGCTCGCAGGCAACGACGCACCGCGCTGGCCGCGCGTGATCGTGCTCGATCGCGATCTCTACTTCGCCACCGGCGCACTTGCCGAATGGCTGGCAAGTCGCGGCGCAGAAGTGCATCTCGTCAGCTATCACCAGATGATCGGGCATGACCTGCCGGCCGCGAACCTCACGTGCATGTTGGGCCGCCTGGACGCGCTTGGCGTCACGACCTATCCAGCGCATGATCTCATACACATCGATAAGCTTCGGGCGGTGTTGCGACACGCGTACTCGAATCGCGAGAAAGATCTCGGCGCTATCGATGCGGTGGTGGTATCGGGATTGCACCGCGCCGACGACGCCCTCGCACTTGCGCTCCGCGCGACGCGACCCGCGCTCGATCTACGCGTGGTCGGTGATGCACTGGCGCCCCGGTCGATCAAAGACGCTGTGCATGAGGGCGAGCGGGCGGGAATCGTCGATTGACTAATTGCTAAACATCCATGCAGATTGAGAGGGGAAGGGAATGAGTGACGCAGACGCTACTCCGCCTTGATGCCTCGCTCCTGGACGATCTTGCGATAGCGTTTGATGTCGTCCGCGACCAGCGCATCGAGCTGCTGCGGCGTGCCCCCGGCAACCCGTCCGGCTTGCGATTCGATGCGCTCTCGCACCGCTGGCGATTTCAACGACTCCATCGCCGCTTCATACAGCGTCTTCACGACGGTATCGGGTGTCGCGCGCGGCACGAACATGCCGATCCAGGTGTCCATGTCGTAGCCCGGAAATCCGCTCTCGGCGATGGTTGGAACGTTGGGCAAGAGCGGTGACCGTTCGGCCGATGTAAGCGCCAGCGCCTTTAGTTTGCCTGCCTTGATGTGCGGCAAGAGACCAGTGAGCGTGGAAAGAATATAGGGCACCTGATTGCCGATCACATCGACCATCGCCGGTCCCGCACCGCGATACGGCACATGCACGAATTCGACATTCGCAAGTGACTCAAGATACGCAGCCGCGAAGTGGCCGGGCGAACCGACACCGCCATTGGCATAGGTGCGTCCACGTTGATCGGCTTTGTTCTTCGCGTGCTGCAGGAACTCCTGCACAGTGTTGGCGGGAGCGCTTGGATGGGCGGCAAGTGCCTGCGGCAACGCGCCAAGCAAGGCAACGCCGCGCAAATCGCGTTCGGTATCGAACGGCAGGCTCGGATAGAGCGCCTGATTGATGGCATGCGAATTGAGCGTGAAGCTCACCGTGTAGCCGTTCGGCGAGGCTTTCGCAACGACATCGGTCGCGAGCGAGCCGCCCGCGCCTGTACGATTCTCGACCACGACTGATTGCTTCAGAATCTCACCAAGGCGCGTGTTGAGCGCACGTGCAATGGCATCGGTGCCACCACCTGAGGCAAATCCCACGATCAATCGAATCGGTTGCCTGGCGGGAAAATCGGCAGGCTGACCAAACGCGAGAGACGGCACGACAAGTGCCGCAATGGTGCAAGCAAGACGGTAGATCTTCATGATGGGTGTCCCCGTAATCAACGTCCGACGAACTTCGGTGTTCGTTTCGCGGCAAACGCCACTTCCGCTTCTTTGTGGTCAGTTGTAAACCATAGCTTCGCGAAAGCGCTACGGCCCTGTTGCCGGCGCTCGGCGAACGTGCCCTGACCACCGGCACGCAGAATAGCTTTTGCTTCGCGGAGGGCAAGCGGTGCAACGCCTGCGAAACTCGCCGCAACCGCCAGTGCCCGGGTCAACGAGGCACCGTCTGCGACCACTTCGTCGACCAGGCCAAGCGCCATAGCCTCTGCCGCTCGCAACCGCGGCTCGCCGACCAGAAGACGCAAGGCACGCGATCGACCGACGATGCGGAGTAGTCGCTCGGTGCCGTCCCATCCCGGTAACAAGCCAAGCCGCGATTGCGGAAAGCCGATGCGGGCACTTTCCTCGGCAATGCGAACGTCGCACGCGAGTAGGATCTCCGCACCGCCGCCCAGCGCAAAACCATTGACGGCGGCAATCACCGGAATATCGAGAGTTTCAAGTGCATCGAGCGTATCGCGGATGGTGCCGAAGATTCGATTCAACTCAGCCGATGATTCGATGCTCGCATAGGCTTTGAGATCGCCGCCGCTGCAAAAGTATCGTGATCCGGTCCCAGTGAGAATCAAAGCACTCAACGAGACATCCTTGGCTGCCGCATCGACGTGCGAGCGCATCGCCAGCGCCGCTTCATGGCTGATTGAATTGCCGGCATCGGGCCGGTTGATGCGAACGACCAATGCCGCATCGATGCGCTCGGCGACGATCAGTGATTCACTGCCGGTTGTTGGCATTTTCTTCCTAAGATCGTTGAACAATATGCATCAGGACACCGCCCAGCGCCTTCGGATTCGAAAATCCGATGAGCGCCCGACGGGAGCCCGGACGCCCCACCTTGTCGATCATCGGTAAGCCGGCTGCGGCGAGCTTCGCGAGCGTTTCGTTGATGTCGGCCACTTTCAATGCGAGATGGTGAAGCCCGCGCCCGCGCGACTGCACAAAACGCGTGATCGCACCTTGATCCTGCCGCGTCGTGCCGGGTTCGCCATGTTTTATTTCCGCGCCCTGCCGCGGATTGAAGTTCGCGAGAAATTCCAGCTCGCAATCGCCGATCGTGATGAAACAGACGCGCAGGCCGCCGACCGGCTCGGGCTGCCTATTGTGATACACCACGCCGTACTTGTCGGACGTAAAGCTCTCGACCGCCATCACGACTTCCATATCGGTCTGACGGCTTTCGACCTCGAACCCGAGTGCGCGCGAGTAGGCACGCTCATCTTCACCCACGTCGGAACTTGCCACGCCAAGATGATCAATCCGCTCGATCGGCCCGCCGACATGGGTCGGGAATGCAAGCGGTTCGGTAAGAACAGTTCGCACACCGACTGTTGCTGCACGATCGATGCGACACATCGCGCGACCGGCCAAGCCTGCGACTTGCGAACCGGCTCGCATGCCTGCGGCTTGCAATCGATCCACCGCGCCGCGCAGATCACCAGTCGCCAGAGCGATGTGATGCACACCGGGATTGGCATCGCCTTCGACGAGCGGATGTTCGGGCGGACACACCACCAGCGCCGCACGGCCGATGCTGAACACGGGCAGCGTCTGGCCGCCATATGCAAGATCGTGGCGCGGCAAGCCAAGATGACGCCCAAAGACTTCGCAGGCCGCGGCGGATTCCCGCGAAATCAACGCCACATAGGAAAGCTCACCGATTGCCATGGATTATCCGTTGGTCTGTACCACGCGCGCGGTGATGAGCGCCTCGATCTCGCCCTCCGCCACGCCGTAGTCCGCGAGCACTGCACGTGAGTCTTGCCCGAGTGCCGGTGGGGCGGTCCGCACGGAATTTCCGGTGAGGGCCTCCATCCGGATCGGATTGGCCATGGTGCGCATCGTCCCGATCAGCGGATGCTCGAACTCCTCCACCATTTTCGTCGCCAAGACATGCGGGTCGCTGAAGACTTGGTCCAAAGTGAAAATCGGACCGGCCGGCAATCCAAGTTTGACGAGCGCATTGGTCCAATACATCTTCTTTTCTTTGGCAAAACGTTCATTCAAGCGGCGTTTCACTTCATCGCGATTGCGCAGGCGCGCTGCATTGGTACGGAAATCGGGATGGGTCACGAGATCATCCAGCCCCAGCAAACCGCACAGTTTCACCCACATGTCTTCGGTCGCGGCAGCCATATTGAACGGACCATCATTGGCCTCGAACATCCCGTACGGGCAGATCACCGGATGATCATTGCCCGCGATGCTAGGCGTTTCGTTCAACGTCAATTGGCGTTGGCCTTGTACGGTGAGAAGGCCGATCAGCCCGGCGAGCAGCGACGTTTCAACCCGCTGACCTTTGCCGGTACGTGCGCGCTCGATGACGGCGGACTGGATGCCGAGCGCGGCCCACATGCCGGCGACGACATCACCGATTGGAATCCCGACCCGCGTCGGCCCCGATGCCGGTTGCCCAGTGAGACTCATCAAGCCAGACATCCCTTGCGCGATCTGATCGACGCCAGGCCAGTCGCCATAAGGCCCGGTGCGGCCGAATCCGGTGATCGAGGCGAAGATCAAACGGGGATTGCGCTTGGCGAGCACATCGAAATCCATCGCCATCTCGCCCATCACGCCCGGCTTGAAGTTCTCGATGAGGATGTCGGCATGATCGGCCATCCGGCGAATGAGATCGAGCCCGCGCGGATCGCGAAAATTCAGCGCGAGGCTCCGCTTATTGCGATGAATGCTGAGGTAGTAGACACTGATGTCGTCTTTGAAAGGCCCCCATTTACGGACCATCTCGCCTTCGGGTGAGGGCTCGATCTTGACGACGTCGGCACCCAAGTCCGCGAGAATCATCCCGCAGTAGGGCCCCGCCAATGCCCGCGACAGGTCGAGGACTTTCAGGCCAGCGAGCGGGAGCGATGCGGTGGGTTTGCCGGTTTGCATGGTGCGCCGATCATAACGGTGGACCGCCCGACCTGCAGCGCCGCGCGTTGGTCACCATTTCCGGATGTTTTTCGGTGTCCGGACGGATTTTCCCGACTGACCTCCCAAGCTTGGGCAAACTCGAATAAACTCCGTCGGCGGCCGTCTGCAAGGCTGCTTTTCGCCCTGGGGCGAGGTCCAATGATTTCAACAGGCCAAGGAGAACCACGATGGCATTGACTGAACTGAATCACTTTCTGCTGGTGGCGAAGGATCTAGAAAAAACCAAGGACTTCTATTGTGACGTGCTCGGTTTCGAGCAGGTGTTTCGTCCGGACTTCGGCTTTCCCGGTTACTGGCTTGGTGTGAACGGCAAGATCTGCGTACACCTCGCCTCGAAAGATCCGAATCCGATCAAAGACACGTTCCTGCTGAAGATCCACAACGAAAAGGAGCAGGGTTCCGGGGTGGTCGATCATGTGGCCTTCCTCGCCGAAGACCCAGCAGGCGTGCAAAAGCGCATCAAGCAGACCGGCAACAAAATGCACTTTCGCAATTTCCCGGAAGCCAAGCTCTATCAGATCTTCCTGAAAGACCCGGACGATGTGACCATCGAGCTCAACTTCTTGGGCGTTGAAATCAAGGACGACTGGATGGGCGAGGATGCATCGTCCGCGATGACGCTTACGAAAAGCGAGAGCGGGCATAAGATCGGCGCAACGACGGCTTCGTAGGAATTCGCGCGGTATCGCAACGATCCTGATGTCCTGAAGACCAGCCCTGGGACGCGGTATTCCTTCCCCCAGGGTAGAAAAGCCCCTCGCCCCACGGCGGGAGAGGGGCACCGTTACATGAAAGGATTGGGGCTTTGCCAAGCCCTTCACTCACGCCTTAGCCGCCGCCCACTGCAATTTACCCTTGCTTTGCGGCGAAATTCGATACCATGAGGCATTTTCTAGTGAATCTCTCCCGCCTCCCGAGTCAGTCCAATAATTTCCTGCTTAACACACGCGGACCACAAAACCTTGAATCTTGTACGTCTCTCGAACGGTGCGGTCGATCCGGGGATAGATCAACATGCCAGAAAGAGCGTCTCCGGGTTTTCTTTCAGCGTTCGTCAAGTAACTCATGAGCTGATACAGGTTGGCGCTATGGACTTTGGCGACGCCGTAGTTATGGCTTAGGGTCTCCTGGTAGTACTTTGCGTCGATGATCACGCGATCTCGACCGCAACGAAGCGAGATATCCGTCTCCATTCGCGGCAGGAGCAACAATTCAGGATCCGTAACGCTCGTGGCACACCAACTTATTCGATCTCGAGTAACGTTCCAGGTCGGGATCTCGGTGCGGATGAAATTGAACAAAAAATCCTGAAAGACCTTGGCCATCGCCTTTTCGTCACGAGAGAAATCGCGGAAGCGGTACGAGCCTGAGGTCTGGTCCATGAGCCACGATCCGTGCACCAACGCGCATACTTCAAGCAAGAATCGGTAGAAGCGATTGTTCGAATGCAGTTGCACGCGGCGAAAAATTCCGGTTGAGACCTGAATAGTATCGATGTCATGAAGGTCTCGATGCAACGTGCGTACGCGCTTACGCAAACCGTCATCTAGGATCGGCACGCCGCCTAGAAGCCCCAAAGTGGTTTTCACGATCTGGCTGGGAAGCGTATTGACGGTCAATTCATCAAAGCTGCATGCGGCGCGACCATGGACGGGTAGAAACCGTCGGGCCGATTGCAAGACATCGATGCGACCCCGCACACCGACAATCTCTTCTTCATGCAATTCGTAACCTTGCTCAGGGCCGCGTCGCGCCAAGTGTTCGACCCCTTGACACAGCACCAGAGCGAACAAATCCGCAAGCTCGTTGGTCGGCAGCCGCGACACATCGATCAAATCACCCTCATTCAGGTGACCCCACGCATACCCGCCGGATCGTCGGTTGGGCGATGGCTGAGCACATGACACGAGGGCTGGTACTTGGATGCGTTGCGGATGGCCGACAGCGCACGTAAGCCCTCGCCGGGGCTGATCTTCCACTCTGATCGTGCCAGTCAGTACGCCAGTGACCAGGTGCGCGCCTGGCTCACGGCCAGGGCGATGCGTCAATCGATGAGCGGCACCGGCAACTGCTATGACAATGCACCGATGGAGAGTTTCTGGCATTCGATGAAGGTCGAAGAGACGCATGGGCAGGATTTCGCCACCCGCGCCGAAGCAACGCACTGCGTGTTTGGCTATATCGAAGGC